>NZ_JAAXMS010000005.1:0-356802 GCF_012290005.1 Crateriforma spongiae
GGGACTGTAGTAGCCTGGTTCGCAGTCAGTGTCCGCGCATGCGGAGGCATCTTCAACGATGTCTATGCAATTGTTGGTGATTTCCACTGTGCAGATTGCTTGGGCGGAATTGGTGCTCAAGAGGTTTGCCACGCAGGCAGCGATAAAGAGTCCAATAGCAATAAGGAGCTTGGCGATTCGCTTCATTTGTCATTCCTGGTTGGGAGATCTTGAAGAAAAAACGCCTGGGATCTTGACCGTTCGTAGTAACTTGCCAGCCATCAACCGGCATTCGATCACAAGGTTTTCCGGCGGTTCTGACGCCGGATCAGGAGCATCGAAGAAGATTCGATAGATGCCAACCTGGCCAACTTGACGCACTCGTTCAGAAGCCAATGGTTTGGAAGTAGCATAGAAATCACATTTCAGCTTGGATCCGTCACCATCTGGCCGACGGTCGGACGCTACGATCTTGCCCGTATATCGGCCTTGTTCCGCGTCGAGGTGCATGACAAGCGTCCGCGGTGCAACGGTCAACGGATGCGATGTCGAGATGTCAATCATGACGTCGCTTGACGATCCGGTTTCAATATTGGTCAGCTTGAGCGATCCGGCGATGGGGCCATTCTTGATGGCTTTCCGCTTAACTCGCATGCGAACTACTGAGTTTTCAAAGTCTAACGTGGTCTCGATATTCGCGAGAGATTGGCTTGCCGTTAAGTCAATAAGTTCTTGCTTTGTATCGGCCCCCAGCAAAAATGGAATTTGGATCTCATGATTATCCTGGTCCACTGGGATTTCGGTATCCACATAGCTTGGGACAAAGGCAACAACGCCACTGGCCGAGAAGAATGGTCGTATCGAAAAAAGTGGTGAACCGTTGGCACGCCGGGCCAAGATTCCGACTTCCGAACGAACTTTGGAAGGATTGGTCGGCGTTGAAATTCTGATTCGAAAAACCTGATTAGATTTATCAGGCAGCACACCCGAGCGTGGAGATAGCGAAAGGCATTGGCATCCGGGCTGGATAGAGCTGAACACCAAGTCAGAATTGGTGTGATTCTTCACTGTCAGCAAGCAATCGATAACCGTTCCGGGAAGGTGTGAACCGAAATCCACTTCGACTCGCGGCAACCTGCGCTCAACTCTCGTCAAGACGCAGGCTCGCTCAATCTGCACCACACGTTTGCTGGGCCCTTTAACGACGTCTCCTTCCGAACTGTCGGTGTTGACCTGATTAGCAAGGGAGGATGCCGAAAATGGGATGCACAGCAAAACCACACAACATCGCGTCCAGAAAGCTGAAACGCAGAATCTGCTCAGGTGACCCATTTGCGAGACCAATTTGATCCGCTCGTTCAACGACATCGTATTGAGCCGTGTGGCGGTGGCTGACAGAGCACCGCGCCAATTCAAACATCGCTTCGACAACATGTGCCGTTGGCCCCAACTGTTTACTTGCTTGTTGCCCAATTGACCCTGACCAAAAACTGTTCTAACGGAAAAAAATGGGGGGGGGCAACAAAATGTTTCAGCAAAATGCCAAAAAGAATGAAAAGTGTTCGCCGCGAAAGAAGGGAGACAGTGGGGAAGGATTCAGGCACGAGCGGCACGGTTAGTCATGTTTGCCGAGACCATAGCGCGGCATCGATAGCTGCATGGAAACTGGTGGGGATAGGATTTTGAGTCCGTTTGTTTCGTCACCCCCGACGGCCCTCGCAATTTGAATGAATTGAACGAGGGTCTGGATTGGCGTTCGGTTTAGCGACCGGCCGTGTTCGCGACTCCAGCGCATACCGCACGATGCCCGCCAATCGAACAGTGAATGCTCACTGGACCTGGATCGGCAGGCTTTCGCTGTGGCTGTTGAACTCCGGTGCGTACATGCATTGGATGTTCGCAAGGCCCGTCTGATATTCACCACGCAGTTGGACGCGGGTCGAGTATTCGAACACGTACTTGCCCTTGGGCAGGTAGTCGATGAAGAAGTGGCTGGCGGTATCACGAGTGGATTCGTAATACGCCAATCCGTCTTGATAGCGATACGACGACAGCACGTTGACAGGTTCTGTACCGCTGCCGCGGTGGTCCTTCAGGTGCAAGTATTCCATGTCGCGATCGGTCGCCAAAACGAGACGCACCACCAATTCATCGCCGACTTCCACCGGGCCATCGACACGCTGCAACTTGGGGCCCGACGCCGTATTCTTTTTGACGTACAACTGTTTCGACAGTTTCAGCGGCGTGCCTTCATGAGCGGTCACGTTGGCGATGTCTTCCATGTATTGCCAGTGCACGCTGCCCCAAGCGACGCCATCGTCGACCTTCGTGACACGAACGTCCGCTTGCTTGGCGGAAATTTCTGACCCGGTGAATCGTTGTTCGTAGAAACCGGTGCCCGCTTCGATCCGCTCGGGCTGAATCTCTTCACCTCCCAGCGCGACGGTGACGATTTCGTCGGATGCCAATTCGTTTCCACCACGCAACAGCAACGCGTACACGGCGTCGGCAGTGGCCTTGGTTGTTTTCCAATCTTGGGTTTGTTTTTGCTTCAACAACCAGACCTTGCAGTCTTCGACCGCAACTTGGTCGTCCATGACTTCGTCGAAGGCTTCGATCATCATCGCCTGGGTTTCGATCGGGGCACGGTACCACCACCATGACAGTTCGGTGTCACGCCAGAACATGCCCATTTCTTCGTCGGTGACGCTACGTTCTTTGATCGACACCATAATGTCGCGTGCGGGCGACGTTTTGCCGAACCGATTCAGGGCGATCGCCAAGTGTGCCTGCGACTGTCGGTTGGCCAGTTTCAACCAGTGCGTGGATGCTTGATCGACCCAGTAGTCGATGGCTTGGCGATGCTCCGCAGCGATCGGATGATCTTTCAAGAAAAAGCTGCGGCCGTACAAATACAACGCCACCGTGGATGACAGGTGATGCTTGTCTCGGTCCTTGGCTTTGATGTCTTCGTAGATCTCCGTCATCCAGGTATCCAGTTCCGGGATCGCAAGGTCGACCACGTCGGTTTCGATGTTCACACCCAGATGATCCAGGCGGCCGAAACCGGTGACGATGTACAGGGTGATGTATCGGTTTTGTCGTCCACCGGGGAACCACGACCAGGTGCCGTCGTCCAGTTGACGATCGGCAAGCTTTTCCACCGCACGATCAAGTTCATCGTTCAAACGGTTGGTATCAAAAAGCACCGCGACGTTTCGCCGAGCTTGGCTTTCGGCCTGGGCTTGGCGGTACCAGGGCGTTTCTTCGATCATGACCGCTTTCAAGTCTTCGTTTTTCAACAGTGGGCTGTCCAGCGTTTCGGTGCCCCGCCACTGTTCAAAGATGCGTTCGATCTTTGGATCGCTGTTGACGATCTTTCGCGCCAGCGCGTTGGCATAAATTCGGTTGAACAATTGTTCGCTGCACTCGTGCGGGAACTCCATCAGGTATGGAAGTGCCATCACGGCGTACCACGACGGGTTGGAAACCATTTGCACGGTCAGCGACTGGTGCCGCAGCGATTCCGACCCCGCCGAATCGGCCAATTTGTCGAAACGAAAGTCCTTGGTTTGTGCACCACGGATCGGCAACGCCAACGATTCGGTGACCAGAATGCGACGCGACAGGACGGGCAGATAGCCTTCTTCGCCATCGGAAAGACGCCCGGTCGAGCCGACCGCCTTGTAGGTCAGGAATCCGATTTCGTCGGGAACATTCAATCGCCAAGAATAGGATTTGGATTCACCGGCGGCGACTTCAAAGGTTTGATCGACCGGATCGTTTCCAAGCAACGCATCGACGGAATCTCCGGTGCGAGCGTTTGCAAACGTCAGTCGAACAGTGCCGGTTTGCCGTGACGGCGACAGGTTGCTGACCTTGACGGTGAATTCGATCTGGTCGCCTTCGCGTAAGAAACGCGGCGGATTCGGCTGGATCATCAAATCCTTGCTGGTCACCACGCTGTCGATCAGACCGCCGCTGGCCAATTCCGTATCGTGGGCGAAGCCCATGAATTTCCATTCGGTCAGGGCTTCGGGCATCGTGAATTCCATCCGCACCGTGCCGTCGTCACCGGCGGTCAAGTGTGGGAAGAAAAACGCGGTTTCGTTCAAATTCTTGCGGGCTTGAACACCCGACAGATCGATGTCGGGCTGTGGGGCTTGTTCCGCCTCACCGCCTCCGCCAATGCCCCCCATTCCCGCGGACGCTTTGGACATGATCGCTCCCTCGGCGACCTCCGCATCGTCCATTCCAAATGCGTCGGCCATTTCCGCGCTGGCTGCCATCGGTGCGGCCTGGGGCGCGGCACCAAAAAACATGTTCGAACGTCCCATGGCCCCACCCATGCCGCCTCGCATCATGCGGCCACGCATGAATTGATAGCCCATGAAGTTGTGGACCAATTCACCGGCCAGGCTGGGGTACACCAAGCTGCCGTCGCGATTGCGGGTGGTCCAGTCGTTCCAGAAAACTTGCAAGTTCTGGTTGTGGTTTTGGAAATAGGATCGCACCGATGATCCGTCACGGCGAAAGACGCTGAAGCGTTGCAACCACTGATGCGGTTGGTACGCGTCTAGCGATACGTCATATAGCGTCGCCACCATTTCGGCGGCCGCTCGTTCGGCGTCAGGGCCTTCGATGATGGCGGTCCACGTTTGTTTTTCCGCCGGTGAAAGCTTGCTGACGAAGTGTTCCCATCGGATCGACAAATTCTTGTTCGACCAGGGAACCGAAACCGTGTTGCTGTGCAGGAAAGCACGGTTTTCGCGAACCATCGTGGTGCGGATCGTGAACCCGCCACGCATTCCGGGTTCGACTTTCTGTTCGATCAATGCTTGGGTTCGATCGGCGGGCGTCCAGAAAGATTTCAGCACCTTACCGCGATGTTCGATTTCGACGAATGCTCGTGCTTGTTCATATCCGCTGCCCCAGAAGACTTGAAAGTCCTCGCCGACTTCGACCGACCACGATTTGGCTTGATAGATCTCGGGCAGCCGAATGTCCAGTTGCTTGGCGTCCAAGTCCAGCACTTGCATCGGAAGCAACGCCGAGATCTCATTGCCGCGATCGTCCCGACTGGTCAGCACCGCGCGATAGATGCCCGCATCCAGCGGTGCTTTGAACGTGGTCTGGCCGCTGGCGTTGGTTTCGAATTCGGTTTCCGCGACGACATCGCCCAGCGGCCAGGAGTTTGGATTGGTGGGATCGATTTCGTCGGGCGATTTCGTTTCACCTTCGTCGAACAACGCCGGCGGGCTGAAGGGATCAGGAGCACGCGTTAATGATTGGCGAGTCACCTGGTCGGGCTGAACCAAGCGGTGAATCTTCACGGTTCCGGTTGCCGCTTGGGGTTGTCCGTCCAGCGAAGTCGTGCGGATTCGGATCGATACCGGTTCGCCCTCGGTCAGCCAATCGTCGGCCGTCATTGATGCGGCCAGGCTGGTGTATCCCAACCGAATCGTCCGCTTGTCGGATCGTGTTTCGCCGGTCGTGTCGGTGACGTCCGCGTGAATCTCATAGCGGAACGTCGGCTCGGAATCCTTGGCAACGCTGGCATCCGGTTTCGCCGTAAATTCGATTTCAAATCGACCGGACCCGTCGGTCATGCTGGTGCCATGGGCGATTTCTTGGCTGCTGCTTTGCGGCGGCATCCACCAGTAACGCCAGTACCACCAGACCGGATAGTTGACCGATCGCACGACACGCCAAGTGACTTTGGCATCGTTGATCGCCGCTCCGGTGTAAGCCGTTGCTTTGCCCGTCGCCGTGACGACTTGATTCAAAGACGCTTGGTCGGCCAGCGGTTCCAGTTCGACCTGAAATTTCGGACGTTTGTATTCTTCGACGTTGATGTTGGCTTGACCGCGAGGTCCGTCGACGACTTTCAACGTCATACGTCCGGTCAGCCTGTCCCGGGGGGCGGTGAAGCTGCCGGAAAAGCTGCCGTAATCATTGGTGCGAACCTTCAGCGTTTCGACTTCTTTCCCATTCGGATCCGACAACGTCACGCTAAGCGATCGATTCTTCAGGACCTTGTATTGGTCTTGGTGTTGATACACCGACAAACAGATGCCTTTGAACCGGATCGTTTGACCGGGGCGATACAGGCTGCGGTCTGTAAAAAACTGAGTGGATTCGTTGGTTCGGTGATTCGGTTCAACGCGTCGGGTGTTGAAGTAGTTGTGTGAACTCAGACGATTTCCGTCGTGGCTGGCCAGCAGCATCACGCTGTTGCGATCGGCGGCGTTGATTTGGAACAACCCGTTTGCATCGCTGCGAACGGTACGAAGCGGGCGAAAACGATTGGTCCGCGGTTCACGCATCCAAGATCGCACGCTGGCACCACGGATCGGTTCACCGGATTTGGCGTTCAGCACGAAACCTGACAAGCGACCGGTGCGATTGTCGTCTCGAATGACCAACGCCAGATCGCTGACCCAGACCTCGGCGATGCTCAGCTGGTTGTCCGACTTGGCAAAGTCCGCCGACTGGCTGGCAAGCAGGTAATACGAACCGGGGGTGATCCCATCGGGAACCTTGACTGAATGGCTATGTTGGCGAAAGTCACCGTGGTCGGTCAGGTCGGCTTCCCAAGTGCTGGCCGCCGGCATCGACAACAATGCATCGCGAAAATCGTCATCCATCTGCATCGGGCGATAGCGATCCGAATTGACGAAATCGTCGAAATCAAATTCGACCAGCTTGAAGTGAACTTTGGTGATGTTTTGATAGCGAACATGGATCGGCGGTACAGGGTCGGCCCAAACACGTTCGGCTTCGATGTGAAGTGATTTGCTGCGGATCTGTTCCAGCAAGTTAAAGCAACGATTCGCGCCGATCGAATCCGGATAATCTTCCAACGCACCGATGCACAGTCGGTGTGCCGTGACGCGGTCGTTCTTGTTGAAGTGAATTTGGGCCAGTTCGTGGATCGCTCGCGCGGTGACGGTTTCGCCGCGGTGATCTTCGATGAAACGTTCCAAGGCCGCCTGGTAACGCTGGGTCTTGTCGTCGCCTTGGGCGTGGTTGTTGCCGAAGTTCAGTCGACCTAAATCTGCGTCCAATCGCGCGTCGGGGGATTCGTCGTCGGCATGGAACCGCAGCAGGTCTTGATAAAGCTGGATCGATCGTAGCAACAATGAATCGGCATCAGACGTGTCCGGCGTCCAGGCAAGGAACCGTTCGGTGGTGTCGAAGATTGGGTCGTCGGCCGACAAGACGAAGGCATCTTCGATTTGGTTGCCCGCCTGAGTTCCACTGCTGTAAAAATTCAACGCGTTGTGGGCCAGCACGTCATACAACGTCGGCCGAAAGTTGGCACCACGATCATGGTTGTCCAGCAACTGTTCGTACTGTTCGACCTTGGCGGCTTTCAATGTGTCAGTGTCTTCGAAGGCCAAGTCGAATTGGCGATCAATTTCACGCAAGATTCGTGGCAGGCTCCACTCGGTGAAATCTTCGCTCGGTGCGGTTTCCGTTTCGGTCCGCTGCATGAAACGCCAGCGGTTTTGTTGGAAGTAATGCCAGTACCAGTTCGCAACGATAGCTTGCAGGATCGGACGCACCTCGTCGGGAGCCTGATCGATCTGCGTTTGCATTCGGGTGATCTTTTCTTCCGGCTTGTTGCCCTGGATCATTCCCTGCAAAACGATTCGCTGCGTGACCGCTTTGATCCATTCGTCGTACTGTTTGTTTTCGGCGGCGCGCCGGACGATCGGATCCAATTTTTCGATGGCCGTTTTGGGACGTCCTTGGTTGATCGCTTGCTGGACCGCCTGCCATTGGGATTGCGGATCCGAAGGTTCGTCTTGCGTCATGCCGAGTGAAGCCATCAATAGGAACGCGGACAAAAGCGAAGCACTCGCGAAAGCAATTCGTCGAATCGACACGGCAGTCATCCTTGTGGGCAAAGTGAGATAAGTCGTTGGTCGTGAAAAGGATTCCGGCAAGGCCAACGGTCGGTATTTTTGCATACCCGGCGCCCTGCACATCGGACCAACGATGAAGACAGCGATTTATTAGCCGAAAAATCAGACGATTGGCCGAAAAAATTTTGACCACTGCGTCTCGGCCGCGGCTTCGCACGTGGGCGATCAGTCGGGCGAATTCATTCCATTCATGTCAAAGCATCCGATCGCGTCGACGTTGGTGACATCGCCGCGGCCGCAAGGGCACCGACGATCGTACCGCCGCCGACGCACCAGAAAAGTATCGAACCGTATACCGGGTGCCAGAACTGAACCGATCCGTCGGAATTTCCTGATGCCGTGGACGAGTGCGGGTGATCGCGTCCATCCGCAACGTCGGCTTGCCCGATGACCAGGGACGAATTCCAAGTCGCCGGGGTCAGTGGGCACAGCAGGACCGCCGTACAAAGAACACAAACATAAACGGCCAGCATCAAGCCGCCGCCCGCACCGATCAACCCACCCAACGCCAGGTGCCGCAGCCGATCCCAAACGGTGGTGCTTCGTTGCCCGCGATCCATGCCTTCGACGTTTGTGTCGTCGACGTTCATGTCTTCGACGTTCGATGGTTCCGTGGAGTCTTCCGAAGAATCGTCGATCTGCTGGCCGAATGGTCGACGAAGATTCGCGGGCAAGCGAAACAGTCCGGCGGCCAAACCGATCCACCATCCCGCGGCCGCCATGTCGTTGGGCGACATCCGATCGTCCAGGAACGTTTGTTCCAGACCGGCGACTGCGCCGATGATCACGACGACCGTGTGGATGGCAGCGGCAAGAGCGAATCCGGCGATGCACAAGAATGCCGTTTCCAAAGTCCAGCGGCCGATTCGTCCGATTGCTTCCAACACGCCGATGGCGATCCGCGAGACTCGGTCGGATTCTTGTGGCGGTTTTCGGTGGCGTCGAATCATCTGGGGCACGGCGAATTGCAGGGGTAGCGATGGGCTGCTAATCTGGTGCCAAACCGTCGCGATAACGCGACATCTGACGAGCTTCGAAGCCCTGGAATAATTGACGCATGTCCGCCATCACTTCGCAGATGCACGACGAAATCTTGGTCGTGGGATTCACAGACAGCAAGATTTTGGACGGACAACGCATCGAGCAAGTCGGCCGTGAATTGCAAGAAGCGATTGCCCAAGCTGGCCATAAAAAGCTGTTGGTCAATTTCCGCGGCGTGTCTTTCATGTCCTCGGCGATGATCACCAAGTTGGTCATGCTGAACAAAGGTTGCAAGGCACAGGGCGTGACACTGAAATTTTGTGAAGTGTCCCCCAACGTCATGGAAGTCTTCAAGATCACGAAGCTGAACAAGCTGTTCTCGATCGTCGATTCCGAAGAAAAGGCGTTGGCCAGCTTCGACAAAAAAGGCTGGTTCAGCTGAGCTGATTCATGTTTGCCAATGACCCGCGGTCGGGGCGTCTATAGGGTGCCATGGATTGATGGGCCGTTCGGTCGTCCTGTAACCGACAAGCTTGGGTATGAACGATTCGTCAGGCCCTCGCGTCGATCTGGAAACCGCGACGCAAATCATCGAAGCAGATCGTTCGGATCTGGCGGATCAAATCCACGATGACTTGATCCCACTGTTGTTTGTCGCGCGGGCCACAGTCGATCGGCATGATAGCGACGAAATGCGTCAGGTGTCCGCTTGGCTGGCCGATGCGATGCAAACGGCGCGGGCGATTTTGAATTGGTCACACACGCCCGACGTGAACTCCGCCAATTGGCGTGATGAACTGCGACGCGTGATCGAGTTGCTTTATCCCGACGACAAACGGGTGCAGTGGCGATGGGGATCCGTCGATTCGACGACGGTCATCTCCGCCGAACGCCAAATTCAACTGTACCGGATCATCGCCGAAGCGATTCGAAATGCGGTGAAGCATTCTTCGGCCGACAACATCATCGTCGCAGATCAGCTGGAAGCGGACGGATACCGTGTGTCGGTCACCGATGACGGGACCGGTTTCGATCCGGCAGACTTACCGCCCAATCATCACGGCGTGCGGACGATGCAACGTCGCGCCGACGCGGCGGGCATGACGTTGCGGATTGATTCGCGACGCCAGGGCGGAACCGTGCTGGAAGTCCACGTTTAGTGGCCGCCAAACCGCGACGTGTCGCCAATCAGCCTTCGACCTGTGCCGGGGCGATCACGTCGGCATCATCGTCATTGCCGGTCCATTCCGGCAGACTGACCTGCCCCGCCACCCAGCCGTGGTGAACCAAACGTGGCGTCGCGCTTTGGCCGTCGCCGACACGTTGATACCGCGTCGGTGACGGCTGGTCGCCGATGTTCACCGTCTGGCCTTCACCGGCGGTTTCGATCGGACGGATGTCCAGGACGCGTTGCAGCGTTTTTTGACACTGTTGCAGACACGGTCGCGCCGCCGCGCCGACTTGGGCGTCGCCAAAGTTCGTCAGGTCTTCGTAGACCAGGTCGACCAACCGAGATTCGCGTTGCAGCGTCGCCAACAGCGTGATCGCATCGCTGCGTGCGGGCGGCTCGGGGGCGGACGTCGCCGACGGTTCGGGCTGTGGCTGGGGGCTTGGCAATGCCGCCGGCTGGACGTCGTCGCCGGACAACACGGCGTCAATCTTTTCGGAAACGGTCTTGTCAAACAAAGCGGCCGCGAAGGCGCGGAAGGCGGTGCGCATTCCCACGGAAGACGGGTCCTTGGCTAGATCGGTCGAGACTGGGACGACGAACCGATCCGAACGTCATGGCGTTCGCAATACGGTCGCTGAAGCAGCACAGTGTTCGTTGCCGGCACCGATGCATCAACCCGGCTTGCCCGTGTCATCGGCATCGCGACTGGCAAAGTGAGCCGAAATCGCGGTCGATATCCGACCCGGTGAGAGGGCGAATCCGCTGGACTGGGCGATTCCGTTGGACCGGGCAAATCCATTGGACCGGGCGGGCCACGAACAGACTTCGGGCGTCACAAAGACGGTTTTCCGGTCACCGTGACCAGACTTGTCACGGGCCTGCACGATCCTACCCATGTCGACGCGAACGACGGGGCCACGGGAGTGCCGTGATCCGCCGGCGTCAACACTGTCACCGATGTGGTTTAGGGAGGAAACGATCATGGCAAAGTATTACGTCCAGTGTGGTTCGGTCCGCGTCGTCTTGGACGCCGAAAACGTCAGCCAAGCTGCGTGTGGGGCACTCGATCGCGTGCTGGGGCCGCAAGCCTGGGTCTATGACGACGACGGCATGACCGAAGAAGACTGTCGCGTCCATCTGATGTTGGAAGCGTTGCTGCAACTGGAAACGACGGTGCAAATCAGCGAACAGGGATTCGACCGCGACGATGCGTTGCGGGTGGGCACGCCGGAGACCGTGGAATGTTGGCACCGTTGGATGGTTTGCCTGCGTCGACTTTACGATGCCGCGGGACTTGATGGACGGCCGTTTTCAGTGGCCACCCTGCCCCACCACCGTTGATCCGTCGTCCGATGTCGGTGGCGTCACCGACGACGCGTCACTCAAGCGAACGCCGTGGTCCTCGCCGTCTTCTTCGGCCGGCGGCGTCGAAGGGAACTTGGCAAACACGCGGGTCAAGACGATCGCCGCGCCGAACAGCAATGCCGACCCCAAAAAGAATGGGGCTCCCGGCAAGATGATCGGCGCATGTTCGGACGTGAAGTAACTGAACAGACCGGCGGTGAAAATCAACGGCGCGGCGATGTTTGTCAGACTGACCAGCGACGTCAAAGCGCCCTGAACCTTGCCTTGATCGCCCGAGGGGACCGCCGAAGCCACGATGCTTTGCACCGCCGGGCTGGCCAAACCGCCCAGCGATCCGAACACGATGATGATCGGCACCATCCATCCCTCGGATGCCAGGCCGTAACCCAGAAACGCCAACGCGCTAATAATTGTCGCCGCGATTGCCACACGGCGTTCGCCAAAGCGTCGTACCGTTGGACGCACCATACCGCCCATCACGATCATGGCCATCACGCCGACCAAGCCCAGAACCAAGCCGTTGGTGCGGGTTCCCCATCCGTAACGGAAACCTGTCTGCAGCACCCAAACGTTTTCCAAGCCGCGTTGGGCCAACGACGCGCAAACGTAGGCGATCGCCATGCCCGCAACGATTGGGTACCGCTTCAACAACCCCAGCGATCCGACCGGATTGGCTTTCGCTAAATTCAGCGGGCTGCGTTTTTCCGGAGGCAATGATTCGGGCAAGATGAAATAGCCGTACAGCCAATTCACCAAAGCCAACCCCGCCGAAACAAAGAATGGCAATCGCAGCCAATACGATCCCAACAAACCGCCGAGCGCGGGACCGACGGTGAATCCAAGACCGAACATCGCGCCGACCAGCCCATAATTCCGGGCCCGATTTTCGTCGTCGGATACATCGGCAATGTAAGCGTTGGCCGTCGTGATGCTGGCACCCATGATCCCGGCCAATACTCGACCGGCGAACAGCCAGGCGATCGTCGGTGCAAAACCTTGGATCAAAAAATCGATGCCCAATCCGAACATCGAACCCAGCAACACCGGCCGACGCCCGAAACGATCCGACAAAGCGCCGATAATCGGGGCGAAAATGAATTGCATCAGCGAGTAGGACGCTGCGATCACGCCGACATAAATTCCGGCTCGCGATGTGTCCCCACCCACGAATGCTTCGACCACCTCGGGCAACACCGGGATGATGATCCCGATGCCCAAGATGTCGATAAACAGCGTCAGCAGGATGAATGCGATCGCCGCTTGTCGTACCGGTTTGGGGCCGCCCGAATCTTCCGGCCCTGGATCACCCGGCGCCCGATAAGGCTGGGGGGAATTCGCGGGATCGGGTTCGTCCGGACGTGTCATTGGCGGGAATCGCGTCTATCGCCTTAGCGGCAACGGGGAATGAATTGCGGGGGGATCGGCAACGGGCAACGCAGCGGCGCGCGAACGGTTCAAGGCGGGAATAGGGGGCGGCCGGTGCGGAATTGGTGGCGATGGCTTTCGTCCAGTGCGAACCACCGCCGCTAAGACCGAACAAGGTAACCCTTGGCCCAACATTCGGCGAGGACCGTCCGGCTGATACACTGGACTGCTGGGGCACCGAAATCCGGGGTCTACCGAAATCAGGGAGCCACCGAACCACGGACATCGGTCTGATGCGGGAGCGTCGATTTCGTCTGCAACGGTTGCCTCGAGGCAAAAAATACCCTCACCGATCACCAGGATGCGTAACTTGAAAACCGAATTCGCGTTGAAATTGGATGCAGTCCGCCGAATCATTGCCACCGCAACGGCCATCGGCTCTCTTTCGATTCTGGTTGCCGGTTGCGATCCGTCCGATGTGGACACCGATGGCATGGCGGCCGATCCGGCGGCGGAGGCTGAATCGGGTTCGCCGGATTCCTCGTCAAGCACCGATCAGGACGAAATGATGACCGAAAAGGCACCGTCGCAATACAACAAATTGACCGCCGAAGAAGCCCGCGTGATTCTGCACAAAGGCACCGAACCGCCCGGACCCGGCGGATACACGATGACCAAGGATCCCGGGACCTATATCTGTCGCCGGTGCAACCAACCGCTGTACCGCAGCGACGACAAGTTCGAAAGCCATTGTGGATGGCCCAGCTTTGATGACGAAATCGACGGCGCGGTGGATCGACAAGTCGATGCAGACGGCTATCGCGTGGAAATCATCTGCAGCAATTGTGGCGGACACCTGGGACACGTCTTCGAAGGCGAACGTTTTACGGAAAAGAATGTTCGCCACTGCGTGAATTCAATTTCGATGAAATTCATCCCCAAAGGTGACCCGGTGCCTGCAACGATTCATCAACAGGACTAGAAAAGTCGCGGACACCAGGGCCGGATGTCGCGTTGATTTGACGACACCGTATTATTGGTGACTTGTCACTCCAACTTTTCTAACTGAACGCTCGTGTACCGCGGGGAGAGAGCCTGAACCATGGACGAACTGATTCAACGCTTGGCATCGCAACTGGGAATTGATCCGTCGTTGGCCAAAACGGCTAGCGAAAAAGCGATGTCGATGATCAAAGATAATGCCGGCGACGACTTGTTCGGCCAAATCGCCGACAAAATTCCAGGCGCCTCCGATGCCGCGGCAAGTGGCGCGGCCGCTCAGCCCGCCGGTGGTGGCGGCATGTTGGGCAAACTGGCCGGCATGGCTTCGTCTGCGCTGGGTGGATCGGCCGGCGGCGGCATCGAATTGGGGGCCGCATTGTCGGAATCCGGTCTGGAAGCCGACAAAGTCGGTGGCTTCGTCCAAATGGTTGTCGAGTTCATCAAAGAAAAAGTCGGCGACGAAGTCTTGGAACAATTGCTGGCCAAGTTCCCCATGCTGAAAACCTTGATCGGCTAAGCTCACGCTGCGACTGTCTCGGGAAACTTCAGGCGTCACGTAATCCTGTCAGCGGTGTTCGTGGCGTCTGTATGGGCATCTATCTCGGCGTCCGTTTGGTGCCGGACGTCTTTGCCATGCCACCGATGTCGATGCGACGGCGGTGAGTTTCGCTAACCGTGGTCGTCCGGCAGACGCATGACCTGCAATGCGTCACGGCCACGATCTTTGATCCAGCGTTCGACGGCACGCGGAAACGCCGCGTCGACGATGCCTGATTCGGTCATCCGATCCACGTCGGCTTCCGATTCAACGTCGCATGACTTCAGCAAAACAAGCTCATCGGCGCAAGTCTTTTCCGCCAACAATGCGGCTATCGAATCCGTCGTTGTGGCCCAGGTTTCCGGAAGACTGCCCGAATCATCTTCGCGTCGATAAAACGCCCGAGGGCTGATCCAGGTTGTGCGTGGATCCGGACAAGTGTTCCGCACATCTTGGGTTTGTTCCAGCCACTGCGCTAGATCGTTGCGGCGGTCGATGGCATCCAGTTCGGCTAGCCAGCCGCGACAGATCTGAAACGTTGCATGAAGCAGATCCACGCACATCCAGTGGACATCGGCCGATGGCAGCCGGCGTAGACCGTCCAGTTCGCGGACGGCATCGATCATCTTGCCTCCACCAACGACCAACAGGCTGTGGGCCGGCGGTTGGTCGTTCAGGTATCGCCGCAAATCGGCAACCAATGTGGGGCGGCACAGCAGGCTGCCGCCGATCTTGATGATGCGACGCATCGCCAATGCGGGGTCTTTGGATCAGGGCCTACAGGCGGCCGTCTTGTTCCAGCATTTCCTTGTACTGGTCGCGTTCGCGGCGGGTCGCTTCCAAGTCGAAAATCAAGTACTTCATGTCCAATCGCAATTGCGAAAGGGCTTCCTGAACCAAGTTCAAAATGCGGCGGCGTCGGGTGCTGCATTCGACGACACGTTGCAGGGCGGGGGCGACGGAGTCGCGATAACGTGCGGGCAAGGCGTCGATCGCTTTGGCCATTTCCACCAATTCACTGGGGGTTTCTTCGGTCGGGCTCACGGGGTTTCCGATTGCTTTGGGCATCGAGGGTCGCTCCGATAGGTCGCGTCATTGGGTTCGATGAAATCATTCCTTGCATGCCGGATGCCGCGTCCTTGCGAAATGGCCTCTTTGGCGTCGTTAAGTCGTTTCTCGGAAACGACTTGCGTCCATTTGATGCCTGTGGGTCCCT
This sequence comes from Crateriforma spongiae, assembly GCF_012290005.1. Classification (NCBI taxonomy): domain Bacteria; kingdom Pseudomonadati; phylum Planctomycetota; class Planctomycetia; order Pirellulales; family Pirellulaceae; genus Crateriforma; species Crateriforma spongiae. The sequence continues at coordinate 15,549 of NZ_JAAXMS010000005.1, forward strand.
GAAACCGGTGTTGCGTTTTATCGACGTTGATTCGTCTTGGCTTCGGCCCGTAAATCTTGGTAGTCAAAGGCTTTGTGGACGTCACGGCGCGGTCCCGCGGCGATGTTGCCGGGAATCAACGCGACGTGGCGATAGAACCACATCCACTTTGCCACCGGGGTCGATTGTTCCGCTGTCACACCTCTTGGTCAACGATCAATGTTCTTTGTCTGCCCCAAACCGATCGACGCGGGAACGGATCTGCGGTCTCGGCAAAGGCTGACGCGTGCGAAAATCAATCGGCCAACCGGCGTCGTCACGACGGTGACTCTTTTCACGCTGATGGGCCTCCTGTTGCCCGGCACATCTCGGCCGACAGTGGCACAGGAGCCGATGATTTTTCAGGCCCCGTCGCAAGACGGTTCGGACCAGGGGGTGCCACGGATTCCCAAAGCGTCCGGGACACTGCACACCGGCGTTTGGCTGGCACCGACCGCCCAGCAGAACTTGTGGGCCGATTCCGACTCGGCCGCCGAGGCAACGGTTCTGTATGACCGCTTGAACGCGCCACCGGCGAAGTGGTTCTTGGATCAAAGCGACTGTGATGCCACCGTCGTTAAGCAATCGCATTTGCCTGCCGGCGGAATCGACGGCAATCCGTGCGAACTGATCGAACTGAATGCGGGAAACGGCAGCGAAGCGTTGTTGGTTTATCCGCTGGAACCGATCATGCCGCTGGACACGTTGTCGGCCAGCGTCGCATTGCGTTGTGCCAAACCCGGCGCTCGTGTCGGATTTCGAATTCGATTTCCGCACGTGCAAGACAAGTCGACGCACCGGAGCGAGGCGATCATCGTTTACGGCGCGACTTATGATTCGGACGGCCAGTATCAACGCATCGGCGTGGGAGCGATCGAAAGGATGATGCGGGTGCAGTCGACCGCGATCCGGCAACGCCACGGTATTCGTGCTGACTTGTCTGACCCGTTTGTCGATGCCGTCGTGATCAACGCCTACTGTGGTGCCGGAAACATTCGGTTGCGGATCGACGAGCTGAAAGTCGTCGGCATGATTCCCATGTCGTATGTCCGGCGTCCCGGCGAATCTCCGGTTGCCGGGCCGACGGATGATCGATCGGAAGTGGTCAATGCAACGACCACCAAGCTGCGCCGCATTTATCCGGGACAAACGGATCGACCGTTAGACGCCATGGACCCGTCGGCGAATTCGTCGACAGCCCCCCGACGCTTGACCGAACGTGATGATTCGGACAATCGTTCGGCTTTTCAGCACGGTCAGCTGATCAAGATCATTCAGCACAACGGGGAACCGCTGCGTTACTTGCGCACTCTGGGGTTTGATGCGGTGTTGTTGGCGTCTCCACCGACACAATCGCTTTTGCGGGAGGCGATGACCGAACGAGTCAGCCTGTACGCGCCACCTCCGGAGGCGCCTGATCCCGATTTGGAACTGTATTTGGATCCGGTCGCGGGATGGTATCTGGGGTCTGCGATCGCCGTTGATGCTGCGGCCGCGGAGACCATTGATCGCCAATCACGCAAACTTCGACGATGGCCCACGGCTTGGCAGCGTCCGCTGATTGTCAGCCCGTTGGAACAGGCGGACCGATTTTCACCGATGGCCGACGCGATGGTGCGCGACTTTCCACACGCCAGTCGTGGGCTGCGTCCATCGGAGGAGGTCGCGGAATTGGTGGCTTCATTGCCAGCTTGGGGTGAAGACACCCAGCGGATCGTGGGTGTGCACAGCATGCCTGTTGAAGAGCTGTTGGTTCAAGTCGAACGCATCGCCGATGGGATTGGCGCCCCACGTCCTAGCGCTTTTCGGTGGCCGTCGATGTTGCGTCAGGTCGTGCACGGTTTGCAGTTACAGCCGTCGGCGATTCTGTTCCGTTCCACTCGATCGCTAAGCTCGGGTACCGATTTGTCGGCGCAACGCGCATCAGCCCTCAGTTACACCAATCGACTGGTCGCGGCACTGACACCATGGGTGGTCGGTGTGCGTCCGGCATCGCCGCCAACGGTGGAAGGTGATTATTCGGCTGCGCGGTTGGTCGGTGACAACTTCGAAACTTGGCTGCTGACGTCCACCGCCACCCGAGGCAGCGAGACTCTGGCCGGCGACGGGGCGGCCGTCGCAATTCGGCTTGCGCCTGACGATATTGCCAAAACCTATTGGCGGGTCAGTCACTTTTCCGCCGATCGTTTGAATCCACAAGCCGACGGGAACGGCGCTTCGCTGCAGATCGTGTCGCCCGATTTCGTAGAAATCATCGTTTGCAGCCATGATCCCGGAATGGGGGCTCGGCTGGTGGCATCGGCGCGACGATTTGTGAATCAAGCGGCGCAGGACCGTTGGCAATTGGCCAACCAGTCCGTCCGGCAAGCCATCGACGATCAACAACTGGTGCGCTCATTGCAGTCGGCGACTCGCCCGGCGGGGGATGAACTGGCGAGCCTGGCACACCGCACGCTACAGAATTCCGAAAGCCTGCTGCGCGGTGGCGACTTTCACAACTGGTTCCGCCAAGTGCGACGTGTCGATGCCTGGACCGCACGCAGCCAATGGCAGCTGGCCGAATCGTTGATGCCCGATTGGCCTTCCCCGACAAGTTCACCGCCGATCGACTTGGGCGACAATACGATCCAAGCGATTTGGCGACCGCTGATGAACGAGTCGGGTTGGGGACCGAACCGTCTGACCTCCGGCGGTTTGGATTCTGCGGAGTTGATCGGAACGGGACGTTGGCAAATGGGCCAACGTTTGTCCGATTGGGTCCACAACGAAGTCCGTATTGTTGGTCGCGGGGCGTTCAGCGGGGCGGGGGCACTACGCGCAACGGTGACCCCGAAAATTTCCGGCGTCCTTCCAGGCGGGTATGGCGGGACGGCGGTGCAGATTCGCAGCCCCGGCGTTCACTTGAAAGCCGGTTCGGCCATCCGGATCGATGCTTTGGTGCGCACGTTGGGATTTGGTGCGCCGCATCACGGTCTGTTGGTTTCCGATTCCATCGGCGGACAGGCGATGGGCGTTTTGGTTCGCGGCAAGTCCGAATGGACTCCCGTACGTCTGTATCGCCAAGTCGTTCGTGACGCAGACGTGCACGTCATCTTTGAACTGATCGGTGCCGGGGAAGCCATCATTGATGATGTCCAGGTGTGTGTGTGGCAACCCGATCAAGGCCGACAACCTGCCTTGCGTCCTCTCGGGTCGACACAACGTTTGAGCCAAATCGATGCGGACGTTGAAAACGTGGCGACATCGCCCAGCGATTGGGGGCTGCCCACCGCCGCCGTCGATGAACCGGCGACCAGAATAGCCATGCCGGATGCGGGCAACTCGATCCGCTAGTGCGCCTTGTTGTCTGTCCGGCGGCGACGGTCATACACTGCGGGAACGCGATCAAACGATGTATCGGGCATCGTTTGATTTTCTTGTTCCCGTCACCCCAAAGAATGTGAATCGTCAGCCATGCAACAGGTCAAGATTTTCAAATCGGTCGACAGCGAATTGGACGAACTGGAAGCCACCATCAACCGCTGGCTTCGCAAAAGTGGCGTCCGAGTCCTTTCGATCTCTGGCAACTTGGCCAACCAGTCATCGGGCGGTCAAACGATGAGTTCCTTCGCCGCCGGCGACGTCCTGATCATCGTCCACTACGAAACAACTACCTGAAAAGGGGACGGGGGTCTTTTTCGGGGATTCGGTGACGAACATCCACCCGTTCGCCGCGACGATCAGCTATAAACGATTAGCTGGGGCGTATTGGCGAAAAGGGAGACGTGATGCCGAGACAACGAAGAGTGGATGAGGCGGGAGGGATCTACCACGCATTGAATCGTGGAAACGCTCGCCAGGCGATTTTTCGAAAAGACGAAGACTATGACGCCTTCATCCGCACACTGGGCGATGGTCTGGAGCGGTATCCGGTGGAGTTGTTTTCTTTTTGCTTGATGCCCAACCATTGGCATCTTGTCGTCCGTCCGCTGCAGGACGGGATGATGGGGCGGTTCATGCGTTGGGTGACCGCGACGCACACGCTGCGCTACCATGCACACTATCAGCGTGGCGGCGAAGGTCATCTGTATCAGTCTCGGTTCAAGAGTTTTCCGATACAGGATGACGCCCATTTTTTGACCGTGTGTCGCTATGTCGAACGCAACGCGTTGCGGGCTGGATTGGTTCGCAAGGCGGAAGCTTGGCGGCATGGATCGCTATGGAGATGGTCGCAAAAACCGGAACCGAAACCGGCAATTCTGTCTTCTTGGCCTGTCCGAAGGGCATCCGACTGGGTGTCGAAAGTCAACCAAGCGTTGAGTTCAAAAGAACTGGATGCGTTGCGTCTCAGCGTCGACCGCGATCGTCCTTTTGGCGATCAGGATTGGACCGAGCAGATGGCGGATCGATTAGGATTGTGGTCCACCATCCGGCCAAGGGGACGCCCACGCAAAGTGGCGGATCGTTGACGCGTCATCCGCGTCGAATGTTCGCCTGACAACCGTGATGAATTCTTGATGCATGCTTCATTTGCAGGACGGTTCTCCACTGTCGCCCGGGCACACCGGCAAGGTTCAAGATGAATCGAATCACTGTTTCTGCGACCCGCATTTTGCGGTGGGGCCATTCAGCTTATGCCGCTGCGACGATTCCCTGTTCGCGGCGTCTCCGGTACCGTTGGCCGACGGCAACGTTTTGTTTTGCAGCGCCGGTTTCTGCATCGGATGAAGCCAGACGAGTGATAAAAGACCCCCGTCCCCTTTGTTGGAGAGTGTGATGCGTGCTTGGTGTTTGTTGGTGTTGATGGCGTCTGCGGCGGGTGCACAGACACCGGTTCGTGACGCGGTGATGGCGGGCTACTTGCTTGCGCCCAATCAAAAGGTGCCAGGTGAGTACGATTCGGGATTTTCGGTTTACGTGTCCGCTTGGCCGTTGTTGGAACATTACCCGGGGCGACGTTTTCAAACCGGATTGTTCGGTACATGGATGTTTCCCGTCTTTGACCCGCCGGTTCGGCGTCCTTTGCAGGCCGGCGTCTATACCGATATCGAGGGCGGTTTGGGATGGTGGCGTGACACCCGTTTTGCCACCGCGACGCCGAAGTTCATCATGGGGGGCGTTGATCTAAACTTTCGTCGCTGGGCCAACGGTCCGGGGGCCGGAAAGGGGCGTGATTGGGACGAACCCAAAGGCAAATACGGCGTGGTTCAATTGAGCAATCGTCTGTTGTGGCCGCCCGATGGTTTGAATCTGGCCCAGGGGACTCGGGGCGATTGGTTCGGCTATGGCTATTTGCCTTTGCCGTTGACGCCGCAGAAGCAGACGACCGCCGGCAAACCGGTCGCGACGGGCAATCGTTGCTGGACCTTGTTTCTGTCGGCCGAGAATTTCAAAGGACCGGTTGCGTTTTTTGCGCCCTATTTTTGGACCCAAGTGCTGACCGAAAAACCGGAACTGGAGGGTAAGTTGCTGGATTCCGCTGCCGTGAATCCCAATCGGGCGTTGCAGATGGAAACTCAGTACGTTCCGGCGAAGATCGCAAGCTCCGAGGACGGTCAGACGTATGCTCGCGTCGCACCGGTTCGCTATCCGGTGTCCGGCGACGGTTCAACACGTGTTGTTCAGCAAATTCGATCCTATCGGTCATCGGCATTGTGGGACGACGTTGCGCGATGGTTTGACGGCGGCGAAGTGACCGACGGATCGATTGACCCGGACGCATCGGTGGTCCATGACTTCACCGGCAAAGGTGCGGCCACTTGGCGTATCTATGACAGCGATACGGCGAAAGAAGACCGAGCGTTGGTTGATTGGAATTCGATCGCACAGCCGTCCGCGTTTGACGGTGATACGTTCGGCTATCGGTGGAGAACAGCATCGAAACCGGATCAAGGGCTGACGACCTTGCCTGATTTTTTTCGTCTGGATGAATCAGAAGCGGGAAAGAAACGTTGGGTGGCGATCGCGGCATCGGAGGTTCCGTCAGACACGGGCCTAAGGGAAGTTCGTTTCGAGCCATTTGAGCGACCCGGCACGGACGCCTATCAAACGCCTGAACGACCGGAGTCCGATTGGAAGCGTCCCGGGCCAGTCGCCGGACCGTTCCTTGCGTATCCGGGTGACGGCAGCGAGGTCACCTATTACTGGTATCGCTTCGCCGATCAGCCGGCGATGTTGAACGCCGACCTGACCGAAACGCAGCGGCAACACGTGCAGCGTCGGATTGAAATGCTGCACCAAAACTGGACCACCGATCGCGATTATTTGCCGCCGCAGAAATCGGGCAGCCTGGCAGCGATCGACGGGGCGTTGGTTGTGACGCCACCGAAGGGCTTGGAGATCGGTTACGTGCCGATCGTCACGCGTCAGGGGCAACGGAGCATTTCACAGGATTGATCCTGCGATCGTTCCGGCATCCTTGTCACACGCATCAAAAAAGCACTGCCGCCGGTGGCGACAGTGCTTGATGTGATTCGGACCCGAGGGGAATCAGGTCATCGAGCGGTTAGGCGACGCGATCAGGCGTCGGGCAGCTTCGAATCGTCGACACCCTTGGGCGTGTTGTCTTCGTACTGGGCTTCGGGAATCGCTTCTTCGTCGGCTGATGCAACCACGCTGTGATACACGGCGAAGGAGTCGTCGGATTCACCCTTGGGCGAGTCGACTTTTTCTTCGGTGACCTTGGCTTTTTCGACGATCAGTTCGATCACTTTGCGTTCGACGATTTGGTTGCGAAGCGCGTCCATCTGGCCTGATTTTTCAAGGCGGGCACGCACGCGACGTTCGGGCTGGTCGCTTTGTTGGGCGATCAGGGCGACTTCCTGGTCGAAGTCGCCGGCGTCGGCATCGATCTCTTGTTCTTCGGCGATTTGTTCCAGGATGAAGTGTTCACGCAGGGCGGCTTCGGTGGACGCCTGGGCGTTTTGTCGAGTCGCGTTGACGAAGCGTCGGATGTCGTCTTCGGCAAAACCGCTACGCCGCAATTCCAGGATCTTTCGTTCCAGTTCGCGAGCGGTTTGACGCTTCACCAAATTCGGCGGTAATTCGAATTCCGCCGAACCGGTCAGTTTCTCGACGACTTCGCCACGCAGAGCCTGTTGAGTGCGATAGTCGGCTTGGCGGGTCAAGGAGTCTTTGACGAAGGAACGCAGTTCGTCTTCGCTTTCGAAATCGCCCAGTTCTTCCAAGAAGCTTGGGGTCAGTTCGGGCATTTGAACCTTGTAGACTTCCACGGCCACGAAGGTCGCGGTCACGGTCTTGCCCTTTAGGTCTTCGTCTTCCAGGCCATCGCTGAGGACGACTTCGACGTCGCGTGATTCGCCTTCCTTGATGCCCAACATCGTTTCACCGAACTTGGGGGCCATCGCATCGGACAAACTGAGGGTGCCCTGCAGTTTGATTCGTTCTTCGTCCATGGTCGACAGCACGTTGTCGCCGTCTTTGAACGTCGCGGTCAGCAAGAGCGTGTCGCCCATTTCGGCGGGCTCGTCGGTGGCTTCCGACTTGCCATACCGCGACAGCACACGTTCCAGGGCTTCGTCGATATCGGCATCGCCGACGTCTTCGACGGGCTTGGTCAGTTCCAGGCCTTCCCATTTGGGAGTGTCGAAATCGGGGCGGACTTCGATGCTGAACTGATAAACAAAATCGCCCGAATCGGGCAATTCGATCGATTCGTAATCAAAGTCTGGTTCGCTGATGGCCGAAAATTCCTGTTGTTCGGTCACCTGGGCCAAGCTGTCCATCAGCAAGGCGCCTTTGACCTGATCGCCGATGCGATCCTTGAATTGTTTTTCGACCAGCTTGCGTGGGGCGCGGCCGGCGCGGAACCCGGGCACTTGAGCTTCGGGGACCAGTTCGCTGAACGCATCTTCGCGGTAACGTTCGACTTCGGACTGGGGGATTTTTACAACCACTTGGCGAAGACAAGCTTGCGGGCTTTCAACGCTGACGTCCAACTGAATCGGTTTCTTTTCGTTGTCGGCGGCGGTTTCAACGTCGGTGGACATCCTGCGAGTGGCCTCGGGGCGAGCGGAATGTGAATGGGAATCAGATTCGATTGATGGGGGACAGCGGTCGCGACCGACGTTAGCAAAAACGTCCAGGCGTGACGGTTTGGCCCCGGCAATTCGATGGGGTAAGTCCCGAAGTCTACCGAGAACCATGTTTTTTGGACAAGCGGGTAAATTCATCCCAGACTGGACTTGCGAGTCTTCGCCGGACGTTTATATTTCTTCCCTGCATCGCGGCTGTAGCTCAGTTGGCAGAGCATCACGTTGCCAACGTGATTGTCGTCGGTTCGAATCCGATCAGCCGCTCTCGACGACAAGGCATCCTTCGGGGTGCCTTTTTTTTGTTGTCCGGAATGCGTCCGCAGTCGATCTGTCCGCATCTTCCGGTGGCCTTCTTGGCGGTCGTCGATCGGGTCGTTTCCCGGACGCGGGTGGTTGCCCGGTCCCCGGGGGCACTCGATCGTTTCGATATCCACGGAGGCTTCCACGATGCGGACGACCCGGGGCACTTTGCCGCCACGGGGTTCCTTTGACGGTCAACCAATCCAGTGCCCTACGCCAAGCTTGGTCCCATCGCTGTGCATCTTCCCGAACGGGTGGAGACCAACGATGAATTGCAGCAAATGTTTCCGCGTTGGGATTTGCCGCTGATCGCTGAAAAGACGGGCATTCACCAGCGGCACATCGCGGCCGACGGGGAAACCGCTTCGGATCTGGCCCTGGCGGCGGCCGAGCGATTATTCGCCGAGCAGTCGATCGATCCGGCGGACATCGATTTTCTGCTGTTCTGTACCCAGACGCCCGACTATCCCCTGCCGACGACCAGTTGTCTGTTGCAGGATCGCCTGGGATTGCCGACGAAATGTGGTGCGTTGGATTTCAACTTGGGCTGCAGCGGGTACGTCTACGGGCTGGCGATGGCCGACGGGCTGATCCAAAGTGGTGCGGCACGCAATGTTTTGTTGATCACTGCGGAAACGTACAGCAAATACATCGACGCGGAGGACCGGAGCCTGCGGACCATTTTTGGCGACGCAGCGGCCGCCACGATGGTCACCGCGGCCGAGGACAAAACGTTGTGGGGTTTTAAATTTGGCAGTGACGGCAGCGGCGGTGACATGCTGTTGGTCGGTGACGGCGGGGCGCGTCCGGCGGAAGATGCGATCCGGCCGCGCCACCGGAAACGTTGGAAAAGTCGGCTGTATATGGACGGCCCCAGCCTGATCAATTTCACTGTCGAAGCGATTCCCAGATTGTGCCGAGAAATTTTGGAAGAAAACGGCCTGACCGACGCCGACGTCGATCGCTACTTGATGCACCAGGCGACCTGGAAAATGCTGGATCAGCTGCGTCAGCGGATGCAAATCAGCACCGAGCGGTTGCCGATCGAAATGGCCGACATCGGCAATACGGTGTCATGCACGCTGCCGATCTTGATCGATCGCCAACGAAAGAAGGTCGCACCCACTTCGGCGTCGGTTAACATGCTGGTAGGTTTCGGTGTCGGATTGTCTTGGGCGGGCTGTCTTTGGAAAGACGACATGCAAGGCTGATTCCACCGCACCGCGGTTTCCGTCGCTAACGCCCGAGGGAAAGCTATTTCGCCATGTCGATCGATTTGACCGGAAAGTTTTTGGTCGCGTCGCCGCACCTGTCCGACGGGAATTTTCTGCGCAGCGTCGTGTTCATTCTGCGGCACGATCCGCAGGGGGCGTTCGGATTGGCCTTGGACCGTCCGACCGATCGCAGATTCGGCGATCTGATCCAAATGAGTTCTCAAAAAGGGCCGACCCGAGACGACGATTTCATTTACGTCGGTGGTCCGGTCCAAGGACCGCTGCTGGCTCTGCACGATTTGGCGGGCGTCGGCGATCCGGTCGGCCAGCCCGGTGATGACCCATCGGGACAATGCGTCGTCCATGACAACCCGGCCGAACCATGGGGATCGATGTCCATTGAATTGGGCAACCCACCGGCATGGATTACGGGGGACGAAGACCACTTGAGAATTCTGTACCGGCGTTTGGATGTCCGCGTGCGTTTTGTTGCGGACTACAGCGGTTGGGGACCGCAACAATTGGACATGGAATTTCAAGCCGGCGGTTGGTTGTATTGTGACGCGACGTCGGATCTGGTGTTCGGTCCGCCCGACCAGTTGTGGCGACAATGCGTTTGCCGCTGTGGCAACGAGGTTTTCGGTGATACCGTGCCCGGGATGCAGTCCGTTTCGCCCACGGTGAATTAGACCATGCGACGTTTGGTGATCGGCGATATTCATGGATGCGGCAAGGCGCTGCGCACCTTGATCGAATCCATTGATCCGGCGGCGGATGACGAAATCGTTTTCCTGGGGGACTACGTTGACCGTGGTCCCAACAGCCGTGACGTCGTCGATCAGATCTTGGAACTGCAGAATCGCTGTCGCGTCGTCACCCTTCGCGGCAATCACGAGATCATGATGCTGGGGGTGCTGTGTGGCGGTTGCGATCCGGCGGTGTGGTTGGCCAGTGGTGGTAAGTCGACGCTTGCCAGTTACGGCGGATCGCTCAGCCGAGTCCCGTCGGCTCATGTCCAGTTTTTCCAGCAACTGCGTCCGTTTTACGAGACCGCGGATCGGATCTTTGTGCACGCGGGATATCAGCACGATGTTTCGCCGGCAATGACCGATGACGCGGTCATCTATTGGAACCACTTGACCAACGTTCCGCCGCCGCATCACAGCGGCAAACGGGTGTACGTCGGACACACGCCACAGCCTCACGGAAATGTGCTGGACCTGGGGCACATCATTTGTTTGGACACGTATTGTTTTGGCGGCGGGTATTTGACCGCTATGGACGTCGACACGTCGGAGATCATCCAGGCGGATCGCCATGGTCACCTTCGTCGTGACCGCCAGATTGTGTTGTTTGAATGGATCAAACAGCGTTGGAAAAGCTATCGTGAGCGCCGCACGCAAAGAAACGATGAAGATGTCTTGACCCAGCCGGCTGCGCAAGATGTCTAGGAAGCGTTTGAATCGAACGAAACGCTTTTTCGGTCGTCACCGCAAATCGATGGGGCGGCCGTATCGCGGGGCGGGGCAACGAGCAACGGACGGTTCGCGGAGAACAGCCTTCACCGAACGTTGCGTTCCCTAGGGTCTGCCGTAGCGCATCACACCGCGCCGGAGCGACCGACAACGATGGATCATTGCGGTCCAGTTATCCTGTGTTCGTTTCGTCGACTTTGCATTTTTTGTGACGCACCCTGAGGGGCAACGTCCACCGACAGTTGGGTCATGCGCCGAGCCATCGCCAAATCGATCACCCGTTCGCGACGCCACATGCCATCGGCATTTTTGGCGGGGCTGGTCGTGTGGTTGGTCGCGTCGGTGTTGTTGCTGAAATCGTATTGGCTGCTGTTACCCGCGATCGGCGGGGGGAGTCTGGTCTACGCGGCGTTGTTGGCCAAGTTTTTGCGAATCCGCAGCGACGAAGTCGAATCACAGGTCGACAAGCTGGCCAGAGAAAACGACAGCTGGAAAGAGCGATTCGAAAGTCTGCACGCTCAGTCACGCCAAAACGCCATGGTGTTGGCGCAGATGTCCGACGGCGTGGTGGTGATCGACAAGGACTGGACCATATTGTTGATGAATCCGATGGCCAAGCAACTGCTGGGTTTGCGGGCGGAGGATCATCACCTGGGGCGTGACCTGCGGGCGATCGTCCGATTGCCCGAGATGGTTTCGGCGGTCGAACAGGTGTTTGCGGGCGAATTGTCCAAACGAGTCAATATCGACGTCAGTCAGCTGGGGCGGGTGCGGCCGGTGTCGATCAGCGTTGGTGCCATTGAATCCGGCAGTGAAGGTAATCTGTTGCTGGCGATCCACGACGAATCCGAGGCCAGGCGATTGGAATCGGTGCGACGCGAATTCATCGCCAACGTGTCGCACGAATTGAAAACGCCGCTGGCCGCAATCAAGGGATACGCCGAGACTGTGGAGCTGGCGTTGGAGGATGATCCGGATGCCGCGGTTCACTTCATGAGCCAGATTCGTGAACAGTGTTTGCGGTTGGAACGGCTGGTCGCCGGCATGATGCAACTGGCTCGGGCACAATCGGGTCAGCAGAATCTACGGTGCGCGTCGATCAGTTTGGCCGAGGTTGTCACCGAAGCGGTCAAAACCTATCGACCGGTCGCGGCGGCCAAGAATATCGACCTTCAGGCGGCAAAAATGGACCCCACGGTTCGAGCATTTGTTGACCGCGAGGCAACGCTGACGATCGCCAACAACTTGATTGGTAACGCCGTGCGTTACACTCACGACGGCGGTCGCGTCGTCGTCGATGTCCGTGGCGAAGGTCCGGTCAGCTGGTTCGTGGTCGATGACACCGGCGTCGGGATCGAACCGGAGGAACTGAATCGCATTTTTGAACGGTTTTATCGGGTCGAAAAGACTCGCGAAGTCGCCGGCGGTGGAACGGGGCTGGGGCTGTCCATCGTCAAGAACCTAATCGCGGCACTCGGTGGCGACATTCGTGTGGAAAGCCGGCCGGGTGTCGGGTCACGCTTCGCCGTCGCGTTGCCGGCCGAGCAAGGTTACCGATGCGAAACACAACGGGGCGAATCATCGACCAGAAATGCTCGAGGGGTGGTCGTATAGCCACTGGTGCCGCGGGCCTGGAATTCACTGAATATTCACCATTTCCAAATCGTTCCAGCAGGTGCGAAAAAACAACTTTTCAACCAATATGACGCTGCCGTTCGTTTACCGAGGCGAATTCACGCCGCCGCAATCCTGCGGAAGCCAAACTGAGGTTGGAAATCATGATGGTGACCACGTCCCCGCTGCCGACAAAGCGACTCCAAAGCCCCATGTCTGAAATCAAGGTCCTGGTGGTCGAAGACTACCAACCTCTTGCCGAAACTCTGGAATACCAACTGCAGCGGGCCGGTTACGAAGTGCACCGTGCCGCCGATGGCCGCGAGGCCTTGGAACAGGCCAGTTTGCTATTGCCCGACGTCGTTTTCTTGGACGTCGATCTGCCGGTGCTAAGCGGCGTCGAAGTTTGCAAGCAGTTGCGTGCCAACACGAAAACACGCGGCACGTTGATCCTGATGCTTAGTGCGTTGGGTGAAGAATCCGATCAGGTGGTCGGATTTGCCGTGGGAGCCGACGACTACGTCGTGAAACCGGTCGAAAGCTACAAAGTCTTGCTACAGCGTCTAAAAGCGCTGCTGCGTCGTCGTGAACCGATCGTCGATGACCATGATTCGGTCACCCACAAGGGCGTCACTGTGGATCGACGTCGTTTCGTCGTGACGTTCCAAAACGAACCGCTGAAGCTGACCCGCAGCGAGTTTCGATTGCTGGACACACTGATTCGTCAGCCCGGACGCGCGTTCGGCCGTGGAGAGTTGGTCGACGCCGCCTTGGGTGAAGACACCATGGTTCTGGAACGCACCATCGACGTCCACGTGCGTGCCCTGCGAAAGAAAATGGGGGCGGCCGCCGACCTGATCGAGACCGTCCGCGGCGTCGGATACCGTTTCCAAGAATAGACAGGTTTCGGGAAACCGCTTGGGCAGCGTCGGCTGTGTCCCACCGTCCCGGTGGAACCCGGATATTCGTTTCAAGTTCACACTCGTTTTGGATCGATGGATGTCACAGTCGGTCGATCCAAAATCGGCCGACGCATCCTCCGTCGCCACGAGTCAACGAGAATCGAAATGTCCGAATCGGCTTCCACGCCCGAAGAACTTGTCCTGGCCATGTCCGTGGATGAATTGCAAGAATTGTTGGCGGACATGGGGTTCGAACCGACGGAACGTTTGGCGACGTCCATTCGGGAACTGGTCCAACACACCGGCAGCCTGGACGCATCGATCGTTGCCCTGCACGACGCCGAAGTAACGCGGCGGGCCGCCTAGTCGCGAGCATTCTGGGCTGGCAGCCGGATGCTGTTGTCGCGTCGAGTCCCCCGGCCCGATTGCCGTTTCGACGCATCCGCCGGGACAAGCAGTCCGGGCAAGCTGCTATTAAGTGCGATGATCTCTTTTGTCGCATGCAACGCGGCCCGGCCATCGATCGATTGCATGGCCGCGGGCGAACGCGCACAGTGGGAAACCGCCGATACATCAACCGTGTATCGGTTTGTCGCAAACAGCCGACGTTCACAATCAACGCCACCGACGGCGGTGTGATGCGATGATCGGCTGATTGCCGCCCGAAAAGGCGTCCCACCCCATTTCGCCCACCGCTAGATCCATGCTTGCACAATGCGACGTGCGATTCGTTGTAGGACGAATCGCTTCGATGCTGACCCTAAGTTGTTTGTTGATTGGTGTTCAGTGCGGCGCCGCGGAGTTCCACGTTCGTGCCGACGCGGCATCGGGTGGCGATGGTTCGGCGGAAGCACCTTTTCGAACCATCCAGCATGCCTGTGATTCGATCGCGGCGATGCCCATGCAGCAGCGTCAGCGCGAGGGGGTGACGGTTTGGATTGGCGGAGGAATCCATCGCATTGATACGCCGATCCGGCTGGGGGCTGAACACAGCGGCGATGTGGATCACCCCGTTCGATTCGCGGCGGTGCCTGGCGAACAACCGGTGATCAGTGGCGGTATTCCAATCGGATCCAGTCCGGAGCAATCCTGGCGACGCCACGATGACAAACGGTGGGTGGTGGATCTGCCCAAACGCGGCGATGGTTCGCTCTGGCGATTTCGGCAACTGTACGTCAACGGCCAGCGACGGTATCGAGCGCGGACGCCTAATGAGGGCTTTTATCGTGTGGCCGCCTGTCCCGAAGGCACGCCAAAATCAGTTCACTATCACACCGATTGCAAGACCTTTCAGTTCCACCCCGGCGACTTGCGATCCGACTGGAAGAATCTTCAAGACGTCGAAGTCATCGTGTATCACTTTTGGACCGATTCGCACTTGCCGATCGCGACCATTGATGACCAGACGAACACGGTGACCTTCGCCCATCGTGCCGGCAAAGTCTTTACGAATGACTTCAGCGAAGAAGGGGCTCGCTACGTCGTTGAGAACGTGTTCGAAGCGTTGGACCAACCGGGCGAATGGTATTTGGATTCAACCCAACAGCGTCTGTACTACTATCCACACGCTGATGAGGACATGACCAAAGCGAATGTGGTCGCACCGCTAGCGTCACAGATGGTGGTGATCGACGGCGATGTTCAATCGCAAAGATTTGCCGAACACATTCGATTTGAAGGTTTGACGTATCGGTATTGCAGTTTCGATTTTCCGCCCGGCAATTCCAATGATCAACAGGGATCCGCCAGTATTCCCGCCGCGGTGGAATTCAACGCCGCACATGATTGCGTCCTGGACCATTGTCGTTTCCATGACTTGGGCACCTTTGCGATCGATATCAAAGACGGTTGCGTTGGGAACCAAGTGACCCATTGCGATTTTTCGGACTTGTCCGCCGGAGGGATTCGGATCGGTGGCGGTGATGAAAAGGCACCGCCGTGGTATCGGACCGAGAATAACGTCGTGTCGGACAATCGTTTGGTGGGTTACGGAATCGATTTTCCGTCCGCCGTGGGCATCTTGCTGACCGACACCTCGGGGAACCGTGTCGCGCACAACGAAATCAGCGGTGGTGAATACACCGGCGTTTCCGTCGGGTGGACGTGGGGATATGGCCGCAGCATCAGTCGCGACAACCAGATCGAAAACAACCACATCCACGATATCGGCGGAATGCTCAGTGATCTGGGTGGAATTTACACCTTGGGCGTTTCACCGGGCACGGTTTTACGTGGCAACCACATTCACGACATCGATGCCAACGGTTACGGCGGATGGGGCATCTATCATGATGAAGGATCGACTCACATTTTGGTGGAGAACAACTTGGTGCACGACACCAAGTTTTCTGCGTTCAACATCCACTTTGCAAAGGAAGTCACCGTTCGCAACAACATCTTTGCGCTCGGGGAATTGGAACAGTTGAGCCGCAGTCGCGTGGAACCGCACGTCAGCGTCTACTTTGAAAACAACATCGTTTACTGGACCGACGGCAAACTGCTTAGCAAAAACTGGAGCGATCAGGAGTATTCGTTCTATCTGCATCCGAAGAACAGTTCGGGAACCGCACAACGCACCGAAACGTCCGTGTTCGACTGGAACTTGTACTTCAATCCGAATGCCACCGCGGAAGACGCGTTGTGGGACGGCGGTTCACTGGCCCAGTGGCAACAACGGGGAAAGGATCGCAATGGTGTGTTCGCCGATCCGGGTTTTGCCGACCCACAAAACGGTGACTTTACGATGTCGCTGACGTCGCCGGCGCTGAAACTTGGTTTCAGACCGTGGGATGTTTCCGCGGCGGGCCCCAGAGGTGATGTTGGTCCGCCGGTGACCGCCGCAACCGATGATCAGCGTTGATAGATCGGCAAGTAGTGATAGCGAACGCTGAGGCTGAGCACTGCCAGTGCGGTGGTGTAAATGGGGCCGATATTGCGTTCCTCGCTGCGATAGCCGTGCCACGATCCATCGCCGCGTTGGTCTTTCAGCAGAATGGCAGATGTCAGACGACGGGCCGTATCGGCATAGGTGTCGCCCACTTGGTACATCGCTTGGGCGTAGTAGTAGATGCCATAGAAAAAGAATCGTTCGTTGGTCCGTGGCGGATGTTCTAGCAACCATTTGGCCGCCGCGGTGACGACCGGTGATTCGTAACGACCGCAGACTTGCATCGCCAGCAAGCCGGCGGCGGTCATTGCAAAGGTGCCACTTCGGGACCCCGGCATGTAGCTGAACCCTGCCGCCGCGTCACTGATCCTGCCGTCGGGCAGACGCTGGGCCGTGGACGATTGGACCAGGTAACTGACCGCTTGGTCGATGGCTTCGCCGGGGACATGCATGCCATCGTTGTTGGCCGAACGCAGGGCCATCAACTGCCAAATGGAAACCGACAGATCGGAATCAGTCGAATCCGGTGCATATCGCCAACCGCCCTGCATGCTGCTGCGTTTCTTTACCTTTTGAGCCTGCAGGATCAGCCCAATCGCTTGCTCCAGGGCTTTGTGCATTCGAACATTTTGGTCGACATCAATTCCCATCCCTAGCATCTCGGTCAGCATCAGCGTGATGATGCCATGACCGTACATTTGTGAACGGTCGCGACGTCCGAAGTATCCGTTGGCGTCCTGGTTGTCTGGTTTCAAAACGAATTCCAAAGCCCGCGTCATCGCCTTGCCCCGATCGGTTTGGCGATCGGGTTGAACGCCCACCGATGCCATGGCCATGATCGCCAACGATGTCATGGCGACTTCGTTTTGACGATCGGCAATCGAACCATTTTGGCCTTGCCGGTTCACCAGATAGTCGACGGCTTCGGAAACCGCGTTGTCGACTTCATCGGGCACGTACAGTCGAGACCAATCGGCATCGTTGTCGGTTTGGGCCAACAGTCGGGACCCGCCTGTGGTCGCAATCGCACCGGCCAGCATTGATCCGATGAAGTCACGGCGCATCGTCAATGTCACGTGGCGCTGCCGGACGTCTATCGGCCGTGTTTCATTGCGGAAGATGATTGAAGACATTGGGCGATTCACCGATGGATTCGTTCAAGGCGATTTTGAATCGGTCGCCTGGGCTGCGACGGCTCGGAAATACGCTTCGACATCGCTGCGGTATTGTGGCGGAACGCTGGCATCAGCCGGGCCGGCCGCTTCATCGCTTTCCTGAGATCGCAGATCGCCCCAACGACTGCCCTGCCGCGCGGCCTCGATGCCGTCGACTTCGCTGGGGCCCACCACGGCACGTCCGTCAGCGAACCCCGATTGTGAGTTCGAGGGTGGAACGTCATTCGGATCTTCGCTGCTGGATGAGCCCGATGATGATTGCCCGGTGTTTGTACCGGACCGAGCGTTTTGGCCGTCGGCGGCGTCTTGGCGTTGACGAGCCATGCGTTGCTGTTGCCGCCGGATCGCTTCGGCCAGCGTGGGGGATGTCTCCAAAGCGGTCGATGCTTCACCTTCCTGCGGTGCGTCCGCTGCCGATTGCTGCGATGACGAAGCGTCGGCTTGACGGGATGTGCCATCTTCGGCTGGTGACGGCGGTGCGGCGGCGGTCGATTTACCCAGCAACGCGCGGTCCAGTTCGTCCAACGTTTGCGCCAGCTTCTTGCCCTGGGCTTGGCGGTCGATTCCTTCGGGTGTGGAAGCCGGCGGCCTTGGCGGTGTTACGGGCATGGAAGCCGACAGGTCGGTGATTTCATCGGACCGTTGCTCGATGATCGCCGCATGATCGGACAGCAGCTCAACCGTCCGGCGACCCAATTCCGGATCATCGTCAGATGCCGACACACGTTCGGGTGTGACGTCCTGGCCTGTTTGCCGCGCCGCCTGTCCCGCGGACGACAGTTTGGCCGCCAAGGCTTCTTCGTCCAGACGACTGCGGTGACGCCCGGCGCGAAGCAAACGCTCAGCCGATTCATTGACCGTGGTCGCAACCTGTTGTCGTCGTTGAAGGGTGCTTTGTGCGGTTTCATCCGATAACCACAACTTGGCGTCTTGCGCGGCGTCAGCGCGGAACGAATTGAGGTCCTTGGCAATCTGTTTCAAGCGATCGACCGAAGACAGCACCAGGTCGGCGGTGACCGATGCTGCTGGGTTCACCGCGTCCGACGGTTTGGGCGATTGCTTGCCGATCGCCGATTGTGTTTCATTCCATTGCCGTTGTTTCCGTTCGGCCAATTCAAGAGTCGATCGGATTTGTGATTCGGCGTCTCGATTACGTTGACGTTCCTGGCGAAGCGAGGCGATGTCGATCTGTGATGCGACGTTTCGGGACGCATTGTCCATCTTGCGGTCCAGTTGGCGACCGAGTCGTTGGATTTGTTGCAAGCGTGTGCCGGCTTCACGCGTTTGACGTTCCCAGAACTTGGCTCGTTCTTTGCTTTGGCGAAGCATCTCGTCGCGGGCGGTGCGAGCGATTTCCAGACCGCGTTGTTGATCACGGCGACGACGATCGATGTTGCGATGAATGTCTTTACGCGAAGCCACCTGTGCGACGACGGCGGCCTGCTGAAGTTGTTCATTGACCTTTTGCAGATCGTTTGCCAAGGCGTCGGCCGTGTCGGTCAGTTTTGCCAGCGATGCGTCGGCGGAAACCGACAATGCCGATCGGGCACGGTCCTGCAGACGCTGAGTCGCCTCTCGCGTTATCCGGATGGCGGCGGCATCTTTGGCCATCGTCGCCGCTTTGATCGCTGATTCCAGATTGGCTTTGGCGACGTCGATTGCGGCATCACCTAGCGATTCAATCTGCGTAGCCAATCGCCGTTTGGCTTCCATGAAAGCCGGATCCGCTTTTTCGATCTCTTGCACCAATGCGGATTCCGACGACGCCGAAGCGTTCATCAATTGTCCCGCTTCTTCGACCGCCCGGACGGCGATATCGACCAGCGACAAACGCATGTCGGGGTTGGTTTTCAACTCTTGTTCCAGCCGCCGCAGCAATTCGTGCGGGTCTTGCTTGGCCACGTCGGCCAACTGTTCGGCCTGTTGGAATCGTTGTTCGATTTCTTGGCCGTTTTGCAACGATTCTCCTTCGTTTCGTAACTGCTGCGACAGTTCAGATTCAGGCGAAGTTGTCGATTCAGCGTCCACCGCTTGTTGATGAAGCTGTGCCAGTTGCGACGTTTGTTGAAGCCGACGCTGAAGCTCCGCTGCAGCCGCTTGAAACGATTCGTTGTCTGATTCGAATTCGGAACTTGCCTTTTCCAAAGATGATTGCACCAGCCGCGCGGCCGTTTCCATGTCTCTTGCACGATCTCGCTGCAGGCGATCCAGGATGTCCGCTTGGTTGGCAGCGTCGATCAGGGCTTCGATCGTTTCGCGTGTCAAACGTTGGGCTTCCTGCCACGCGGCTTCCGTCGCGTCGTCGGTGACGCCTGCCGATTCGGATTCGGTGGTCGATTCGTCCTGCGGCGAATCTTGCTGTGATGCCATTGCGGCCGCCTTTTCCGTTTGACGACGCGCCGCATCGGCCAATTCATCGATCGGCAGGACCCACTGCGCCAAGCGTTGACGTGCCGCCGCAAAGTCTGGTTCCAGTCGTTCCAGACCGCTGTGCAGAGGCTGCAGCAGCCCAGTGATTTTGGGTGCCATCGATACCAAGACGTCATTGCGATAAAGCCGGGCGTCGATGGGACGCGACACACTTTGGTAAGCATTACCGTAACGCGTGCCGTCGATGGACTTGATCGCGGCTTGGTTTTCCTTCGATTCGGACACCACTGGTGACCGTTTCAATGCACGTGCTTGTGCTTGAACGCCATAGGCATAGCGACGCATCGTCAGCGGATGGGTGACGCGTCGGATGGGGGCGGGGGCACCGGAAATTTCATCGGCCGCCGTCTGACGCAACAAACCGGCGTCTTGAAACAGCATGGCTCGGGTCTGCAGCAGTCCCACATCATCGGCGATCTGTCGAAGTGCTTGGGCCGGTGGAATGTCCGATTCAAGCTCGCCCGAAGTCTGGATCAAAACGTGATGCACCGCGCGGGAGGCCAAATTCAAGTCCGCGGCCCAACGAGTATCGAATACTTGGCGACGACGATGCCACTGTTCGGCCGCCTCCAGCGACCGGTTCAGGTTCTGTCCCAGCGGGATGTTCCAGGGGGCTGCGCTGTGATTGGGAAGTTGCCAGTCGGCGGACGCTCGAATGGTTGGCGTCAACTCTTGTCGGCTAGCCAAATCGGATTCGGCTTTTGCCAGATCCGACAAGATTCGATTGTCAATCGTACGGCTGCGGATCTGTTGGCCGATTTGCTGTCGCAGTTGATCGACCAGATCCGGCCCGACCAGCAATAGTTCTTCGTCATCGATTCCATCGCGAAGACGTTGCTGCCACTGGAAACAAAATTGTCGCCATTGATTTCGCCAGCCCGCTGATTTTTCCGACAGCCAAGGTGCACGTGACGTCCACATCGCCGCCATCGTGTCCAACCGTGCGGCGGTGATGCCCAGCGTCCGTTGCCAGCGTGTCGGTGACAGATCCGATTCCGTACCGATCGCATCCAGCGAATCGGCCAACGTGGACAAGTCGGTCAGTCGTGCAATCGCCAATTGCTGTTCCAACCACAAGGAGGCCAGCTGGCTTCCCGATCGAATCGCGGCCTGCGTTGATCCGACACGCTTTGCCTGGTTCTGATGCCAGCGACGCAGCACCGCCAAAAATTCATCGCCCATGATCTCCGGTGCAACATCCTGATCGCCTTGCAGGGTGATGGCGTCTGACATCGCCGTGGGATGATGAATCAGGTCATCGCTGATTTGTTGAATCAGGCGGCCCACACGTTCCGCCAAAAGCAGCTGGTCGACGCGGTCGGTCGTTTGCATCCAATCGTCCAGCATCTGACTGACCGCCGCGGCATCGTCAGCCAGTGTCTCCGATTCGCTCAGGTATTCCTGCAGGAACTGTTGGTACGCCACCGGGTCGGACAGTGCCCGTTGGTCGTTCCAGGGTTCTGACCATGTGATCCAGCGTTTGGCAGTCGGATCGGCGTCTTTCAGCAGCGTGATGGTGGCGACGACGATGTCCGACAAAGCGTTCAATTCGTCGTTGCGATTGGCCCGCATGCCTGCATCGGAAAGCAGGATTTGGATCAGCTCGGTTTCCGCACGTTGGCCCAATCGATCGACCACGATCCATTTGACGTCGATCGTATCTCCGTCACGCACGTTGTCGCCCAAGCCGGCTTGTTGGGCGGCTTGGACCAAATCCCATTCCGATCGTGCCGTCAGCGTGCGCTGGGCGATGTCCGACGGGGGGAAAAGATCACGACGCAGCCATGCCCCGCCGTTGAAGCGAAACTCTTGAAAGGCGTCGGCGATCGGCAAGTCATCATCAAACCGGCCGGCCAGCACACAGATTTCGTCGAACGCGGCGACTTTCACCTCAGGCACGGACCCGTCGAATCGCACCGTTGGGCGACGATCCGTAACGGGAGTCACGGAGTACTGTGGACCGAACTCGTTTCCGACCCCTGATTGACGGCTGGTGGCGGTGACTTGGTATCGGCCAGGGACCGTCAGAGGCACAATCACGCGATGCAGAAATCCGTCATCATCGATTTGGTTCATTGCCAGCGTGCGATTGCCGGTGAACCGCAGCGTCGCATCGTCGACCGCTTGATTGAATGTGATGGTCAACTGGACCGATGATCCCGACAAGCCTTCCAGGTCGCCCGCGTCTGACTGTTCGGTTCGGTCAGGCAAGTCCGCATAGTCGGGGAACCGGTAAAGCTTTTGGAAATCGATCGGCTGGGGACGTGGCAAGGGATCCAGTCGTTGCCACAGCGTCACCGCATCGCCTGCGATGATCCGATATTCCACCGGATCGGATCCCACCGGTACGTTGGCGCTTCGGCGGTCCGATTGGCCGTCGGACGTCTGGACAAGTGATTCTGTTTGATTGTCCATGGATGGCGGCGATCGATCCGACATCGTGACAGCCGTGATCCGTCCGTGCCGCGATCGCCAGGGCCAAAAGAAGCGGCCGGGTGTGTCGTCGGCTTCACCACCGGTCGTCGCATCGACGATCGATCGGTACTGCAGCGTCGCGTCGTCGGCGGGTCGACCCGACAGTTCCACCCACACCGCGACCGGATTTCCGGCGGCGACGTATCGCGAAGGCGGTGACGGTTCGATGATGTCGATTTGGGTCAGCGAAGCACGCTGGACGGCCAAGCCCGGGACGCTGACACGAATGATCCGGCGAATCGCTTGTAAGTCCGGGATCAACGAGGCGATCGCAAACAGGATCGCTGTCGTTACGCCGATCGCCAGCGGGCGGCTCAGCAGGCCCACCGGCAACATTTCTTTCGCGGGCATCGTCGACAATCGCTGGCTGATGCGCCGTTGCAGGCTGTCTTGAAGACGAGGCGAACCGTTGGTCGTTTGAGGATCGGCCAGTTCGACGGCCGAGAGTAGGTCGTCACGCAATCGCGACGATCCCGCTTGCATGCGACGGGCCAATGAGTGCGGCGACGAATCAAACATCTGACGCAGCCCGAATCGCCAAGCGGCAACGACGGCGAACGCGTCGACCAGCATTGCGACGGCCCATCGCACCGTGTCCGATGGACGGACAAAATGGTCAAGACAAGCCGCTGCAGCGGAGGCGGCCAGGAATGTGACCATGCCGGCGATCAGGCTGCGGCACGCGAGCATCCAAGTACGGCGGCGGGCGAACGACGTGATCGCTTGATACGTCGTCGGATGTAGGCTCAATTCGTCCAGCGAGCCCGTGGGGATCGAAGCCATCGGCGGCTACCGGTCGGCAACGATTGAATCGAAGTTCAATTCCATCTGAACATCGCTGTCATCAAAACCCAATTCGCGGTACAGGTGGCTGGGTTGGATGTCGTGGCTGTTTTGGTGTTTGTCGCTGGAATAGTCTTCACAGTGGCCGGCAAGTTCGGCGTACAGGATCTGACACACCTGCATGCCCGGATAAATCTTGACCGGTTGAACGCAATGCAGTTCCAACGTCCAAGTGCCACAGTACCCGCAATGTCCCAGGCTGCCGCCCGGGCAAACGAATAACCCCAACCGGCTGAGCGACGCACGGCCACGCACCATCGGCACCAAGCGATGGGTTTCGGTGTATTCGACGGTGCGTCCCAGGTACAAAAAATTCGGCTGCAAAATCAGGCCTTCGGCGGGGATTTCGATCCGCCGGTATCGATTCGGCGCCGCGGCATCCAAGACGATTTCTTCGTAGATCAACAGCTCGTTGTGCAGGCTGAGATCATAGCTGTTGGGATTCAACCGGCTGGGATTGAACGGCGAGATGGTCAAATCGTGATTTTGCCGCCGAAGGATTTCTTCGCTGGAAAGGAGCATGCGATGGCCGCGTCGTAAAAGGCGAAGGGAAGAACGATTTCGGCGGTCCGGCCGATTCGGGCACATCCGTCGGGCGGGACGGCCCCGTGGCACAGCGGACCAGATTCACCGGGGGACGCACTGCGGGTTGCGAATTGACCTGGATTTCGTCACGTTCGCCGCAATGTCCAACGTCCTGGACCCCGATTGTCTGTCGCACGTGACCGCTCTGTCAATCATTTCCGTGGTTCTTCGGGATAGAATGCGGGGCATCCGGACGATCCGGCCCCCCTAACCGCTCAAAATCACCTCACACAGGAATCGCAGCCGTGACGTCTGTTCGTTTTGTATTGTTTGACACCGGTCATCGGAATCGTCCCAGCCTGTGCGCCCGCCCCGCCGTTTGGATCACCGGCGTGATGGCCGCGTTGGCGATGCTGGCCGGTGGCCCTGCCAGGGCATGGGAACCATCGGAAACGGTGTTCGAAGAGGATTTCGAAGACGGCACCGATCGTTGGGAGATCTTGGATCCCGGCACCTGGAAACTGTCGGAAACCGATAGCAACCACGCCTTGGAAATCACGGCTCGCAAAAGCGAATACGAACCACCGCATCGCAGCCCGCTGCATGTCGCATTGGTGAAAGATTTGGAACTGGCCGATTTCGAAATCACGTTCCGCGTCCGCAGCACGCTAGACACCGGGAATCATCGCGATTGCTGCGTCTTTTTTAATTACCAAGACAACAAACATTTTTACTACGTCCACTTGGGGGCCAAGCCGGATCCGCATAGCGGACAAATCATGATCGTCAACGATGCGGATCGCTTGGCACTGACCGAAAACGAAAAGACCGTTCCCTGGGACGACGACTGGCATACGGTCAAGCTGGTCCGTGACACGACCAAGGGTTCGATCGACGTCTACTTCGACGACATGCAATCGCCGCACTTGTCAGTCGTCGACAAGACGTTTGGAAAGGGACGCATCGGCATCGGATCGTTCGATGATTTGAACGAGTTTGACCAGATTGTGATCCGCAAATAGCGGCATGATCGGCTTCCACCCGGCCCGGAAGGCCACGATGAAGCCGTGGAGGCTGTGTCGGCCGCAGCAGAAGAACCGTAACGACCGGGACGATCGGATCGGTCGGCAAACCCGGACGTTGGCCCACGCTGAGAGCGTCTTTTACGTTCGCGAATTGGCAGGTGGCGGCGATCGGTGATCTAAACTGCGATCTTTCACCGCAACGTCATTTGGTTGTTCCGGCACTGCAGCCGGGCAGCCAATCGGGGCCGGCGTTGGGACGACACCGCTTGCCAACTATCGAACCGACGGAAGTCTTGTTTTGTCGCTATTGCTTTTTCTGGTCGTCATCATTTCGCTTGGATGCGGAACGCTGCCGCCGATTCATGTTTCGGCCTGGCAACCGTTTGCCGCAACCGCGGCTTTAGTCGGCGGCTGGGGACTGCTTTGTCATGTCGGCGTGCGACTGATCGCCCGTCAGGCCATCGCCGGCGACCTGGATCGCTGGCAGGCAGTCACTTGGATGGAACGTCAATTGGCGATGTTTCGTTGGTTGACGCTTCCGGCAATTGTTCTGTGTCTGGGCGGATTCGGCCTGGGGCGGATCTTGGACGATGTGGCGGTAACCGAACAGTCGATGGCGGTGCGCGCGGTCGTGTTGTTGTTGCCGGGATTGCTGATGATTGCGGCCACGTATTCAGCGGAAAACTATTACGGTGCGCTTCTTGGGTATGACCAAACCGGATGGCGCGGCCACGTGCGGTATGTCGGCCAACTGACGCGGACGGGGCTGGCGTGGCTGGTCTTGCCGGTCGTGGTCTTGATGGGGCTTTGTGATCTGGTGTCCTGGGTTTCGGCAGATCCCGCGGTCAACCAGTGGCTGATGCCGCTGGCGGTGGTGTTGGTCGTGGTGACCGCTTTGCCACTGTTCATTCGTCGTGGTCTGAAAACCGAACCGATGGACCCGACCCGCCGAGAATGGGTCACCCAAATTTTGCGTGCGGTGCATTTGCAACGGTTGGCCGTCCGTCGATGGGACACCGGCGGCACTGCGTTCAATGCGATGGTTGCGGGGATGTTTGATCCGTTGCGGACGATGCTGGTTAGCGACCGTTTGTTGGATCGTTTACCCGATGACCAGATTGCCATGGTCGTGCTGCATGAAGCGGCGCACGTTCGGCGACGCCACGTCCCGTTGCGGATGCTGTCGGTCTTGCCGGCCTGGGCGGCCGGAATGCTGGTCACCCGCATCGCGGGACAATCCGATTACGCCGTCACCTTGGGCACCGCGGCGGGCATTCTGTTCACGGTTTTGATTCTGCGAATCGTTTCGTACCGGACCGAACGCGACGCCGATCGGTATGCGTGTCGCTTGGCCGCTCAGATTGGCGGCCAGGTTCCTGGCGTACCGAGTACGATCGAACAAGCGGGGGCGTCTTTATCGGCCGCGCTGACTCGAATCACGGCCGATCATCCGTCGACGCGTCGCGCCACGTGGCTTCATCCCGGATTGGATGAACGGTTGGATTCTTTGCGAATCCACACCAGCCCGAAGCATAAAACGGCCACGGCCGGGACCATGGCGAATCCCGCGATGCCGTGAATCCACATCAATTCGTGCATCGCCTCGGTTCCAAACAGCGGCAACATGCATGCAAAGACGGTGGCGATCGTCACCCAGCCGGTGATCAGCACCAGCCAAAACCCGAATCGTTGACGCCGGTTGCTGGTGGTCGGATGGACCATCTTGCTGAAGCCAACGACGGCCAGCAGAGGCAATCCGAAGACCAATGCCCCGCTGGCGGCCATGTGGGCCATCAACATGGAACCGCCCAAGTGATCCGATGACAGGGAAGGCAACGAAGTGATGGTCAGCAAAATGACCACCGCCGCAACGGCAAACGCGATGATGGTGACCAGTCGTGACTGCATGACTTGGCGGGCTTGAAACTGGGGCGGCGTGTTCAAGGTAGTCTTCTACGTCCTTGCGTCGGCAAGCGGTTGGGGGTAGGCGGGACGTCGGTGCCGCCGACACATTGGGATTCGTCGGCAAGCGGCCGGAAATGGGGACCGCGTCTAGGCGAAATGACGTCGGTACAGTCTAATACTTCGTCACACCGACCGGCACCCGTCCGTTGCCCCCCGCGACATTGCCACCGTCGATCGACACCTTCAAGGCGGTCGATTGGACGCCCGGCATGCCACGGTTTCGACGCCCGGTCGGCTTAGAAAGACGGATTTTTGACCAAGCAATTTCGCGATTTTTCCCCAACACTATTTCGCAGATGACCGACGAAGCTGAAAACGATTTCACGCCCCCGGGTGCCGATGATTTTGTCGTTTCCGAAGACAGTCTGGACGAACACGGTTTCGCCTCCGTCTGGAACATCGTCTCGTCGACCGTTGGCGACGATCTGTATCGGACGCGCGAAGTCGCCGGACGTCTGATGGGATTTCTGTGCAAACACGAATGTGACTTCGTCGTCACCAGTTCGGCCAACGCGGAATACCTGGATCAGAAATTCGAGCAGGACAAAAAACTGCTGCACGACTGGAAGGCCGAAAGCGAGATGGTCGACATCATCGCTCAGCATGCCGAAGTGCACTTCAAAACCATGAAGCTGTTCTTGGCCAACCGCCGGTACAAGCCGGACGCGAACTACAGCCCCACGCGGGCGAATCGCAAGAAGTGGTTCGAGGAAACCTGGAACGTCGGCTGATTCCGCTTCGGCGGAATTGAATTTGGCTGAATCGACGTCGAAGAGCCGTTGATCGCAGCATCTCGGCCACGCCGAAGGCGTCGTCGTCGTCCAAAGCCGTCGGTGACGATTTGTTTTCGGGCGCGTGCAAACGCGTCGCGGGATCGACCGCCGTGTTGATCGATGGCTGTTTCATTTGGAGCGTTGATCATCCTGGTCGATGATCGGCGACCCTTGTCCGAGCGTATCGTGTCCCAGTGCAACGGATTTGCGCTGCGCCGACGCGGGTCAGACCTGTGCGAATCGCAACGGAGTAACGATGGCGCGAAACGAACAATTGATCCGTCAGCACAAACTGTTGCAGCTGATGGAAATTTCGCGATTCGGCCGCACGCTGGACGAATTACGCGACGATTTGGTCGCCGATCTTGGTTTGACCAAGCTGCATTCGCGCACCGTTCGACGTGATCTGGAAGCACTGCAGGCGGCGGGATTTGCCATTCAAAGCGAAGTGGTGGATCGGGGCCGCGTCTACAAGATCGGCCAGTTCAACCAGAACGCCGTACACGAAGTCGGCGTGTCGGCGACCGAAATGATCGCGTTGGCCATCGGCCGCGAACTGCTGCACCCGCTGATCGGCACCCAGTATTGGCGTGGCATCGAAACGTTTTGGAACAAGTTGCAAGAGACCGTTCCCGACGGCGTTTATGACCACTACCAGCGGTATCGCAAGACGCTGCACGTATTCGGTTCGCCAGCCAAAAGTTACGAGGAACACGCCGGAACTCTGAAGACGATCAACCGCGCGATTGTCGAACACCGTGTCGTGGAAATCGAATACGCATCGGTCGGCAATCCCGTGCGACAGCGTCGTCTGGAACCTTATGGTTTGGCGGTTTATCAGGGCAGCATTTACGTCGTCGCAGTCGAATCGGGGATTCCCAATCCGGACAACCAAACGACCGGCCAACGGCTGAGAAATTGGAAACTCGATCGCTTTCAAAGCGCCGTCGCGCTCAGCGAATACTTCACGCCCGACGAATCGGTCGACATCTCCAAGCATCTCAGCAAAAGCATCGGTATCTTCTCCGGTGAAAACCCGACCAGCGTGAAGATCCGCTTGGGCAAACGGGCCGCTGCGTGGGTGCGTGAAGACCCTTGGCACCCCGAACAGCGGCTGGAACCTCGTGCCGACGGTGCGGCATTGCTGACCGTCCCCGCGTCGCACCCGCGGGAAGTCTTGCCGAAGGTGTTGTCGCTGGGGTTGGATGCCGAAGTATTGGGGCCGGCCGAATTTCGCGAAGCGGTCGCCGTTGCGGTCAAAGAGATGCACCGGCTGTATCAAGACGACGGGGAATCAGGCGACGATTCCGCGGGGACTTAGGCAAACTGGGGGCCTGGACGTCTGTGGACGCGGTAGATCGTCGCGTTCGTCGTTGCAATGGTCGATCGGACCGAAATGGGCGGTCGATCACGACGCCGTGGAACCAAATCGCGGGCTCGACCGGCGGAACGGACCTGGGGTTTCGCCTAGCGAACCCACTCGATTTTTCCTGACGCGTCGGGCGTCATCGGTTGGAATCCGTCTTCGGTCGGATCGTTGGCGTACATGTACGTGTAGGCGTATCCGAGCGAACCGCCCTGGTCGTCATAGGCTTCGACGATCACGCGGTGGTACAGGTCGGGCGACCCTGGTTGTTCCGCACCTTCGACCTTGTCCAAGGCGTGAATGACCTTGTCGATATCGTCGTCTTGGAACGTCCAAAGCTGGCCCACAACGGTATTTTCGCCTTGTCCGAGTGCCGGATAGTCTTCGCGGTCAAACAAGTTGGCGCGGATCGACGCATCCTGGATCGATTCAGGCTGAAGCGGCCAGCAGCTTTCGCGGCATTGCCCCTTCTTCAAGGTTCCATAAACAAAAACGGCATTCGGAGATTCTGGGATAGACATTGCAATCGGACAGCTGTGCAAGAAAGAATCGTTCGCGCATCATGACGGGTCATGATTCGGTGGCCGGGTCGAAAAATCCTGACCGGCGGCCTCCGTTGAATCCTATGTCGCCCATCGTATCAATTTCGAACCAAAACGTATGTCGCTGGAACCTGATTTCGTCGCCGCCCTGGATTCGCACGGGATCGAGCTGGATCCTGCGCAGGCGAAACAGCTGCAGGACTACGCCCAACTGGTGTGGCAATGGAATGAGAAACTGAATCTGACGCGACACACCACATGGGACCTGTTCGTCGGGCGTGATCTGAGGGACTGTTTGCAATTGGCACCGTTGCTGGAGGCCGATGAAGAGGTCTTGGACGTCGGCAGCGGTAACGGTGTGCCGGGGATTCCGATCGCAATTTTGCGGCCTGATCTGCAGATGTCATTGGCCGAATCGGTGGGCAAGCGGGCGAAGGTGTTGGACGACATCGTGTCCGATTTGAACCTGCCGGTGACGGTTTACGGTGCCCGCGGCGAACATCTTTTGGAAGATTTTCGATTCACCACGATCATCGCCCGCGCGGTCGGCAGCTTGACCAAGTTTTGCCGATGGATCGAGCCGCATTGGACCAACGTTGATCGGCTTTTGCTGATCAAAGGCCCCAAATGGGTGGACGAACGGGGCGAAGCCCGACATCACGGGCTGATGAAAGGTCTGGAATTGCGACGCGTCGTTTCGTATCCATTGGCCGCCGACGGGCCAGACGAAGGCGTCATCTTGCAACTCAACCGCGCCGGCCGGTTCGGTTGACGGTCGATAGCGACCTATGATGTCGCACCATTCGATCTATACTCGCGGCATCCCACGATCGACGTGGCCCTCGGGGCACCGTATTGACCAGAGATTCATGCCGGCCGGATGACAGTCCGGGTGGTTCTGGTTTCCCTCTTTGTCACTTATCGCCAGTTTTCCTCATCGGACCAGACGGGTTGATGACCGATTATCGACTGACGCACCTGAAGCAATTAGAAGCGGAAAGTATTCATATTTTTCGCGAAGTCGTCGCCGAGTTTTCCAAGCCGGTGATGCTGTATTCGATCGGCAAAGACAGCGCGGTGCTGCTGCATCTGGCCATGAAGGCATTCCATCCCGGAAAGTTGCCGTTTCCTTTGCTGCACGTCGACACGACGTACAAGTTCAAGGACATGATCGACTTTCGCGAAAACTACGTTCGCAAAGAATTGGGATTGGACGTCCTGGTGCATACCAACCAGGAAGGTTTGAAGCTGAACATCCCGCCGTGGGAAGACAGCGAACGTCACACCGAGATCATGAAGACCGACGCGCTGAAGGCGGCGCTGGACAAGTACCAGTTCGATGCCGCATTCGGTGGTGCACGGCGTGACGAAGAAAAAAGTCGCGCGAAAGAACGCGTCTTCAGCTTCCGCGACAAGTCGCACCGTTGGGATCCGAAGAACCAACGTCCCGAATTGTGGAACCTGTACAACGGACGCGTCAACAAAGGCGAATCGATCCGCGTGTTCCCGATGAGCAATTGGACGGAGTTGGATGTTTGGCAATACATCCACTTGGAAAACATCCCCATCGTGCCGCTGTATTTGTCGGCACCACGACCCGTCGTCAACCGTGACGGGCTGTTGTTGATGCGTGACGACGATCGTATGCCGCTGCTGCCCGGTGAAAAGGAAGAAGTCAAAATGGTGCGGTTCCGCACCCTGGGTTGTTACCCGTTGTCCGGCGCGGTCGAAAGCGAAGCGACCACGTTGCCCGAAGTCATCCAAGAAATGTTGCTGGCAACGACCAGCGAACGCCAAGGCCGAATCATCGACCAGGACGAAGGCGGTGCGGGCATGGAAGAAAAGAAACGTCGGGGATATTTCTAGCCCATCGACGTTGGCCCACGCCGCACCCAAACGTCGCGGCGATGCGGGCCGTTTTCAATCGCACGGATCGGACGATCCCGTGTTTCCAAATGCTTTTTCGCTGACCGCTTTTCGCACACTGTCCTCAAAATCCTTTCACATCCATGTCCCATAAATCTGATCTGATCGCGACCGACATTGATGCTTACCTGAAGCAGCACGAACAGAAACAGTTGCTGCGGTTCATCACGTGTGGCAGTGTGGATGACGGCAAAAGCACGCTGATCGGGCGGCTGTTGTACGACAGCAAGATGATTTACGAGGATCAGCTGGCCCAAATCGAAGCAGACAGCAAGATCGTCGGGACGACCGGCGGCAGTTTCGACCCGGCGTTGTTGACCGATGGTTTGAAAGCCGAACGCGAACAGGGCATCACGATCGATGTCGCTTATCGCTATTTCAGCACGGCGAAGCGGAAATTCATCATCGCCGATACGCCCGGGCACGAACAATACACGCGAAACATGGCCACCGGTGGCAGCACCGCGGACTTGGCCGTGATTCTGATCGATGCCCGGCACGGCGTGCTGACGCAAACCAAACGACACAGCTTTATCGTGTCGTTATTGGGGATCCGGCACGTGGTCATTGCGGTCAACAAGATGGACTTGATTGACCACAGCGAAGAAAAATTCAACAAGATCTGCGACGACTATCGCGGGTTCGCAACCAAGTTGGATCTTCCCGATCTGCATTTCATTCCCATCAGCGCGCTGAACGGCGACAACCTGGTCGACCCCAGCGAAAACATGCCGTGGTATCGCGGCAGCACGTTGATGAACTTCTTGGAAACGGTCTACATCGGCAGCGACCGAAACCTGCAGGATTTCCGCTTCCCCGTCCAATACGTCAATCGACCCAATCTGGACTTTCGTGGGTTCTGTGGAACGATCGCCTCGGGAACGATCCGGGTGGGCGAAGAAGTGGTGTCGCTGCCCAGCAAACAGACCAGCACCGTCAAAAGCATCGTGACCTACGACGGTGATCTGGACGAAGCGTTTGCACCGCTGTCGGTCACGCTGACGCTGAACGACGAAATCGATGCCAGTCGCGGCGACATGATCGTCCGCACCGGCAATCTGCCCAAAACCAGCGACCGCTTTGATGCAATGCTGGTTTGGATGAACGAAAAAGCGATGAAGCCCGGTCAGACGTATTTATTCAAACATACGACGCAGACCATTCCGGGGACGGTGGATTCGCTGAAGTACCAAGTCGACGTCAACACGTTGCACCGGAACCCGGCGCCGACACTGAACTTGAACGAAATCGGCCGCGTCGCCATTTCGCTCAGCGCACCGATTCACTTCGATGCCTACGCGCGTAACCGTGGCACCGGCGCGTTCATCATCGTCGACCGAATCAGCAATGCGACCATTGCTGCGGGGATGATCCTGGATCGTGATTCCGCCGGTGATCAACGCAGCGTTTGGGAGGATGAAGAATCCGCACGCGGCGAAGGCCAAGACGAACTGTCCGTGGTGTCGCCCGACGAACGGCAGGCACGCTACGGCCAGAAACCGGCCACCGTGTTGCTGACCGGCTTGACCGGCAGCGGCAAGACCGCGATCGCCAAAGCCGTGGAACGAAAACTGTTTGATGCGGGACGTGCGGTCACGGTCATCGATGGCGAACACGTGCGTCGCGGCTTAAGTTTGGATCTCGGGTTCACCGCCGAAGACCGCAGCGAAAATCTTCGCCGCAGTGCTCACCTGGCCCACGCCATCAACGATGCCGGTCTGATTTGCATCGCGTCGTTTGTGGCCCCCAGTGAAGACGTTCGCCAAAAGGTTGCCGGCTTGATTGGCGCCGATCGTTTCTTGGTCGTTCACGTCGACACACCGGTGGAAGTTTGCCGGGAACGCGACACCAAGGGCCAGTACGCTCAAGCCGATGCCGGTGAACTAAAGAACTTCCCTGGTGTCACCGCGACCTACGAAGAACCGCAGTCGCCCGCGTTGAAGCTGGACACCAGCAAGCAAACGGTCGAACAGTGTGCCGACCAAGTCATCGGTTTGTTGGTCGATCAAGGCGTCATCAAGGGCTAGACGTCCACCGGACCTGGCTTTGGCAACGCGGCGAAAGGCATGTCGGAATCGACAATCGCGACGAACCCACAGGCCGCTGGCGGGCGAGTCGCATGGCGGGCGGGATGAAGCAAAATTTGCTTCGGCGCGATGCTGCGGGATAAACTGGGGCTTCGGTTTAACTGCCCGCCGAATGCCCCACCTCCAACGCCTCACGTTTCATGCCTTTGCCCGCCCTTGTCGGCGCCGCGACGCGATTGCGAATCGTCGGGCTGGTCGCCGTACCGTTGTTGATCAGCGGTTTTGACGGTGATCCGCTTTTCGCATCCGATTCCAGTGTCGACTTTGCGACCGACATCCGGCCGTTGTTGTCGGAACACTGTTTTCAATGCCATGGACCCGATCCGGAATCCCGCCAAGCCGATTTGCGTTTGGACATCGGCGATGACGCCGCATGGGTTTTGGACACCGATGCGCCGGATGACAGTGAACTGATCGCTCGCGTGACCAGTGATGATCCAGATCTGTTGATGCCGCCGCCGGAATCCGGCCGACGTCTGGACCCGAAGGAAGTGGATCGGTTGCGGCGTTGGATGGCCGACGGAGCCTCGTTCGAAAGCCACTGGGCATTCACCGCTCCGGTGCAACACCCTGTTCCCAATGTCCATGATCTTGGTTGGGTCAAAAATCCGATCGACCATTTTGTGTTGTCCAAGATCGAATCCGCCGGAAGGAAACCTTCGCCCGTTGCGGATCCGGCGACGTTGCTGCGTCGGTTGTCGTTGGACTTGATCGGGTTGCCCCCGACCCCGGAACAGATTGCCGAATTCACGTCACAGTACGAAAATTCGGGTAGCGCCGATGCGGTCTATCATCGCTGGGTGGATCGCTTGTTGGATTCACCCGCGTATGGCGAACGTTGGAGTCGGGTTTGGTTGGACGCCGCACGGTATGCCGATTCGGACGGGTACGAGAAAGACAAGCCACGACAAGTCTGGTTCTATCGTGATTGGGTGGTCGATTCGCTGAACCAAGACCGCCCCTACGACGACTTCATCATTCGTCAAATCGCCGGCGACCTGCTGCCCGGTGCGACACAGGCGGATCATGTGGCAACCGGGTTCTTGCGAAACTCGATGGTCAACGAAGAAGGCGGCGCGGACCCCGAACAGTTTCGCATGGAAGCGATGTTCGACCGGATGGACGCAATCGGGAAATCCGTCTTGGGTTTAACGATCCAGTGTGCCCAGTGCCACAGCCATAAATACGACCCGATCAGCCATGAAGAGTATTACGGCTTGATGGCGTTCATCAACAACACTGACGATGCCTTTCACGTCGTTTACACACCGGATGAGATCCAACAGCGACGAAGGGTGGTTCGGCAAGTCGACGATATGTATGCGGAAATCCGCAGGGTGACGCCGACATGGCAACGCGACCACCGGTCTTGGCAGAGACAACTGAAAAAGGAACGCCAACCCGTATGGGTAACCCCGACGTTGGAGTTCCTTGATTCGACGATCGGCGGACAGAAATTTTTGCCCCAGGACGATGGATCTTATCTTTGCCAAGGATACGCACCGACGAACTTCAAGCCCAAGATGACCGCTCGATATGACGGCACGCGGTTGTCCGGGATCCGGATCCAAATGCTGACCGATCCGAATTTGCCGCGGGGCGGACCCGGACGCAGCGTCGAAGGAACCTGGGGGCTGAGTGAATTGACTGCGGAGGTCGCTTTTTCGGGTTCACCTGACAAAGTCATTCCCGTCAAGTTCGCCGAGGCTTGGGCGGATCGCCCGACGCCGGAAGCGGATCTGAAGCCGCGGTATGACAACCGCAAAGACACCAAACGCATCATTGGTTCGGTTGATTTTGCAATCGATGGCGATCTGACCACCGCATGGTCCAACGACCTCGGGTTTCCGCTGGCCAATCGCTCGCAATCCGCGTGGTTTCGTTTGGCCGAACCGATTGAAGTGCCCGAGGGTCAGCACGCGATCATTCACGTTTACCTAGCCCAGCGGCACGGCGGCTGGAACAGTGACGATAACCAAACGTTCAACGTCGGCCGATTCAAGCTTTCGTTCACCGGAGACAGCGTTCCATCGCGGTCACCGCTTTCGCCCGATGTCCAGTCGATTTTGGATCTTCCACCGAAGCAGCGAAGCGACCAACAGAACGATCGATTGTTCCGTTCCTGGGTGCGACGACAAACAGATTTGGAATCTTGGCAGCAGGAGATCGATGCTGCGTGGACACAGCATCCGGCCGGCACCACACAATTAACATTATCCGAAAGACCGGGCCAGCGTTTAACGTCGCTGTTGGATCGTGGTGACTTCCTTAGCCCGGTGGCTCCGGTGCAGCCACATGTTCCTTCGTTCCTGCATGCGATGCAGCCGTCCGATGAACCGCCACGGTTGCAGTTCGCCCGGTGGTTGGTGGACCGTGATAGCCCGACGACTCCGCGTTCGATCGTCAATCGGATTTGGCAGGCCTACTTTGGCGTCGGACTGGTGGAAACCAGCGACGACTTGGGGTCGCAGAGTTCACCGCCGTCGCATCCAAAATTGTTGGATTGGTTGGCGGTGGATTTGATGGACAACGGATGGAGCTTAAAACATCTGCATCGCCGGATCGTGACGTCCGCAACGTATCGCCAATCGTCGGTGGCCGCCGATGACATGTTGGCCGAAGACCCGTACAACCGCTTGCTGGCTCGAGGTGCACGCTTTCGCGCGCCGGCCGAAACAGTTCGTGACATCACGTTGGCGGCCGCGGGATTGCTTGATCGTCGTGTCGGCGGCCCCAGTGTCACGCCACCGGCACCCGAGTTCCTATTTTTGCCGCCGGTCAGTTACGGGCCCAAAGTTTGGGACGATGCGGTCGGCGGTGATCGATACCGCCGTGGTTTGTACACGTTCCGCTTCCGCAGCGTCCCCTACCCGATGCTGGAAGCCTTTGATGCGGTGCCCGGAAACACGTCGTGCGTTCGCCGCAGTCGATCCAACACTCCGCTGCAAGCGTTGACCTCGTTGAACGAACCGATGGCGTTTGAGTGTGCGGCGGCAATGGCGGCGGACGTTTTGCTACGTCGCGATGACGACCCATCGGCGATGGATTTGGCTTTCCTGCGATGTACCGGACGCCGACCCGAACCGACCGAGCGAAATGTATTGTTGTCCTTCTTGAATCGTCAACGCGAACGCATCAATGACGGGCAAGTCGATACGGCCCCCTTGCTTGCCGCGATCCCAAAAGCTTTTTCGGCCATTCCGGTCGAAGATTCTGACTTGGCGGCCTGGGTTTTGACGTGTCGCGTGATGTTGAACTTGGACGAGACGATTTCACGGCAATAAGTCGACTGAACAGTTCACCCGGCAATCGTTGCTGTGGTGATCCAACCAAACATGGTGGTGCTTTTAATGCATAACGACCAATTGATATCGGCCAGGGCGACCAGTCGTCGCTGGTTCTTGAAGGAATGCGGCGTGGGGCTTGGGGCAATCGCGGCCCAAAGCCTGATGCAAAGCGATGCCAGTGCGGCATCCGGTCCGTTGGCCGTTAAACCGCCGCATTTTCCGGGCAAGATCAAGAACGTGATCTTTTTGTTCATGGCTGGCGCACCCAGCCATTTGGAATTGTTCGATTACAAACCACAGCTGGCAAAGTTTGATGGAACCTTGCCGCCGGCCGGATTGCTGGACGGTTACCGCGCCGCGTTCATCAATCCAAACTCGAAACTGTTGGGACCGAAATTCAAATTCGCCAAGCACGGACAGTGCGGTGCGGAGATTTCGGAACTGTTGCCGCATACGGCCAAGGTGGCCGACGACCTGACGATTATCAAATCGATGGTCACCGACGCTTTTAATCATGCGCCGGCACAGATCTTGATGAATACCGGGTCGCAGTTGTTCGGCAAGCCCAGTTTGGGGGCTTGGACTTTGTACGGTCTGGGAAGCGAAGCGGAAGACTTGCCCGGTTTTGTTGTCTTCAGCAGCGGTCGAAAAGGCCCCAGCGGCGGGAACAGCAATTGGGGCAGCGGCTTTTTACCGACAGTGTACAACGGCGTGCAGTTGCGAAATGTCGGCGATCCAGTGCTGTACTTGTCCAATCCCGCTGGCATCGATCGGCAGACGCAGCGACAAACGTTGGATGCGATCGGGGCATTGAATCAGCAACATTTGGAACGCGTGAACGATCCCGAAATTGCTACCCGAATCAATTCCTACGAAATGGCGTTTCGGATGCAGGCCAGTGCACCGGAGCTGATGGATTTATCCAGCGAGACCCAGGAGACGTTGGATTTGTACGGAGTGGAACCAGAAAAATCGTCCTTCGCCAAAAACTGTTTGCTGGCACGGCGATTGGTGCAGCGGGGAACGCGTTTCGTCCAGCTATTTCACGAAGCTTGGGACCAGCACGGCGACCTGGTCAACGGCTTGAAACGGAATTGTGGCGACACCGATCAAGCGTGCGCGGCGTTGATCACGGATTTGAAGCGTCGCGGGATGTTGGATGAAACGCTGGTCATCTGGGGCGGGGAATTTGGACGCACGCCGATGGTTCAAGGTGGCGGCGACAATGGGCGTGACCACCACCCCAATGCGTTCACGATGTGGATGGCCGGTGGTGGACTGAAACCTGGTTTGACGATCGGGCAAAGCGACGAATTTGGGTTCAACGTGGTCGAAGACCGGGTTCATGTCCGCGATTTTCACGCCACGATTTTGCATCTGCTGGGATTTGACCACGCGAGGCTAAGTGTGAAATTCCAAGGATTGGACCAACGCTTGACGGGGGTCGAACCGGCACACGTGGTCCAAAAGATCCTTGCTTGATTCAACGATGTTCTTTTGCGTCGACATGGCGGTCGCCTAAGCCAAACACAGTCCGGCACCACACGTCGTCAGCCCCGGAGTCGGAGCGTATGTGGCCGGGGCTGGATCGTATTCGGCAATCGGCAAAGGCATCAAAACTTGTTCGGCCGGAGCCAAACGCACGTCTTCACAGCGGTCCAGGTAGAACTGTCGTGGTTCTTCGCGGCACAGGCACATCGCCAGAACTCGGTCGCGACCGACGAATCGAATCGGGCTGATGGTTCGGTGCGTGCGTCGGCCCTTGCTGTCGACGTAGTCCATTTCGATGACGTAGTGATCGCTGTCTTGCATGGCGCGGCGAAATTCGTTTTTCATCAGTATTCCCCCCGGAACGTTGATTCTGTTTTTGGTGGATGGGGCGGGCGATCACCTTGGCGTTGGCGATTTGCCCACCGGACACAGGTATCATCGCAGGGGCCGTGACAAGTCTGGTCACGAGGTCGAAAACTTTGTGTTTTGCCGCCTATTTACGTGGGAAATCGCTGAATGCGATGGTTGTTGCTGTCCAAGACATGGACGCGACGCCTGGAATCGACCACCAGCCCCCACGGGTGGTGGAACTGTCCATCCTCAAATCCTGGCCCGCCCAAAATCCCCAGCGAAGTCCCGTCGGTGGCGAACCGCTGGATTCGTTGGTTGCCGTATTCGCAGATCATCAGATCGACGCGGCCGGATGATGGTTCGCCTGCCATCAGGGCAATGTCGTAGGGGTAATACAGTTGGCCCGCTTGTGGACCCTGGACGCCCCAACAGTGCACCAAGCCGGGCGGATCGGCGGACACGTCAAAGGCCTGCATTCGATGGTTGCCCGCATCGGTCACCCACAGCAACCCATCGGTAACGATCATGCTTTGGGGACGAATGAATTGTCCCGGTTGATCGCCGGTACCACCCCACTGGGCCATGAAGCGACCGTCGGGATCGAATTTTTGGATTCGATCGCTGTCACCATACTCACCGATGTAAAAGCAGCCATCGTCGTCACAAACCGCTTCGGTGACGAAGGCGAATTCGCCGGGACCGTAGCCCGCGGTCCCCCCGATGCAACGCGAATCGATCAGCGTACCGTCCAGTTCATAGGCCAGCATGCGATAATAATGTGTGTCGGCGACCAGCAAGACTTCACGATCGATGTGCTCGTCGGCGGCACGGACTTGAAGCCCCGTCGGGCGGCCGTTGGCGGTTTCGGGGGTCGACCAGAAGGTTTGAAAGTTTCCGTCAGCGTCAAAGACTTGGATCCGTCCGGTCGTGTCGCAGATGTACAGTCGGTCTGCCGAGTCGATGGCAATCGTGCGTGGCTTGACGAATCGACCGTCCGACCAGCCACGTCGCCCCCAGACCAAATCGGGTTCACCTCGGGCGGCGGTCGACACGCAACCGGGAAGCGACAACAGACCGCCGGCCGCGATGGCTGTGGACAGCAGCCGGCGTCGGTCAAAAATTTGGGCGTTCCGTTGGCGGGAATGTTTCATATCGACACGCGAAGCCGTCGTCGGTTGGTCGGCAAGTTTCACGCAGCCTAGCATCCCGGGCCGGGGGTTGCCCGATCGTTGCCCGCGATGCGGACAACGTCTATCGTGGATTTCGGATGCGAGAGATTGACCGCGGAAACTTGAAACGCGGTCGACTCATTCTGCGCCAGGAAGCGCACGCGAGGGTCCCCGGTTCGACCGGGCCTAATCAGCGATCCCGACGGTTGTCGCAAAGCACCATCGCGTTGCTTTGCCCCATCGGATCGACCCCATCAACCGTTACCAAGCGACCACCGCGGGGACGTTGATGCCGGTCACAACGAATTCGCTGAATTTTTATCGCGACGGTTTTTTGACCGGGCATGTTTTGTGACCTACGTTTCCTTGGCCTCGTTCTGTGAGCGTCCGGACGTGGCCCGACGACAGCATTCCGCCAACGGTTCGTTTGCGGTGTCGTCACCACTTCCCTCCCGAACGACGCTCGCGATCGGATGTTGACTGGTATGGAATCAAATTCGGGTATCGAACGCTTTTTGACTCGCTGGCAACGCGGCCGGCTGTTGGTGTTGGCCGCCACGGGATTCGTGGCTTTGGCGACACTCGGCGGACCGATTGCCACCGTGGTTGCGGACGATCCCGCGGCGGTTGCCTCCGCTGATTCAGCGGACGATGAACAGCAAGTCCTGACCAAGGGCTATGAACTGGAACGGCAACGCATGTGGGCCGATGCGGTTCAGCATTATGAATCCGCGCTGCGTCAATTACCCGACAGTCGCGTGGTGTATCAGCGATTGCTGATCAGCCGTCTGCGTTACGACGTTCATCGTCGATACACCGATCACAGTTTCTTGGCCAGTGTTCGTGACCTTAGCACGGCGCAGGCATTGGATCTGTATTCCGAAACGCTGGCGAACCTGCAAACCCACTACGTCGAAACGGTGGACTGGTCACGCGTATTGCTGCACGGCACCGCGGCGCTGGAGGTGGCATTGGATGAAGAACGATTCATCAACAGCAATCTTCCGGGCGTCGATCGTGAAGCCATCGAACAGTTTCGTTTGAATGTGCACCGTGAACTTCGCGGTCGCAGCACCCAAACACGTTTCGACTTGCGTGCCGCCGTGTCGTTTGTTGCCAACTTGGCGCATGAACGGATCGGATTGTCGGGAACGGCAACGTCGCTGGAATTTCTGTCGGGTGCCATTTCGACGTTGGATCCCTACACACGATTGTTGTCGGGATCACAGCTGGATGAAATGTTTTCCAACATCGAAGGCAACTTTGTCGGCTTGGGCGTTGAACTGAAACCGGCCGATGATCACTTGCAAATTGTCTCGGTCATTCCGGGTGGACCGGCCGATGAAGCCGGCGTGTTGGCTGGGGAACGGATCGTTCGCGTTGCCGATGCGGAAACGAATGTGGTCGATCCCGATTTCGCCGCCGACCTGCTGCGTGGCCCCGAAAACTCCGTCGTATCGATCAGTGTGACCGACACCGCGGGCCGTCGGCGTGATCTGCAAATCACCCGTCGCCGTGTGGATGTGCCTTGCGTGGAAAACGTTCACTTGGTCGACGTGACCAACCGAGTCGGCTATTTCCGGCTGACCAATTTTCAAAAGACGACCCGACGCGAAGTCGAACAAGCGGTGATCGCGCTTCAGGGCCAAGGCATGCGTTCGCTGATCATGGATCTGCGGGGTAATCCGGGCGGTTTGTTGACCGCGGCCGTCGAAGTCGCTGACCGTTTCCTCAGCGACGGTGCGATCGTGACCACGCGTGGTCGCAATGCAAAGGAAAATTTCGATTACCGGGCACACCGCAGCGGCACTTGGAATTTTCCGCTGGTCGTCCTGATCGATGGCAATAGTGCCAGTGCCAGTGAGATTTTCGCCGGTGCCATGTCCGACCGAGGTCGTGCCGTGGTGGTCGGATCAACCAGCTATGGCAAAGGCAGCGTCCAGGGCGTGTTCCGGATGCGTTCGGCGAAGTTTGGACTTTGCTTGACGACCGCCAAGTTTTATTCGCCCAGCGGTCGTGCGATCAGCCAAAACGGCGTCCGACCGCACGCCGAAGTCAGCGACCGACACATCACCGGACGTCCGGACGACCAGGGGCACATCATCGGTGACGATGAAGACGCAGTGCTGCAACACGGCATCGCACAACTGGCCGGCCACGGCGGCAACTTGGTCAGCAGCCGTCCGTCACGCTAATGCAATGAGCCAAAACACGATGAACGCCGACTATGGCATCATCGTGTCGATTTGACCGGCGTCAAATGATGCCGCCGTGGGTACGGATCGGCGTCAGGTGGCTGGGCGAATCCAGGAACCAGAAACGTTCCCACTCTTCCATCATCGAACGCAGGTCTTCCGACGTGTACAGCAGTTGCTGGACGCGGCGTTCGGGACGAGCGGAGTAAATCGGCACAAAGCATCCGACGGTCGTCGACAGACAGGCGGTCAACAGGGCCAGCTGAAAAAGGCGTCGCATCGACGTTCCTCCATGAACGTTAGGGCTTACTGTGGATCGGAAAGGTCATCCCAGCGACCGGTCGGTCGCCCCGCCGATGCGTTCGGTGCCGCATCGGGGTGGACGTTTGGTTCGGGGCGGTTGTCGTCACCGGCGGTGGCTTCGGCGGCTTTCTGAGCGGCACACTGGTCCAATTCTCGGACGCG
The DNA here is from genome assembly GCF_012290005.1 of Crateriforma spongiae. Taxonomy (NCBI): domain Bacteria; kingdom Pseudomonadati; phylum Planctomycetota; class Planctomycetia; order Pirellulales; family Pirellulaceae; genus Crateriforma; species Crateriforma spongiae. The sequence goes on from NZ_JAAXMS010000005.1 coordinate 58,082, forward strand.
TGCTTCCATGAATTTGCCGGGCTTGAAGGTCACCACGTGTTTGCTGGGAACGTCAACCTGTTGGCCGGTCCTGGGATTGCGCGCCTTGCGGGCCGCCCGCGGTTTGACTTCGAACACGCCGAAGTTCCGCAGTTCAATCCTTTGATCCCGAACCAGACAGTCGACGATCGCATCGAACGTTTTCTGGACGATTTCCTTGGTCTGTTGTTGAGTCAGCCCAACCTCTTCGGAGATCGTTCGCACGATGTCTTTTTTGGTCACGCTGGACTCCTCCCGCCGTGCCCTTCCGATGGGCCGCGATCGTTGTAAACCCTTGACTGCGAATAACTTAACAAGGTTCGCAGTCTAGGCGGCTCGTTTCCGAGCGTCAAGATCGCCCCCGGTCGGACTTGCGCCGGCAGGATGCTTACGAACTAGTCTATCGACCGGAATAATCGGAAATCTTGAAACAATCGTGCGAAACAGTTCCACCGGCGAGGTGGAAAAGAATCGCTCAGACGCGTTTGGCGTTTTTGGCCGTTTCTATCTGGTCCAACGAGTACAGCTGGCCGGTCCCCGCGCCGGGACATTCGGCACAGGTTTCCCGCCAGTCGTCTGGCGAAACCAAATTGCTGGACCAGAACGGCCACGTCCGGCACTGAATCGGTCGGCTTTGGTAAACCATGCAGCGACGCGTTTTGGGATCTAGCAATATGCAATCGCCGTCGGCATATTCTTTCAGGCTGCGACGACGTCCGACGCGGCGAACGAATTGTTCTTCGAAGGCGTCGACATCCAGATCCATCGCGCCGGCCATGCCACGAATTTCGTCATGATTGACGAAGACGAACCCGGGATCACCGCTGCAACAGTACCCGCATTGCGTGCAGGTGAATCGCAGGCCATCGGCGTACCAGGGGGCGGGCGAATCGGAATTGCTGCGATCGGATTCGGGCATATCGGATCAGGATTCACGGTTGCACGGGTGTCCGGGCAATCCCGGCCGACAATCGTTCACCCTAACGCTTTTGTGGGAAAATCGCTGCGCCCCGGTGCTGTGGCAAATTGCTGCAGCGCCGCACAAAGCTGGCGGTCCGGTATCGATCGAAGGCAGTGATCGAGTCAAGCGATCGTTCGGCGAACGGTTTTGAAAAGCGGCGGCGCGAATCAGTATCCGGCAGCGGGGCTTCGCCACTGCAGACCATCGGCGCTCGGGGCGGTCGATGGCGGCATCGCCGATGGTCCGGTCGCCGGTGCCCCGGTACCGTTCCAGTTGCCAGATGCCGGCTGATTCATCGGCACGCCATTGTTCATCGGGGCTGCACCGCTCATCGGTGCAGCGGCCGCTGTGCCGATCGGATTCAGTTGTGGCTGTGCGGCCATGGGTTGCAACGTCATCGCGGGCATCGCGTCGGATCCGATCGGTGCGTAACCGTTGGGACTTTGGTGCGACACGGGGACGACGCCCGACGCCGTGTTCACCGTGCTGGGGCGATAGCCGGGCGGCGGTGGGGCGTGAGTCAGATCGATCGCCGGCATCGCGCCGGCGCCAAGCACCGGCGGCGTTAAGTCGACGGCGGCACTGGCGACACTGTTGGCACCGCCGGCGGCCGGTGGCGTCGCGACGCCCGACCCGATCGGTTGTCCTCCGGTGGCGGCAAATCCCGACGGCGCGGCGCCGTAGGTGGATCCCACCGTGGGTGCCCCGCCCATGTAATTGTTGGGAACGCCGCCCGCCGAACCGGTCGCGGGCGGGCTGACGCGTGTGCCCTGCCCTGTGAACGGCACCAGGCTGGGCGCCGGGATGCTGCCATTGGGTGTGGTCAGCGGCTGCAAGGCACCGGTCGTCGTGGTCGTGGTTTGCCGACAACCCGCGATAAAGCTTGGCAAGAAAAATGCGGCGACCAGGCACACCAGGCATTGCACCGGAGTCACGGTGCGGCAGCGGATGAAAGATCGCGTGTTCGATCGAACTGACATGACGGCAACCATCACGGGCATTTCGGAAGACTTTCGGTCGGTTCAGACTTGAAAACGACCGGGTGTCGGCCGTTGCCATGACCGGCTTTAACAAAAACCCGAAAAACGTCGAAACCCCAGTCGCGATTTGGATTCACCTGCACCGCCAGCGCCCTGCCGGGACGCTTTTTCATTCGGCTGATCTCGTCGGTTCGGCCCGTCGGATGGAGGCGTGTCGGATCGGCGACGATTCGTCTTGAGCCGAAACCGCAATTTTTCTAGGGTTCCGACGTGCCCGCCACCGCTGGACGGCATCGGATGTTGAATGTTTCCGGCTTTTGCCGTGAAAACCTGGGTCGTTCGTTCCGAAGTGGACTCGACCAAGGTGCCGGCGATGCGTGTGGCAAATCAACGCGGAATATCGAAGGGTGATTGGATGCCCTTGGACAGATCCACGCCGAGTAGACGGTTCAAAGGAGTGACCGGAATGCCATTGGAATTTGCCGTACTTCGTCCCTGGATGGTGACACTGGTCCGACGATTGGGGCTGTCCGTTGTTGCCGCGATGGTTTTCATCGCCGCTTGGGACAGGCCGGTCGTGGCGCAACAGGCGTCGACCGCAGCAGCGACTGCACCTGCGACCGCCGGTGGAAAGAGTCGTGTGGTGGCGACCGTCAACGCCGACCCCATCACCGAGAAGGTCTTGGCCGACGAAACGATGCGACGCTACGGCAGCGACATCGTCGACGCTATGGTCAATCGTTATCTGATTCTGCAAGCATGTCAGCAACGTGGCATCGAAATCACCAAGCAAGAAGTCAGTGACGAAATCGCTCGACAGGCTGCCAAGTTCCGCTTGGACATGGGCGGGCTGTTGCAGTTGTTGCAAGAAGAACGCAATGTCAGTGCCGCTGAATACAGCAACGATGTCGTCTGGCCCATGCTGGCGCTGCGACGGTTGGTGGCCGACAAGATCGAAGTCACCGAAGAAGAATTCAACAAACAGTATCTGGCTCGCTACGGCGAAGCGGTCAAGTGCCGGATGATCGTGACAAAGGATCGCCAGAAAGCCGAACAAGTGCTGGCTCAAGCCAAAGCCGATCCGGCGAAGTTTGCCGAACTGGCCAAGAGTTTCAGCGAAGACGAAATCAGCGCCAGCGTCGGTGGTTTGATTCCGCCGATTCGCCGCTACACCGGACAGCCGGATTTCGAAACCGCCGTGTTTGATCTTCAGGACGGCGGAGTCACTGATATTCTGCAGGTCGGCAACGAATGGATGATCCTGCAAGCGGTTCGGCGCATTCCCGCCGCCACCCCGGCACCCCAAGCCATCCCCGCGATTCGCGAACAAATCGTTGACGAAATCCGCGACGAAAAAATTCGCGTCGCCGCGGCCGGTTTGTTCGAACAACTGCAAAGCGAAGCCAACGTCAAGAAAGTCTTCGGCGATCCCGCGGCGGAAAAACAGCATCCCGGTGTTGCCGCCTTGGTCAACAACCAACCGCTGACGATTGCACAGGTTGCCGAAGAAGCGGTCCGTCGCCACGGCGAAGAAGTTCTGCAAGGCGAAATCAATCGTCGGCTTTTGACGCAAGCTCTTCGCAGCAATGGCGTCACTGTTGCCGCCGCCGACCTGACCGCCGAAACCGAACGTGCCGCGATCGCGTTCGGGTTCACCAAGCCCGACGGTTCGGCCGATATCAAAAGCTGGCTGCAATCGGTGGTTAGCGATGGCGACACGACCGAAGACATTTACGTTCGCGATGCCGTTTGGCCCAGCGTGGCCCTGCGTAAGCTGGTCGAATCGGAGGTCCAATTGACCGACGAAGAACTGAAACGCGGATTCGATTCCGCTTACGGACCTAAGGTGGAAGTCCTGGCGATCGTCTTGGGCGATCAGCGAACGGCGCAAAAGGTTTGGCAGATGGCTCGTGACAACCCGACGCCGCAGTTCTTTGGCGAATTGGCCCAACAATACAGCATCGAACCGTCGTCGGCGTCCAACGCCGGGCTGGTGCCGCCGATCCGCAAGCACGGTGGTCAACCGGCGATCGAAAAGGAAGCCTTTTCGTTGAAGCCGGGGCAACTGAGCGGAATTGTGGCCACCGGTGACAAGTACATCATCATGCGTTGCCAGGGTTTCACCAAACCGGTTGTCAGCGATTTCGAGGCGGTCCGCGAAGAACTGGTTCGCGACCTGTCGGAAAAGAAATTGACCCAGGCGATGGCGTCGAAGTTTGACGAGCTGAAGGAAAACGCCAGCATCGAAAACTTCTTTGCGGTCGCTAAAAAGGCCGCGGCGACCACCCGTCGCTGATCGTCCGAAAGCTAGATCTTTCAGCGCTGTTGACGGCTGCCCCGAGCCAAACCGTCAGCAGCGGAACCGAACGATCCCCAGCCGACCCGATTGTGGGGTCGGCTTTTTTTTTGGCCCGAAAATTGGCCACCGGGCGCGGCCGGACGCTTCCCTGAAACCGGATCAGGTGTCTAAGTTGACATCGATTGCCCGTCGTGAATTTCTTGTTCCAGCGGCCCAGCCATGTCCAATACGTTCAATCCAGACACACCCAATATCGACGCACCGGCGATCGAACCGCCGACTACCGATCCGCCGCCACACCCGTTCGAGGTCAGCTTTGCTTCGCGAGTGCATCGGTTGCCGCCCTACATGTTTGGGCGAATCAACAATTCGCTGTATCAAAAACGACGTGCCGGCGACGACGTCATCGATCTGGGCATGGGCAACCCCTCCGATCCGCCCGATCCGGTCGTGATCCAAAAGCTGGCCGATGCCGCCGCCGATCCGGGCAACCACGGATACAGCAAGTCCAATGGGATTGCCAACCTGCGTCGCGAGGTGGCCGGAAAATACCATCGCAAGTACGGCGTTCGGCTGGATCCGGAACACGAGGTGATCGCCTGCCTGGGTTCCAAGGAAGGGTTTTCGCACATGTGCCTGGCGCTGATGGGCCCCGGGGACACCGCGATCATTCCGTCGCCCTATTTTCCGGTGCACATGTACGGCGTCATCTTGGCGTCGGGCAATGTCGTGGCGCTGGACGTCGCCGATAGCGAGAAATTTCTAAGCAACGTTGCTTACACCTGCGAAAACATGACGCCGGTGCCCAAGGTGCTGATCGTCAATTATCCGCACAATCCATCCAGCGCGGTCATTGAGCCGGAATTCTTCGTCGAAGTCGTCCGCTTGGCCAAAAAGTACGGCTTGATGGTCATCCACGATTTTGCCTACGCCGACGTCGCCTTTGATGGATACCAGCCACCCAGCTTCCTGAGCGCACCGGGTGCGAAGGATGTTGGCGTCGAATTCACGACGATGAGCAAGGGCTACAACATGGCCGGTTGGCGAGTCGGCTTTTGCGCGGGCAACGCGGAAATGATCCGCGGTCTGGGCACGATCAAAGGTTACTACGATTACGGCATGTTCCAGGCGATCCAAATCGCGGCCATCGTTGCGCTGCGGGCCACCGAGGCGACGGTGGAAAATCAATCGCTGATCTATCAGGGCCGGCGCGATGCCTTGGTCAGCGGGCTGCGGCGTTTGGGATGGAACGTCACGCCACCCAAGGCCGGCATGTTCGTCTGGGCGGAAGTCCCCGAACCCTGGAAGTCGTCGATGTCGACGATGGACTTTGCGATGAAGTTGTTGGAAGAAGGCAACGTCGCGGTCAGCCCCGGCAGCGGATTCGGCACGGCCGGCGAAGGCTATCTGAGGATGTCGTTGGTGGAAAACGAACAGCGTTTGCGTCAGGCCGTCCGCCAGATCGGCAAATGCTTGTCTCAAAGCAAAACGCCCGCTTGCACCTGAGTTTCACTCTTTCGGGATGCCGGCGTCAGGTCGGCCGATGGCCTAGGTTGCTGATTCTTCATCACTTTGCATGGGGCGGGTTTCTTCGCCGCCTTGTGTCGGTTCAGGGCCGGCTTGACCGCTGGTCGGCGTTGCGGCCGGACTGGACTTGGGCAAATTCGTGTTGTCCAAGCCTTCGGCGGAATAGTTGTCCACTTCGTGCACGGCCAAGTCGTCGCTGTAGTGGTCGGTGCGGACCACATAGACTTCGCCAAAGTCGTCCTGTTCGACCGCCGCGCCGTGGTGGCGGGTCAATTCCAGCGTGGCCAAGAACCATCCGATCAACGCCGATTTGTGTTCTCCGCCGGTGACCAAGTCGATCAGCGGGATTCGCGGATGGTCACGTAATTGGGTGTGAATTTGTTGCATGTACACGTGAATCGGCGTGTCGTCATAGATCACCTCCGTTGGCGGCGGGCCGGCCGATTCCCGCATGATGCGACCAAACGCGCTGACCAAATCCCAGATTTCCAGATCGACGATCGGCTGGTCGCCCGGGTCGACGCGACGGCTGGGCAGGTCGTCGGACATCCGCTCGAACCTTTCCTGCCACCGTTGGCTCATTTCATCCAGGACGGCGGCCGCGTCGCGGATTTCCTTGTACTGCAGCAACCGTTCGATCAGTTCGTCTTGCGGGTCCTCCAGGGTTTCGTCTTCGGTTTCCTCGACGATTTTTGGCAGCACCGCATGGCTTTTCATTTCCACCAAGGTCGACGCGAGGTCCAGAAAATCCCCGACGTCGCCCAGGTCCAGGGCTTTCAGGATGTCCAGATATTCCAGGTACTGTTGGACGATTTTCGCCAGCGAGATCTGTGTCAGGGCCACCTCCTGGCGGCGGACCAAGTACAGCAGCAGGTCGATCGGACCACGATAGGCGGGCAAGTCGATGCGAAAATTCATGTCGATGTCGTGTCCGTTCGGTTGCGGCCGGGCGGTTTCCCGCTCCGTTGTCGGCCCACCCTGTGATCGGCCCGGCGGATTCCCGCCCTTGTGACTCCTGCGACCCAAAATTATCATGCCCGGCTTGGTTTTGGCACGTCCATTCCAGGCGAATCCGACTCTGGGCCGGGCAGCGACGTTTCGGCGGTCTTTGCGACGCCGGTCGACTCGACGCCTTCACACAATATCGCCTTCATTTCCAATCATCGCCCAACCATGTCTAACCCTCCGCACCGTCACGTTTTATCGGCTCTGGTCCAGAACGTCCCCGGCGTGCTGGCTCACATCAGCGGCATGCTGGCCTCGCGTGGCTACAACATCGATTCGCTGGCCGTCGGCGAAACCGAAGACCGACGATTGTCACGCATGACATTTGTCGTGGTCGGCGACGATCGCGTGGTCGAACAGGTACGGAAACAGCTAGAAAAGATCGTCACGGTCGTCCGCGTCCAAGACATCAGCAGCCGCGATTTCGTCGAACGCGATCTGTTGCTGGTCAAAGTCAAAGCGCCCGCCGGCCCGAAACGCAGCGAAGTCCGCGAATTGGTGGACATCTTCCGCGGTGCGATCGTCGATGTCGGTCCGGAAGAAGTGATGATCGAAATCAGCGGTCGGGAAAACAAGGTCCAAGCGTTTATCGAACGCATGCGTCCCTACGGAATCGTCGAACTGGTCCGCACCGGTCGCGTCGCCATGGTCCGCGGTGCCAGCGGACCGGCCATCACCGAAGAACCGCCGACGTCCGACGTCGGTACGATTCGTCGCTTCACGACCGCCTGAATACCTCCGCAAATACAACGTTTGATTCGGCGGCCACGGTCGCCGATCTGCCTTCCGTGCGATCGCTATCTTTCTCGTTGCGGCACGTTCGATTGTGCCACACCGAATCGATCGTCCGGCCCATCGTCCAACTGAATGCCCGTTTTCCACTTCTCCCACGAACGATAGATCAACATGGCCGCAACGGTTTATTACGACAACGATGCCGACCTGTCCCATTTGAAGGGCAAGAAGATTGCCATCTTGGGATACGGTTCCCAAGGTCACGCCCAAGCTCAAAACCTGCGTGACAGCGGCTGTGACGTTGTCATCGGTCAGCGTCCCGGTTCGGCCAACTATGACTTGGCCGTTTCGCATGGATTCAAGCCGATGTCGATCGCCGATGCGACCAAAGCGGCCGACGTGATCAACATCTTGTTGCCCGATGAAGTCCAAGGCGACATCTATCGCGATTCGATTCGCGATAATCTGACCGAAGGCAACATCCTGATGTGCAGCCACGGTTTCAACATTCACTTCGGCCAAATCGTGCCGCCCGCCGGCATCGATACCATGCTGGTCGCCCCCAAGGGCCCCGGGCACTTGGTCCGCAGCGAATACGAAAAGGGTGGCGGTGTCCCCGCCCTGTTGGCCCTGGGTGATGGTGCCAGCGATGAAACCAAGCAAATCGGTTTGGCCTACGCCAAAGGCATCGGCGGCACCCGCGGTGGTGTGATCCAAACCACGTTCGCCGAAGAAACCGAGACCGACTTGTTCGGTGAACAGGTGGTGTTGTGTGGCGGCGTCAGCGAACTGGTCAAAGCCGGTTTTGATACGCTGGTCGAAGCCGGTTACCAGCCGGAAATGGCCTACTTCGAATGCATGCACGAGCTGAAACTGATCGTCGATCTGTTGTACGAAGGCGGGCTCAGCTACATGCGTTACAGTATCAGCAACACTGCTGAATACGGTGACTACAGCACCGGACCTCGCATCATCACCGACGAAACCAAAGCGGAGATGAAGAAGGTCTTGCTGGAAATCCAAAACGGCACCTTCGCACGCAACTGGATCTTGGAGAACCGTGGCGGTGCTCCGTTCTTCAAGGCCACTCGTCGCCGTGAACGCCAGCACGGCGTTGAACAAGTCGGCAAGGGTTTGCGTCGAATGATGAACTGGATCGACGAAAAGGAAGTCGACTGACTTTCCGTCGTTCCGTCGCCTTTTCCCCAACGGGTGGACCGTGAACGAACCGATTCGAGATGAAAACACCGAAGACGACGCCATCATCGGCGTCGCCCTACGTCGGTCGGTCTTGATCATCGGTCTGCTGGCGATCGCCGGCGGTTTGATGTGGTTGGTGTTTGCGGAATCCCCGGAACCGCCCAAGCCGCAAGTCTTTGAAACGGTCAACCCGGAACTGCGTCAACAGGCGTCCGACCTGCCCACGCTGACGATGACCGACGTCAGCGATTCCGCCGGCGTCGATTTTTTGCATCACACCGGCCGCGCCGGTGAAAAATTGTTGCCCGAAACGATGGGCAGCGGTGTGGCCGTGTTCGATTTTAATGGCGACGGCCACCAGGATCTTTTCTGGGTCAACGGTGACGATTGGCCCTGGTCCGAATCGCCCTCCGATCCGCCGCCGACGTGCCGTTTGTTTCAAGGCGACGGCGAAGGCAACTTCACCGATGTTTCGGACGACCAGGGCGCGGCGTTGAAGCTGTACGGGATGGGCGTGGCCACGGCCGATTTCGACAACGACGGTGACGCGGATCTGTTCGTCAGTGCGGTCGGAAAAAATCGTCTGCTACGCAACGACGATGGTCGCTTTGTGGAAATTACCGATGCCGCCGGTGTCGCCGGCGCCGATGATGCGTGGAGCACCAGTTGCGGGTTCTTTGATTTCGACCGCGACGGCTACTTGGACTTGTTTGTTTGCAACTACGTGGCGTGGGATCGCGATTCGGATCTGTCCCAGAACTTTACGCTTGATGGGATCAATCGGGCGTACGGTCCTCCGCGGGCGTTCAACGGCACGTTCAGCTATCTGTATCGCAACAACGGCGATGGGACCTTTGCCGACGTCTCACAGGCCGCGGGAATACAGATTCGCAATCCCGATACGGATGTGCCGCTGGGTAAAGCGATGGGGCTGGCACCGGTCGATGTCAACGATGATGGTTGGATCGACATCATCGTCGCCAACGACACCGTGCGGAACTTTCTGTTCGAAAACCAGGGCGATGGCACGTTTGTCGAAGTCGGGCAATTATGTGGCATCGCCTATGACCGCAGCGGCAATGCACGCGGTGCGATGGGTATTGATTGCAGCCGTTTCCGAAGCGACGGAACCTTGGCGGTGGGCATCGGTAACTTTGCCAATGAGGCCAGTGCGCTTTACATGACACGGCCTGGTCGAGATCAGTTTGTCGATGCGGCGATGTTCACCGGATTTGGCCCGCCCACCCGGCAAGGCTTGACGTTCGGCCTGTTCTTCTTTGATGCGGATCTTGACGGTCGGCCCGATGTTCTGGGTGCCAACGGGCACCTGGAGGATGACATTGCCAAGACACAGTCGACCCAACGATACCATCAGCCGCCGCAGTTGTTTTGGAACGCGGGCCCCGATGCGGGAACCGAACTGGTTCTGACATCAGCCGAACAAACGGGCGACGGATTTCAACAGCCGATCGTCGGACGCGGCGCCGCCTATGGTGATTTCGATGACGACGGCGATCCCGACGTGGTGATTTCCACCAGCGGTGGACCGGCGCGTGTTTTTCGAAACGACCAACAGACCGGTCATCACTTCTTGAAGGTGCGGCTGATCGGAAAGGAAAGCAACCGTGATGCGATCGGTGCGAACGTGACTCTGACGTCGGCCGATGCGGTCGTGTCCCAGACGGTGATGCCGACCCGCAGTTACCTTAGCCAGTGCCAAAAGGAATTGATCTTTGGGCTCGGCGAAGTCGATGAAGTCGATTCCATTCGTGTTGCCTGGCCCAGTGGTAACGTGGAAGCGTTTGACGTCGATGCAGTGGATTCGACCGTTGTCTTTCGCGAAGGCGACGGGCAGGCGGTCGGCGATCCCGAAGACTGATGCAGTCTATAACGGGCCGCCGGAGCCCGCTTTGGTGATCAATTCCAGTAGATCGCCGATATCACGATGCGCCTCAATCGGGTGGCGCAGCGGTTGGTCGGTGATGACGTGGTAATGGTTTTGGCGGCCGACTTTTTCACGCCGCAGAAACCCCTCTTCTTCCAATTCTTGGACGATCCGCTGGACCGCGCGTTCGGTGATCCCGACCCGAACGGCGACTTCGCGTAGCACCAAATCGGGTTGTCCGTGCAAAACGATCAGCACGTGCGCGTGATTCGTCAGGAACGTCCACCGGTGCGTCGTCGGTATCGGATCCACCGCGGGCACCGTTGGGGGGAGCGTCGCTGGGGAAGTGGTTCGCGATCGATTGGGGGTACTTTTGGCCACGTCGATTCCTGTTTCTGTCACCCAAGAAAAGCACCGATCGCGACGTCGCGGCCGTGTCGCGCAGTCGGCAAACCGCGATTGTACCAAAGAAGCGAAAAATAATTCGCGAACAATCTGACGCCTTTTTCCCGCGAAATGCCGGAAATTTGAGCCAAATCGAGACCCGCGGGCAAGAAAAATGAAACTCAAAACGCGACTGCGAATTGACGAAAAGAATGTCGTGCTTTAGTCTTCGCGAAAACTGAAGCGTGAGAAAGGTTGCGTTTTTACTGATTTCTGTGTTTCCGGAGAGTGTCCCGTGGTCGAACCCATTTGGTTGCCTGTCGTGGCGACGTCGGTGTTGCCCCTGTTTTTGGTGGCTCTTGCTTTGTTGCCCGACCGTCGGGCCAATCACTGGGCGACCGGAGTTTCGCGTCTGGTCACCAACGCGTTGGCCGTGCAGTGGCTGGTCAGCGTGCTGGCGTTCGCGTGGGTCGGTTGGAATCGCTGGCTGGATCCACAAACCGGCGTCTCACAGTGGTCCACCGGCGATGCGTTTCGCTTTCTGCCCTTCACGTCGCTTCTGCGTTTGGACGGTTTGGCGGCGATCATGCTGGTGTTGATCTCCACTCTGGCAGTGGTGATTGCACGATACAGCCTTCGTTATCTGGACGGTGAGGCCGCCCAGGGGCGTTTCTTTCGCTGGATCGCAGTGGCGACCGGATCGGTCAGCTTGTTGGTGCTGTCCAGCAACCTGGCGTTGTTCATCCTGTTTTGGGTGGCCACCAGCCTGTCGCTTCACCAGTTGTTGGTTCACTATCGTCACCGGCCCGCGGCCGGAATTGCCGCCTGGAAGAAGTTCTTCATCAGTCGGTTGGGTGATCTCTGTTTGATCATCGCCGCAGTCCTGTTGTGGCAGAATTTCGGCACCCTGGATTTCCAAGCGATGTTCGCGTCGACCGCGGATGCAATCGGTTCGGCGGGCGTTGAAACTCCGGTGCAAGTCGCCGTTTGGCTATTGATCGCCGGTGCCGCGACCAAGTCGGCCCAAGTACCGTTCCACACTTGGTTACCACAAACCATGGAAACGCCGACGCCGGTTTCGGCCCTGATGCACGGCGGGATCGTCAACGCGGGCGGTTATCTGATCATTCGAACCAGCCCCATTGTTTCGCAGGTGCCTGCGGCTTTGGCGACCCTGGCAATGGTGGGGTTGGTGACCGCGGTCTTCGCCGCCCTGGTGATGATGACGCAAACCAATATCAAGCGAAAGTTGGCGTATTCGACGATCGCACAGATGGGATTCATGATGTTGCAATGCGGCTTGGGCGCCTTCGGTGTCGCTCTGCTGCACTTGATCGCCCATTCGGTTTTCAAGGCCAACGCATTTTTGGCCAGCGGTGAATTGCCTCGATTCGATTTGGTTGACGACAAGACCGGGAAATCCACCGGCGCATCCCATGCAGCGGATCAGGCCGGTGATTCATCGGTCTCGCCCGTGTTTGCCAGGCCTTTGGTTTCCTTTGCCATCATTGCGTCACAGGTCGCTTTGATTCTGACGTTGCTAAGCGTTTTCGGTTTCGATCCGTTGCACAAACCCGGTGGGATCGTTCTCGCCTGCGTCATGTCTATATCACTGTTTGCATTGTCGATGCCCCGGTTGTCGATGTCTCAAAGCACGTCGTCAGGATTCGGACCGACGGAAACACAGGCGGGCGTGATGCGTTGGGGCCAACGTCTTGTCGGTCGCTCACACGCGGGACTGCCCAGTCACCGAGCGATCGCCGCTCGGGTGGTGCTGATGGTGGCGGCCTACGTCGCCGCTTTAACGTTTGTCGTGTTCATCGCGTCAACCGATTTATCGCACGCCGCCATGGCTCCGGTGCAATGGTCTGTCGGTGTGGTGGCCATCCTTGCCTTTGTCGGCTTGGCTTGGATCCAGCGACAGGTCATGTGGGGAGACGGTCAGCGCTGGTTGGCTCTTTACGTTCACGTTCGAAATGGCTTTTACGTCGATGCTTGGTTGCGTCGTCGGATCCGACTGCTTCCGCACGAATGATCGATTCGCCCGTCGTAAACCCTTGAAATCACACACAACACACACTGGTGTTCGTCCCAGGAGACTTATTGATGTCGCAAGCTGATCCTGCCCAGCAATCCGGAATAAGCGTCGCAACGGAAGCCACAACACGGCTGCATCCCGCCGAACAGTTTCGGGATTTGGTCCAACGCATCTTTGACGTGATCGCGCCCGTATGGCCTTTGGATGACTATGTCGCGGTCAATCCGTACGTCGGGATATCGGAACGACGTTTTCTGAACGCCCGGGGGTTTCTGCGAGTGTTTTCAGAGTCCGAAACACTCATGCCGCTTCAGTATTACGCGGACCAGTTTCGTGACGGCCAAGTCGGGCGCCAGGCCATCGCCGACGCTTTGGACGAATTGCGAACCGACGGTGTCGACGACGATACACCGTGGTCGGTGGACGAACTGATCGAAAAGCTTCGGTCGGTTCCACCGCGACCCGCCGATGCGGACGCGGCGGACCGGATTGACATTCCGCTGTCCATTCCCAACCCCGACCGACGCGTGCGCAGCATGTCCGAGTTGTTGGATCGGCAAATGGGCACGGATTACGAGCGGACCGTCATTGACGAAATCGGCAAGCATGTTTCGGCGTTTTACGATCGCGGGACATCATTGTGGTCGATGCCATGTCGAAACCTGACGTTGTATCAATCGTGGCACAGCTTAGCGCGAATCGATCGCACGGTCGAAGTGCTTGGGGTGAAGGATTTTCGCGAGTTCGTTTCGTTGCTTCCGCCGTCGCCCAAGGCCGCAATCGTCCATTGTTTGAAGCATCTGCGGGTTCCCCAACGGTGGTGGGAAACCTATTTGCTGTGCTTGGTCTTTCAAATGCCGGGTTGGTACGGTTGGGTGAAATTCCAGTCGCAACAGTATGGTCACGCGGGTGAACCCGATGAACTGATCGATTTGTTGGCGATTCATTTGGCCTACGAAGCCGCTGTCGCAGATTCCGAATCTTATCGCGTCAGCTGGGACAACATTGCGGACGACCGAGTCGGACGTTTCGCGGCATCGGTCCATGAATCGCTAGAAGAGGTCAAGCTGCGGTATCTGATGCTGCGGGCGACGGAATTGTCATTCCAGCGGGAACTGCTTGGACGGCTTGCATTGACCGGGCACTCGTCATCGCCGGTGAACCAACACGGTCAGACGGACTCGAATTTACGGCAAGCCGACAGCAACCAAGCTGTTCCGAAACAGGATGAAACTCCCATCGCACAGATCGCGTTTTGTATTGACGTACGAAGCGAACGACTTCGTCGCCACCTTGAGTCCAGCAATGCTCAGGTGCAAACGCTTGGATTTGCCGGGTTCTTCGGAATGCCGATCGACTACGTGCCGCTGGATTCCGAAGCCGCCAAGCCACAGGTTCCGTTCGTGCTGAAGCCATCACTGCGGGTCTTCGAAGGTCATCGCGGTGCGAATGCCGACGAATTGGCTCGGCAAAGGCATGTGGCGATTCAACAGCGAAAGAATCAATCGTGGCTGACCGGGTTGAAAGACACGGCACTGGGCGGATTCGCTTTTGTCGAATCACTGGGGCTTTCGTTTTTGCCGAAGCTGTTTGGGCGCACTGTGTCGCCAACGCTGCAGCCGAAGCGGGGCTCGCAATCGCACGCAGCCTGTGGGACCGAACCGGTGGCCCCAATGTCCGATCTAGACACCGCATGCCAACAAGCATGGATCGATGCGGCCGAAGGGTTAATTCGGGGGCTGGGATTGGTCGGCAAACCGATCAGCGATTTGTTGATCTTGTGCGGACATGAAAGTCACACGACGAACAATCCGGTTGCCGCGACGTTGCAGTGCGGTGCTTGCGGTGGGCATTCAGGCGAAGTGAACGCCAGGGTGGCGGCGGCGTTACTGAATCGACCTGATGTTCGTGAGGCTCTCAGCGAACGTGGCGTGTCAATTCCGTCCTCCACCGTCGTGCTGGCGGCGGTCCACGAAACGACCACCGATCACATTCGTCTGGTCGATGCCGATTCAATCCCTTCGCAACTGCAGTCGCAGTTCAGTGAGGTGAAGGATGCCATCGAAGTCGCATGCCGGGCGACTCGGCGTGAACGACAGATAACCTGGCGGGAACCGGGGGCGGACGGTGATTCGTTCCGGCGTTCGCTGGATTGGGGCGAAGTGCGACCCGAATGGGGCTTGGCCGGGAATGCCGCGATCGTGTTTGGACCACGCGAACGAACTCGGTCGGCGGACCTGAACGGTCGTGTCTTCCTGCACGAATACGACGCCGAAAGCGACCCGGATGGCGAACTGTTAAACAATTTGGTGGCCGGTCCGCTGGTGGTCGCGCACAGCATCAACATGCAGTACTACGCCTCAGTCGTGGACAATCGACATTTCGGAAGCGGCAACAAGACTGTCCACAACGTCGTCGGTGGCTTTGGCGTACAGTCAGGCAACGGTGGCGATTTGATGAACGGTTTGGCTTGGCAGTCATTGCACAATGGCAGCCGATACGCCCATGAACCCTTGCGACTGTTGGCTGTGTTCTATGCTTCGCGATCGTTGGTCGATCGGGTGTTGGCATCCCACGATAACGTCCGCACCTGGGTCGAGAATCGGTGGCTGAACTTGGTCGCGATCGAAGGGCAGCATTCGTTCCGTTTGTCGGACAACGGACAGTGGGTCGAGGTCGCCTTGGACGTTGTCGCCTGAGGTCCAAAAATCCAATTCGGACAATCCTTCGCAGGGAACAAGGTGGATGTTAGTCTGCCAGATGCAGTATCTGCTCCACCTTGATTTCAATGCGATCGAATGACCGAAGCACTGATACACGACCTGATGATCATTTTGGCGGCCGGGTTGGCCGCCGGACTGCTGTGTCGGTTGTTGAATGTGTCCGTGCTGGTCGGCTATCTGTTGGTCGGCGTCTTGCTTGGCCCCGGTGTCACAGGCTGGGTCGTCGACGAACGAGCAGAGTTGGCACACATCGCCGAAGGCGGCGTGTTTCTGTTGTTGTTCACCATCGGTTTAGAGTTTTCGCTCGGCGACCTTCGTCGTTTGGGGCGAAACTTGTTGGTCGGCGGATCGGTCCAAATGCTGTTGGTGGGCGGACCAATTTCGGCATGGCTGATCGCCAACGGCCAAGACTGGCGTTCGGCGGTTTTGGTGGCTTCGGCGTTGGCATTCAGTTCGACGGTGCTGGTTTTCAAAGCCCTTTCGGAATGGGGCCAAGCGCATCGTCCGCCGGGTCGTCGCGCGATCGGTATCCTGCTTTTTCAGGACGCGGCACTAGTGCCATTGCTGCTTTTGGTGCCGCTGTTGACCGGTGACGGCGAAGCCGTTCGATTCGGACAGTACATTCTGTTGGCAACAATGTCCGTCGGGTTTCTGGCGATGGTGGTCGCGATGCGATACGTCATCGGCCAGTGGTTGATCCCGACGTTGGCAAGATACCGAAGCCCCGAGTTGGTGATTTTGTTCACGATCGTGGTTTTGGGGGCGGTGACCTGGGCCGCACACTTGGTCGGTCTGCCTCCGGCGGTTGGTGCGTTCGCGGCCGGATTGATTTTCAACGGAAACCGGTGGTCTCGTCAGATCGACGCCCTGGTCTTGCCATTTCGCGAAACATTCTCGGCCGTGTTTTTTATTGGCTTGGGGATGATATTGGACCCAGCCCTATTGGCCCGTGAACCCTGGGGAATGTTGATCGCCTTCGTGGCTTTGGTGCTTGTCAAAGCCGTTGCCGCGACCGTCGCACTGCGGTTGACGGGGTTGGCGATTCGACCCGCGATCGGCATGGGAATCGGTCTAGCGCATGTGGGGGAATTCGCTTTCGTGCTCGCGCTGTTGGGATACGAATCGGGGGTCGTCAGCCACGCGGCCTATGAGAAGATCGTGGCCTTGGCCGTTGGCACACTGTTGTTGACACCACCGCTGATGAAGCTCGGCTTTCGCTGGACACGTGATGAAACGGAGACGGACGGCGGTCAGGTCACGGACGTGGCGCCCCGCCGTGAAAGCCATCGCGTGGCTGTGATTGGTGCCGGGCCCATTGGTCGGCAGGTCGCATCGCAGTGGGAAATCGAGGGCAAAGATGTTTGCGTGGTTGACTTGAGTCAAATCAATTTGCACGCATTTGCCCAGGAAGGGTTTCGCACCGTTTGTGGCGATGCGACGGAAGCACAAACATTGCAATTTGCCGAAGTGGATCGTTGCTTTGCGGTTGCCGTTTGCGTGCCGGTCGATGCCGTTGCGATTCGCACCGTACGCAAAATTCGTCAATTGAATCGACAGGCGTTGATCGTTGTCCGGTGCCGGTATCAAGCAACGTTGCCAAAGCTGAAATCTGTCGGTGCCGATCATGTGGTCAGCGAGGAAGCGGAGGCGTCAATTGCCTTGACCCGGTTCCTTGCGACCGCCGGTGCAAAGCCTGCCGACGAATCAAACGAACGTCCACAAAACGCTTGAAGTCGGGGAATGAAGAAAGCCGCTGCGTGAGTCCTTGGCGGAAACGAGCAGCGGCTTTGCGTTTGCCATTCGTTTTGATTGCGGCAATGGGATGATTCACCACCGCAGTCAAAGATGCGATTTAGGGGGCCGTGACTTCCGCTCCTGCAAAATCGCCGGCCAAGGCGATGATCATCTTTTCAGGATCAATGTGGTTTCGAATCGCTTGATTGACCTGTTCCAAGCTGGCTTCGGCAATCTGTTGTTCGTAGCGAGCCTGGTGCTCCATCGTTCGGTCATAGAACAGGTTGTTGCCCAGCAGAACGGCCAGATTTCGATCTTGCGTTCGGCCCACGCGTTGTTTTTGCAGATAGGCGTTCTTCGCTCTTTGCAATTCATCCTCTGTCACACCGTTTTCCCTTAGGTCATTGATAACCTCAGTGATCACTTCCACGATCTTCTCGCGGTTCATGGGATTCGTGATTGCGTACAACGTCAGGCTGACAAGGTCGTCTTTCGCATAGGCGGTCAATCCGGTTCCCACGCCATACGACAGGCCTTCTTGCTGTCGGACACGATCGCCCAGCCGACTGCTCAGCCCGCTGCTACCCAAGATAAAGTTGCCCAAGACCAACGCAGCGTATTCGTCCGAAGTATCGGACAACGCATACTGCTGGCCACCGTACAACACAGCGTTTTCCTTGTCGGGGGTTTCGATGATCGGGCGAAGTGCACTGTCAAGCACAATCGTCGACCGTCCGATTCGTTCGTACGGTTGGTCACTTCTCCAGTCGGTCAAGAACGAAGAAAACCCGTTGATGATCTCTTCAGGCTCAAAGTCTCCGACGGCAATCAATTGGCCAGCCTGATTGCCCAGGAATTCGTTGTACAAGTCACGGATCTCATCGATCGTCACCGATTCGTACATGGCAATTTCTTCTTCGAGTGTTTGCACATACCGAATGTTTGATGGATCGTCCGGTGACAAAGCACGTTGCACGGCTCTTGCGGCTTGTGATCCGGGATCGTTCATGTTTTGTTCCAGGCTCGTCAAGATCTGACGCCGGATGACTTCCAATTCGTCGGAGTCAAAACGTGGATGGCGGACCAAGTCGCCGATCAAGGCGATGACTTCTGGGACGAACTCGCGTTTGGTTTGGACTTGAACATTTAATTGACCAATCTGGCTGAACATGGAGAGTTCAGCACGCAGTCGAGTCAGTTCGTCCTGGAGTTCTTGGTAATCAAGCTTCTCGGTGCCTCGGGCCATCGCCAGCCCCAGCAATTCCACCGCACCACGTCGTTCGTTTAAGGTTTGTCCCGTCCCAAAACGCAATCGAAGTTGCAGGACGACCGATTCTCCTCGTGTCTTTTTGGGCAGCAGTGCGTATTCAATGCCGCCAGTCAATTCACCCTGTTGCACCCGAGCCTGGATGGCCAAAGGATCCGGATCGAATTGTTCTCCCTGGGATACGGCTTCGCGGCCTTTGTAACCATCTAGCACGGTCGCCAAGTCCGGAGATTCCGGGATGGTGACCCGCTGTACTTCATCGGTCGGAATGAACAAACCGACGGTACGGTTGTCGCGGATGAAATACCTTTGCGCGACCTGTTGGACTTGATCAACGGTCAGCTTTTCCAGGTTGTCGCGGAACAGGAAGTACAGTCGCCAGTCGCCTTGAGCGGCCCAGTCGCTGAGAGCGACCGCGATCCGGTCGCTGTCGGCGGCTTGCAATTCACGTTGTTTTAGAAGGTTTTGAACGGCACGGTCCAGTTCCGCTTCTGTGACGGGCGATTCTGTGAATGAGCGTTCCATCACCTCGATCAACTTCAAACGAGCCTCCTCGATTGATTGATCCTTGGGGACCTCGGCAAGGACTTTGAATAGGCCCGGTTCGTACAGCCCGTTCACCATGGCGTAGACGTTGCTGGCCAATTCCGTTTCGACCAGAGATTTGTACAGCCGTCCTGAGGGTTCATCGCCCAGGATGTACTGCAGTGCGGCGACGGCGGCGTAATCCTGGTGGCTGCCGGCGGGGACATGGTAGGAGGAACCAACCCATTGGACATCACCCACGCGGCGTAGGACGACGGTTCTTTCGCCGTCTTGGGCGGGTTCAACGGTGTAGGTGTCGTCGATCGGCGACTCGGGAACTTGTAGTTTGCCGAATGTCTCTTGCAGCATCTCGATCGCGGTATCCGGATCAAACTTGCCGGCGACGACAACCATGATGTTATCGGGGCGATAGAACTTTCGATAAAAGCGGCGAAGACGAACGACCGGGACTCGTTCAATGTCACTGCGGTTTCCGATTGTCGTTTTGCCGTAGTTATGCCACTCATAGGCAGCCGATTGCATGCGTTGCATTAGCACGCGGACGGGCGAATTTTCGCCTTGCTCAAACTCGCTTCGCACCACGGTCATTTCGCTTTCCAAGTCTTCGCCACGAATGAGGCTGTTGACCAAGCGATCCGATTCCAACTTCAGAGCGAATTCCAAGTTCTCGTCACTGGCGGGCAGCGTTTCGTAGTAGTTGGTTCGGTCTAGCCATGTCGTGCCGTTGAATCGAGCGCCACGATCTTGAAGCGACTTTGGAACGTTGGGGTGCGTTGGAGTGCCCTTGAACAGCATGTGTTCCAGAAGGTGTGCCATGCCGGCTTCGCCATAGCCTTCGTGCCGCGATCCGACGAACACCGTCATGTTAACGGTCACCACTTCCTTGGAGGGGTCCGGGAAGAGCAAGACTTTAACGCCGTTGTCCATCCGGTACTCGGTGATGCCCTCGATTTCAGTGACTTTCATGATCGATGCTTCGTCTTGGTTCGGCGAACTATTGCCGGAGGATTGGGCGGTCTGATTGGGAGCCGCATCGGTGTCTTGGGCATCCGCGGGCAACGACAGGCAAATCATGCAGGCAAAGAAAGCCGCCAAAAAGGTCCCGGTGATGGGTAGGGAACTATGTTTGCGGATTCGCAAAAGAGCGGACGGAGAATGATTCCTTGGGCGACCAAGATTAGCAATGGCCGTGAAATTCATCGATTGATTCCTTTTTTCGATCAGGTGAAATCGCGTCTGCGGCAGTGTAGCGTTTTTCACACCTCACAACTCAGATTCAAAAGGTGCCACCCACCTATAGATTCAAAAGGTGCCACCCACCTATTGTTCAATTTCTTCGTATTCGATACGCTTTGGTTTTCGTGTTTGTGGGAGGAGTGATCGTGCCACGTGCAAAGCGTACGGAACAGTTCGTTGCTCAAGAGGTGTGTGTGGTCCACGTGGTTCAACGCTGCGTTCGCCGAGCATTCTTGGCTGGCGTTGACCCGGTGAGTGGATGCGATTTTTCGTATCGAAAGGAATGGATCCGCAGGCGTATGGAGGCATTGGCTTCCGCTTTCGGGATCGACGTTCTGTCTTACGCGATCATGAGCAACCATTTGCATCTGATTTTGCGTAATCGCCCTGATGTCGTGGCTGCTTGGACGGATGAACAAGCGGCGATTCGTTGGCTGAAGGTTTTTCCGGGCCGGCGACTGGAAGAGCACCTTGGAGAACCTACGGAGGCGGATGTGCAGCGGTTGTGTCGGGATAAGCCAAGGCTGGAGGAAATACGCAACCGGTTGTCTGATATTTCTTGGTTCATGCGTGCTCTGGCCGAACCCATTGCGCGGATGGCAAATCGTCAGGACGACTGTACTGGACGATTTTGGGAGGGGCGATTCAAGGCACAACGGATTGTTGATGAAGCGGGACTGTTAGCGTGCAGCATGTATGTGGATTTGAATCCAGTTCGGGCCGCGGTCGGTGATTCGCCGGACTCCGTTACACATACTTCGGCCTATGATCGAATCGAAGCAGCAAAGGGAAAGCAAATCACTTCCGCAGCCTTTGATTTGCAACCGGTTTCTGTCAGTGATGCGAGTAAGCAGTCGCTGGAAGTTCCCACCGATAAGCGGCGTCGAGTAAAGAAGGCTAAGCAGCATTCGTCATCCGGTCGGCGGATCCGGCGGGACGCTTGGCTGGCAAATCTGTCGCTTGATGCCGGCAAGCTTTCCAGTGATCCGGAGGTGCATCGCGAAGGACTGCGGTGCAGCGACCGCGGCTATCTCAATGTTTCCTTGCGAGAATACATGCGACTGCTGCGGTGGACGGCAAGTGTGGGACGCGAGTCCATGCGAGGGCAGCAAGCGGTTCCCAGAGATGTTGCTCGAGTACTGCGGAATCGCGGTATTGAAGCGGAAATGTGGTCCGAATTGGTTTGGAATTGGCAACGATACTTTGGGCGTTCTGGATGTGCGGGGAGCCCGGCAGCGATGAAGGCCGATGCAGAGAAATCTGGAAGGCGATGGCATCGCGGTCAGGGTGCTGTTGCTGCGTTCTTTAGCTGAACCACCCCGTTCGAGTAGCCTTCGCGATCTTTCACCTTGTAGCTTCGGGTGGCGTTGCGCGCCGGGCGAGACATTGGCGGTTGATGTCGCTTCTTGAGTGGGAATTGGTGGTCGCGAAACGGCCGGTGCATCTGTTGAGCAGGTGGTCAGCGACGGGATAGGGCCGATCGCTGCTGATTTGGGTGTGTAGAAGGTGGGTGGCACCAAAAGGAGAGGGGCTGGATCGATCTGGAGGCGACGGTTTAGATTCGGACGCGGATCAATTCCGACGACGACAGAGGCCACTAAGCAATGAATCCCAGCGAGACTCAGCAATCCGACGACGAGTGGACCGACGTGCTGGCTTCATCGGACCTTCCCGATGCGTCTGCAAAGGAGGTCGTATTCGATGCGTGCGTGGTGGCAATCTTTCGAGTCGATGGTCGGTTGTATGCTTTAGATGGCCTGTGTGCGCACCAGGGAGGACCGATCGCCGAGGGGCATGTCGGGCAAGATGTGGACGGCAATCCGTGCGTGACATGCCCGTGGCATGGATGGCAGTATGAGATGGCAACCGGAATTCAGGTCGTTAATCGTCAGCCTTTGCAGCGATGCTTTGGCGTTCGTGAAGTAGCGGGCCGCATTCAATTGCGAGCGAATTTGACCTGACCACCGACGATCGTATGGGTCACCATTGCTTCGAGTTGCTTTCCGTCAAGCGGGCTGCTCTTGCATCGCGATCGAAACTTTGATCCGTCGACAGTCCACTGAGCACCGGGATCAAAGATCACGATATCGCCGGCTTGACCCACCGAAAGGCCACCGGCATCGATCCCGGCGATTCGTGCCGGTGCAGTCGACAGGCGGTCGATGGCGTCTGCCCATGTCAGGTGTCCGGGGCGGACCATGAATGTTGCGACACTAGATAGTGACGTTTCCAATGCCGCAGCACCAAAGGGCGCACGGTCCAGATCGTTGGACTTCTTTTCCGTCGCGCGAGGCATGTGTCCGCTGACGATCGCATCGATCGTTCCGTCGGCAATCGCCAGACGCAATGCTTCAACATGTCGAGGGCTGCGAAGTGGCGGGTGAACCTTGAAGCGTGAATCGTACGACCGCAATTCCGAATCGGTCAGGAACAGATTGTGCGGACATGACGAGGCGGTGACTTGGACGCCCCGTGATTTTACGCGTCGCAACAAGTCAATCGAACCCATCGTGCTGACCGGTCCGACGTGCAACCATCCGCCAGTCGCTTCGGCCAAGCGGACGTCTCGTGCGACCGCCAAGTCTTCGGCTTCGGTTGGCAGACCGCGAAGCCCAAGGACAAGCGACACTTGGCCATCATGCATGACGCCGCTACTGGCCAGAACGGGGACTTCCGGTCGATCAAAAATCGGTTTGTTCAGCATCCGACAGTACTCCAACGCTCGCTTCAGCAGGGCATCGTTAGGCATCGGGTAAGGTGCATCGCTGAACGCAACGGCGCCGGCATCGGACAGCAAGCCGAGTTCCGCCATCTGATCCGCTTCACGGCCCTTGCTGAGGCACGCGATCACGTGGACTCGGACGCCGCTAGCTTGTGCCGATTTTTGTCGGACCAGTTCCACGGCCGCTGGTGTGTCGATGACCGGCGATGTGCTGGCGCTGCACAGTACGGACGTGTAACCGCCGGCCAACGCCGCATCGCTGCCGGTTTGAATGGACTCGTCTTCTTCGCGTCCCGGATCTCGAAGTTCCGCTGCTATGTCAACCAGCCCCGGTGCAACGATTTGTCCGGACGCGTTGATGCGATCGGCGTCGTCGGGGACATCGCCGTCGGACGGATCGATTGCTGCGATGGTTCCATCGACGACCAGCAAGCGGGCGGGACCGTCCCATCCGACTGACGGATCAACCAATCGGCCGTTTTCAATGAGCAATGCTGTCATCGTTGATCAGACCTCTTGTTTCCCAGCCAACAACCAAAGTGCCGCCATCCGTACCGCGATCCCATTGTTGACTTGTTCCAAAATGACGCTGTGCGGTCCGTCAGCGACTTCCGGAGTGATCTCCACGCCGCGATTGATTGGCCCGGGTGCCATGATCAGAATCCCGTCTTTGGATCGACGAACACGATCGCCGGTCATCGCATACAACGCCGCGTATTCTTGAACGCTGGGAAAAGGACGCGCCGATTGGCGTTCGAATTGAATCCGCAGCAAATTCAACACATCGCATCGGGGAAGGATGTCGTCCAAACTGTACGAAACCTCGAATCCCAGTTCCGACCATCGTTGGCTGACCAACGTCGGTGGGCCACAGATGATGACATGTGCCCCCAGTTTTTTCAGGCCCCAGATGTTGCTGCGGGCGGTTCGGCTATGAGCGATGTCGCCGACCAAGGCAACGGTCAAGCCATCAATCTTTTCGCGATGCTGGCGGATCGTCAGCATATCTAAAAGGCCCTGGGTCGGATGTTCGTGGGGGCCATCGCCGGCGTTCAAGACGCTGCAGTCCAGTTCGCGAGACAAGAGATGGGGCGTGCCCGGTGTGCTGTGTCGCGTGACCACCCAGTCGACACCCATCGATTCGATTGTCTTTGCGGTATCGACAAACGATTCGCCTTTGGCAACGCTGCTACCGGCGCTGCTGAATTCCACCGTGTCGGCGCCCAGTCGCTTCGCTGCCAGAGAGAAACTGTTCCGCGTTCGCGTGCTGTTTTCGAAAAACAAATTGGCACAGGTCAGGCCGGTCAACAATGAAAGTTTGCGGCGACAACCGTCGGTCATGCGTTTCAATTTATCCGCCGTGTCCAACAGAATGACAATCTCTTCGGCCGACAGGCTTTCCAGGTCCAGCAAATGCCGACGAGTCCAATTCGCCGGATACTCAATGGTTTCCGCTGTCGACATATCGGTCTCCGTCAACGTGAGGCTCCCGACCGGTTTTCCGCCGAATCCGGCTCCGGTGCAATTGTCTGTGTTTCGCGGTGATGTTCGTCACCGTTTCGGACGGGGAAAAATCCGGCGATTGCTAACAGCGTCCATGCGGCGATCCATGCCAGGCCGCCCAGTGGCGTGATCGCGCCCAGCCATGGGGTGTTGGTCAAAACCAGTACGTACAGGCTGCCGGAGAATAGGAGGACACCGGTCCACATCAA
This sequence comes from Crateriforma spongiae, assembly GCF_012290005.1. Lineage (NCBI taxonomy): Bacteria > Pseudomonadati > Planctomycetota > Planctomycetia > Pirellulales > Pirellulaceae > Crateriforma > Crateriforma spongiae. The sequence continues at coordinate 83,054 of NZ_JAAXMS010000005.1, forward strand.
CCGGTATGTCCAACGCACGGTCCGGACTTGGCGTCGGCTTGTGGGCAAAGTCGACAATGCCAGCAGTGCGATTGCGTGAGCCAGGTGATAGCGGGCCCCCACATCAAATTGATCCAAGCGACGTTGGATCAAGAGCTGGTCCAAACCCATGGCGGATAAGTGATCGGGCAGTCCGTGGGCACCGAAAGCGCCGATCAAAACCGCCAACGCGCCACACACACCGGCCCAACCCAGCCAGCAGTGACTTTGAGCGTCGGTCGGCAAGCACGCCACGTTGATCAATCCCGGTTCAGCAGGTTGTTGACCGCGTCGATCAAGCGGTCCATCGGAAACGGTTTGCGAATGTATTCGCTGACGCCCAGCAATTCAGCATACGCCTGGTGACGGTGCCCTTCATTGCCCGTGATCATCACCACCGGAAGCGGATCGTCACGCATTCGCCGCAGTTTTTCCAAGACCAGAAATCCACTGCGTTTGGGCATCATCATGTCCAGGATCATCAGATCCGGGTTTTCTTGTTCGGCGACCGCCAAGCCCTGGTTTCCATCACGCGCGATGACGACTTCGTAACCTTCGCCTTCAAGCGCATAGCGCACCGATTCGATGATTTCGGCATCGTCGTCGACGATCAGAATTCGTTTGCCGCTGGATTCAGCCGTCACTGGGAACCGCCTGGAAAAAGAAGCCACTCGGGGAGCATCATCGCCCGTGTGGAAACTTAACCACCGGCAAGCCCGGTCGACAAGCGGGGCGACGTAGAGAGTCGGCAAAGACCCGGGCCAATCCCGAGCATTTCCGATGACATCCGCCCCGGTTTGGCCGTCGAGTAAACCGCCGTCAAAGCGTCAATTCTGAGAGAAGCTCAGCGACGACGCGGTTTGCGGATCACCTTCGACACAGGCGTTTCCGGCGACGACGCGATTCATGATCCATTGGTTGACGTCAGACAGTGTGACGGTGTTCATCTCGTCATCATCGACGTACTGCCGCACCTCGATGCGGCACTTGGTCATCAGCATTTGACGCAGATTGTCGGCCATTGTGGTGTTGTGGAAATGGTCGCCCTGCACTGCCCAGCTCCACAGCATGGGCAATCGCTGACGTCGCAGGTCATTCAAGTCGCTGAACAGCCGACGTCCTGTGGGTAAGGCACCACCCAAAGAGATCACGCCCGCGAAAACCTCGGGATGACGCAACGCCAAACGCAGCGCCATCGTGCCGCCACTGCGGTATCCAGCCAAAACAATCCGGTTCGGGTGGATGGCAAATCGTCGTTTCGATTCGTCGATCACCGAATTGATTTGTCGCCAAGCCGATTGGACGGCCGCTTCCGTGTCGGACCAGTCAAATCGATGTCCGATCGCATCGCCGGCCTTCGCCCCACGGATGCCGACACCCACATAATTACGCAGGCTGATGTGCGGCATCACTTGTTCGATTTGGGTTTCGTTAAAACCGTCGTTGTGCAGCCAGATGACCAGCGGGTACTGGTAGCCCGGTTCATAGTGCAGCGGCAGCAGGAACGTTCGTGCCGCGGGCAATTCATCGGTCGAATCTTCGCGAACAATCGCCGACGAATCGGTCGTGGCGGTGACATCGTCGGACCAGCCGTACGGTTCGTCTTTCCATGGCGATTTCCATGTCTCCGAGGGCTCGGACGCTTCAGTGCTGAGACCGTCGGGGTCATGAAATCGTCGCATGGTTTCTTTGGAAGGAGGAACGTGCGGCGGACAAGGCGAGAGGCGGAGGAGACGCGAAAGCGGCCAACAGTGGTGCGGCCACTTTGCCGAACACTGAACACCGGTTTCACGCCAGATAAGCGGAAGGTTAGGCGTCGCGCAAGACCGGTGTCAATGTCGATGAGGCTGGCAAAAAGCGGAGCAACCGAATGGCATTCCGTTTCAAAGCAATAACGCGAAAATCATGACCCTGGCGTGCCTCAAGCGTCCACCTTGGACCAGCCATGACGCTAGCAATGACTTGTTCGGATTGACTGCGTTTTGCGATCGGCGGATCTGATCAATGAACTTGCCCGGCATGCATCGCCGTAGTCGAAGTCGCGAGCGTCATGCTCGCGTCTTGGATAACCGGATCGTGTTTGATCGTGATGATGCCAACGCAATCCGATCGATGCGAATGAATTCGGTCATGCCCGATCCGTACGCCGTGTGGGCGAGCCTCGTGGGATCAACGAAGGCAAGGCACGCGATGTGCAAACACGGCATCGGAATCTTCGAATCGGGATTTAAGCCGACAGCAATTCGTTCATCGAAGCGACCAACGTCTTCACAGCATTGACGCTGTTTTCAAAGGCAGAGGTTTCGCTATCGGTCAGCTTCAATTCAATGACTTTTTCCACGCCGTCTTTGCCCATGATCACGGGCACGCCGACGTAGTAGCCGCCGACGCCGTATTCGCTTTCGCAAAGTGCGGCGACCGGGATCAGACGTTTCTTGTCTTTCACGATCGCTTCGACCATCTGTGCACAGGCGGCCGAGGGAGCGTAATAGGCGCTGCCGGTCTTCAACAACGAGACGATTTCGGCGCCGCCTTTTCGTGTGCGGTCGACGATTTCTTCCAGGCGACCCGCATCGATCAGCTGGGTGACGGGGATGCCGCCGACGCTGGTGCAACTGGGGATCGGCACCATCGTGTCGCCGTGACCGCCCATCAACAACGCACTGATGTCTTCGACGCTGACACCCAGTTCCATCGCCAGGAACGTGCGATAGCGTGCGGTGTCCAGAACGCCGGCCTGGCCGCACACCTTGGACTTATCGAACCCGGTGACCTTCCACATCTGTTGGACCATGGCGTCCAGCGGGTTGCTGACGACGATCACCACGGCGTTCGGGCTGGTCTTTTTGATTTCGCTGCCGACGCTGGTGATGATTTTGGCGTTGGTCGCCAGCAGGTCGTCGCGAGACATGCCGGGTTTCCGCGGAATGCCCGCGGTCACAACGATCACGTCGCTGTCGGCCGTGTCGGCATAGTCGGTGGTGCCCGTGACGTTGGCGTCATAACCCATGATGGGTGACGCTTGCATCAAGTCCAACGCCTTGCCGGCCGGCATGGTTTCGGTTTGCGGGATGTCCAACAAGACAATGTCGCCAAGTTCGGCTGCGGCACACCAGTGCGCACAGGTTGCTCCGACGTTGCCGGCTCCGATGATCGAGATCTTGGCGCGTCGCATTGCTATTTGCCTCGTGGGTCGTCTGGGGAAGAGTGTTGGAAAGTGAAGGATCGTAAAAAGGATGCCGGACATGTTTGGCCCGGCGGCGACTAATCGTCAACAAGCCGATCGGCGGGTCAACCAGGGGTCTGTGTGACAAGCGGTCTCATGGGCCAGGATTGCCTGCCCCAAAACGCTCACCGACCTTACGGATCAAGGATTGGTTTGGGGAGTGAACGTGGGGATTGGGGCATGGGGATTTGGCATGGGGATCACTTCAGCCGAATCGTCGTCCGTCGACAACCAGTCGACCGAGAAACGCTGTTAACCGAACCGGTGTGGGCGAAAGTCTAACCGAATTGCGATGGCGGATCGGGTTGTTGCCAAACACTCATGCCGCCATCGACCAACAACGTTTGACCGTGGACGTGACGCGCCGCCTGGGACAGCAGGAATACGACCGCGTCGCCGCAGACATCCGCATCGGGAACCCGGCCGTTGGGTGTGTGCAATTCCATCCATTCTTGCAAGCGGTTTTGGTCAAGCGCCGGTCCGGTCAGCGGCGTGCGGACCAGGCCCGGCGCCATGCTGTTGACGCGAATGCCGTGCGGTGCCAAAGCGACGCAAAGCGATCGCACCATTGCCGCAACGGCGCCTTTGCTGGTGTCATACGCGGTGTGGTCGGCTTCGGCCAGCAAGCCGTTGATGGAACCGGTAAAGACCACTCGGCCATCGATGCCTCTTGCGATCCAGTGTCGCGCAAACGCTTGTGTCAGGAAATAACCGGACGCGACGTTCAGATTCATCGTCGTCTGGTACGTCGACCAATCCATTTCCAAGAATGGACGATCGATGTAGGTCCCCACGTTGTTGACCAACAAACCCAGGTCGGGAAAACGATCCAACGCGGCGGCCAAGATGTCATCGACGTATCGCTGGGGTGGTTGCGAAAGGTCGGCGACCAGCAATTCGCCTTGGCGACCGTGCCGTCGGATGTCGTCCAAGACTTCCTGGGCCGAAGCGTCGTCGCGAACGCCGACCACGATCACATCAGCGCCCGCCCGCGCCACCGCTCGTGCGATCGCGGCGCCCACGCCTTGAGTCCCGCCGGTGACCAAGGCTTGACGACCGGCCAGCGAAAACACGTTGTCGGATTCGGTCATCGTGATGCTGTCATTGTCCGGTGACCGGCGATACGGCGGACGTCGCGTATGCTTGTTCGTCGGCCAGGGTTTGCTGGCGGTCAAACGGTCCGTCATGGACGACGACGCGGTGGAACATGTCAATCGATTCACCGGCCGGCAAGCGATAGCCGTCGGTCTTGGGGCCGCCTTCGAAATGATGCACGCCGAACGGGTTGGCCGCGAACAATCCATAGGTCCGCACATGCCAGCGGCAGGGCGCGGCGTGGCTGGACGGGTGGTAGTGGATGGTGATCCCGGCATTGGGCAACGCCTTAAGTGTTTCATCATCAGCGTCGCTTTCGGTGGCACTGTCCGGTGCCGGACCGGTGTAGTCGACCCAAGGCGAAGCTTTGCCCCACGCCTCGCTGCCCTGATCGCCCGTTTTGTTGACGATGCTGCCCCCCAGTTTCGCGTCGACCTTCATCGGCCCGGCAACCCGAACGCCGAAGGTGCCTTCCTTGGTATCGCCGAAATGGACTTCGTCATCGCCGGCGGTCAAACGAAAGTCGCAATCGATGACCAAACGTGCTTTGCCATGAGCGTCTTGAGCCAAACGGAACGTGAATCGACGGTGATCGGACAAGACACGCTTGCCTTCGGTCGAAAGCCAGTCGTTGGTGGTTTCGATCGTCGCCGAACCGTCGTCGTTGGCGCTGGCCCGGCCGGCAGTTTGTCGGATCGTACCGCCCTGACGTTCTTCACTGGTCGACCAGAAGTCTTGATCGTTCACTTCGCCGTGGGTCAGCCATAGTGATCGATGGTGTGGGTGATCGTCACGTGTTTTCGCCCCCCGTGGACCCATCGGATAGTCGCGCACCACGCGGCGACCAGCCGGGCTGTGGATGGGGTAAACAATCGGTTTGCCGGCTGAATCCGCCACGTAGCCCGCGATCACTTCATCACCAGACAGGATCGTCCAGCCTTGTCCTTCGTCCGCCGGAACGACCGTCAACGCGCCGGTTGCAGCCGCCGTGGTCGTTTCCGCTACAACCGCTTGACCGCAAGCCAAAACGACAGCGGCAAACGCCAAGCATGCCACCGGTTGAAACACGGATCGATGGAAACTTTCGAAACGAAAAGGACTCGCGCCAAGATTCAGATTCATAGTCAGCGTGCGAAGTAATTGGGGGGACAGGGTAGTTGGGGGGGCGGGGCCGGCAGCGGGTGGGGCCGATCAACCTTACGGCGAACGGGCTCCCCGTTGTCGGCCGGGCTCTTCGGGGGGATGGGTGGGAATCCGCCGCGTGATTTCACGACGGAAGCTCCATTTTTATCAAATCTGGTCATCGACAACGGGTTCAAAGGCGTGTTGCCGGCGTTAGCAAACTCGGGCGGGCGGATCCGTTGGCGCAAATCGACGCAGCGTCGAAACGTTCGTTCACCAAAAACCGATTCCAGATCTTGTTTTAGCGGCTATGATATTAACATTGCCGGCCCGCAATGGTCGCTGGTGATCCCTTTTCTGTTTTCTTCGCGGCATGACGTCGCGGACGACTTTGCTCAGTCTCGTTTTTTCGCAGAGGTCGGTTTTGACAATGTCGTTCCTTCGGGCCGGCGGTCGCGCCGGATCCACTGACCCACAGATCGCTGATTTGCAGGCCACCAAGGATTCCCCAATAGCCAGCCCGCGTGTTGGAAGCCGTGTTCGTGGTTGGGTTTGCATGTTGGTCTGTTTGCTGATGGCGGCCGGTTCAGCGGTTCCCGCGACGGCACAGCAAAACCGTGGCAAAGGCAAACCGGCGGCAAAGAAACCGGCGCCGCCGAAGATCCGGCTGCCCGAAAGCGTGCGACGGGCTCCCAAGTCGACGATGAAGGTCACCGGTGTCGGCCGATCGTCTCGCAGCGAAGCCCAGTTGATGGCGGCGGAAATTGACCGCTTGATTGAACGTGCGTTGGTCCAAGGCGGACAATTGCCCAATGACATGACGGACGATTCGACGTTCGTCCGACGCGTCTATTTGGATGTCGCCGGCCGCATCCCAACGTTGCAAGAGACGCAAGCGTTTTTGGATTCGGATGATCCGATGAAACGCGAAGAATTGATCGACCAGTTGTTGGGCAGCCCCGATTCGGTCAGCCACTTCTACAACGTCTGGGCGGACACTCTGCGGATCGTCGATCGACCGCAGCCCAACATTATTGGCAACCCGTTTTCGCACTACGTCAAGGAAGCCATTCGCACAAACAAGCCCTATGACGACTGGGTTTATGAAATGCTGACGGCCGACGGGAAATCATGGACGAATCCCGCGGTGGGCTATCAGTTGCGTGATGACGGCATGGCGTTGCCGTACATCGACAACACGGTACGTGTCTTCTTGGGAACCCAGATCGGATGCGCCCAGTGTCACGATCACCCCTTCGCCAATTGGACGCAGTACCAGTTCTATGAATTGGCCGCCTTCACCGCAGGCGTGCGGACGCGAATCCAGCGTGGCGACCCGGGTTTCGAAAAACAGAATCCTGCCCAGAAGTTGATCAACCAAGCCAAGAACGACTTTGACAAAGGCCGTGTGCCGGGATACTTCCAGCGTCTCGCTCGTGCGAACACCTATGTCGTCAGCGAAAAACCACGCAAGCTCCGTTTGCCTAAAGACTATGCGTACACCGACGCCAAGCCGGGTGAAGTCGTTGAACCCGCGGTGCCGTGGGGCGAAGTTCCCGATTCGAATCAGTTCAAAACGCCGCGCCAAAAGTTCGCCGCGTGGTTGACGTCGCCGGAGAACCCTCAGTTCAGCAAGATGATCGCCAATCGTCTGTGGCGACAATTCACCGGCGTCGGCTTGGTCGAACCCGTGGACGATTTCAACGACGACAATCCGCCCAGCAACGAAGCGTTGATGGAATACCTGGCCACCGCGATGGTCGACACCGGTTTCGACATGAAGCAGTGGATGCGCGGCGTGCTGTACAGCAAAACGTATCAACGTGAATCGGCGGTTTACGATCCGACGTCCGACGAACCGTTCCTGTACGCCGGTCCTGCAATCCGGCGAATGTCGGCGGAACAGGTTTGGGATTCAATGTTGACCCTGGCCGTGGTCAACCCGATGCCGTTTCAACGTCCGTCGGCGAAAGACTATGCCGACGTGGTGGACATTGATTTTTCAAAGATCACGTATCAACAGTTGAAGCAACAGTCGGAAAAGTTCCGCGATACATACTTTGCCGCCGGATACAACCGATCGTTGAACCAGCACGCATACAAAGGCAACGTGCTTTGCCGGGCCAGTGAGTTGCCCAGCCCGGCCCCCAGCCAACACTTTTTGCGACAGTTCGGCCAGGGGGATCGGGAAACCATCAACGGTGCTGAATTGTCTGCGACGGTGCCCCAGATTTTGGCGATGTTCAATGGCCCGATCACTCACGTGATGTTGGAAGCGGGGTCGTCGATCGTCGACAACGTCTCGTCCCAGCGGACCGTTCGTGATCGCATCGATGCGGTGTTTTTGTCGGTTCTGTCGCGTCGCCCCAGCAGCATCGATCGCGGTGTGGCGTCCAGCGAATTGAAACGCGAACAAGCACGTCCTCACGTCGCCTTTGGCAACATCATTTGGGCGCTGTTGAACACTCGCGAATTCATGTTCATCCACTGATTCATTTGCCGTTGCGGTTTCGGTTTGACGGTTCGACCGATCAACCGGTGCCGGCAGGGCGACGCCGGAAAACCCTTTTCGCACTCGTCATCGTTTCCTTTCATCCAGGTCAACATCGCGATGCCACGCACTGAATTTACTCATGAAGACCGCCGGCAATTCATGCAGCGGATCACGCGGACGTGTTTGGGCGTGACGTTCGCCGGCAGCGCGGCCGGATCAAAGTTCTTGGACCAGCCGGCGATTGCTGCAAGTGGACGCGCGGGCAAGGCCAAGCACGTCATCTATTTGTTCATGGACGGCGCGATGACTCACTTGGACACGTTTGATCCCAAGGTCGGCGTGGAAGAGGCGGGAGAGACCAAAGCGATTCAAACGGCGGTCCCCGGCATGCAGTTCGGCGATCGGTTTCCGAAGCTCGCCAAGTTGGCCGGCGCGCTGGCGGTGATCCGGTCGCTAAGCACCGAAACCGGGGCGCACGAACAGGCCCGCTATTTAATGCGGACGGCGTACAAGCAGATCAACAGTATTCGGCACCCTGCCCTGGGATCTTGGATGCAGGATCAACTGGGACGCGTCAACAAGGAACTGCCCGGCAACTTCTTGATCGGCAATGGCGACCGCCATCCGGGAGCCGGCTTTTTGGAACCGTCGTTGGCGCCGGTGCCGATCGCCAACCCGCAATCGGGCCTGCAGAACATCAAGCTGCCCGGGTACGTCGACGACACGATGTTCCATCGCCGGCTGACGTTGGCGTCCCGCTTTGACCGCCAGTTCCAAAACGTTCACAAGAGCCGCGAACTGGAATCTTACAACCAGCTGTATCACGAGGCCCGGCAGTTGATGGGCAGCGAACATCTGAAAGTCTTCAACCTGAAAGACGAACCCGCGGCGGTCCGCGAAGCCTACGGAAACAACAAACTGGGCCAAGGCTGCTTGTTGGCCCGTCGTTTGGTCCAAAGCGGTGCACGATTTGTCGAAGTCAGCGACGGCGGCTGGGACATGCACCAGGACTTGTACGGCCGGTTGACCGACAAGGCGGCGGCGTTGGACACCGCACTCAGTTCCCTGCTACGTGACTTGCACGCCAAGGGAATGTTGGACGAAACCCTGGTGGTCCTGACGACGGAATTCGGACGCAAGCCGAACGTGAACCAGAATGCCGGTCGCGACCACCATCCGGGTGCGTTTTGCAGTCTGCTGTCGGGGGCCGGGATCAAGATGGGGCAGGTCTATGGTGCATCGGACGAAAAAGGTCACAGCGTCGTGGACAACCACGTGACGATCAGCGATTTCAACAAGACGATCGCCGCCGCCGCGGGGCTGCCGACGGACGAGGATTTCTATGCCCCCAACGGTCGCCCGTTCAAGATCGGTGGTGCGGAAGGGCAGCCGATCCAGGCCCTTTTGAGCTGACCGGTCGGCGGAGACCGGTATTTTGCCGGAAACTTCCGTTTGCCAGAAACCGCGGCGGTCGGTTTAATTCCCGCTATGAAACTTCCCATCGTTACCGATACCGCGTCATCCAAAGTCCCATCGCCGGCTGATTCCACCGGTGACGGCAAGGCACGCGGTCAATATGCCGTCGTCAGTCTGGGGTGCCCCAAGAACCTGGTCGATACCGAACAGATGCTGGGGCGTTTGGACCATGACGGCTACCGGATGGTGCCGGACGTCGACGACGCCGACTTTGTGATCGTCAATACGTGCGGCTTCATTGAATCGGCTCGCGACGAATCGCTGGGCGCGATCGACGAAATGCTGCAACTCAAACGCGACGGCAAGATCCGTAACGTCGTCGTCACCGGTTGTCTGGCCGAACGTGGGCAAGGCGAACTGCTGAAGGAACGCCCCGAAATCGATGCGATGGTCGGAGTCTTTGGGCGGAATGACATCGTGACGGTGATCGATGATCTGTACAGCGGGCTGGAAGAACAGCGGACGGTTTTCAAGCCCGCCGCGATCCAGCCGCTTTCCGATTCGATGCGATCGGCCATCACCCCCCGGCACTTCGCTTATTTGAAAATCAGCGAAGGTTGTGACCGGTTGTGTACGTTCTGTGCGATCCCAAAGATGCGCGGAAAGCACTACAGCAAGCCGATCGAACAAGTCGTCGACGAGGCCAAACGGCTGGGTGACAGCGGCGTCCGTGAAGTCGTCGTGGTCGCACAAGACACGACCTATTACGGCATGGACTTGTACGGTCGTCCTCGGTTGACCGAATTGCTGACGGAATTGGATAAGATCGAATCCATCGATTGGATCCGGCTGATGTACTTTTATCCGATGTACATCGACGACGATTTGATCGACGTCATTGCCGGTGCCCGGCGTGTGTTGCCCTACATCGACATGCCGCTGCAACACGCCAGCGACACGATGTTGAAACGCATGTCGCGAAAGACCACTCGCGCCAGCCAAGAAGTGATCTTGGAAAAGCTACGGCAACGGATCGACAACCTGGTCATGCGGACCACCATGATCACGGGTTTCCCCGGCGAAACTGATGACGATTTCCGTCAACTGTGTGACTTTGTCGCTGAACAAAAATTCGAACACTTGGGTGTGTTCACTTACAGCGTCGAACCGGACACGCCGGCGGCGAAACTTCCGGGCCGGGTGCCCGAAGACGTCTCGCTGCGACGTCAAGAAGAACTGATGGCGATTCAGCAGCAGATCGCCTTTGAGTGGAACGAGAGTCGTGTCGGAACCGCTGTCGATGTTTTGATCGATGCGGAAGTCCCCGATCAGCCCGGCTTGTTCATGGGCCGCAGCGTGGCCGAGGCACCCGACATCGACGGCGTGGTGTTTGTTTCATCCGATGACCAGACCTCGACGATCGAAGTCGGGCAAATGGTCCGCTGTGAAATCGTCGTGGCCAACGGCTATGACGTCGTGGCCGCGCCATTGGATGCCTGATGCTCTGGCGTTCCGGCGGTGAGGTGAATGCAACCGCCAGCCGGGCAGTATCGGCCGAAAACGATCGGCGTCGGAAAGATCCACGATGTCGGGGTGAGCACGACATCGTTACCGCCCCCCGTGCTGGCTGAGGCATCGGTGCGTCCCGATCGGCGGTGGGGACACCGATCGAGACGCATCGAAAGCGTGATGAAGCATCATGCGACTTCACGGCGACGACGGGCGACGTCAGGAGTGACAGTGCGTCGGACGGCGTCGCTAAACCCTGTCATGCGGACGTGGTGAATGCGTGTCGATTTGGACGAATTCGTTCGTTGATCGAACGTTTCATCGATCGCTGTCCGTGTGCGATCGATACGACCCGACGTATCGAACCCTGATTCACGGACGCCATACCCCTTGCCGGTGCGGGGACCAGTCGGACGTTTGAGCTGAATGATCGCTAGTGCCGTCAGCCTCGGTCCATTCTGCGCAGACCGACTAGCGGATCAAAGCGTCCAAAACCGATCAAGTTCTTGGCGATACAGACAAGGAAACGGTTCAAAACGACCGCGCCCCGTTCATTTGGGTGGCAAATTTGTTTTGACAGAATCGAAACAATTGTTTGCCGTCGCACCACCAATGCCCGCGCTTCGCGGATGGTCCCATGCAGCAGCATCTTTCCAGCATCCAAGCGTCGCGTTTGCTCGGCGTCAGCCGGTCGACGGTCAAACGAATGTGCGATGAGGGCACACTGGCGGTGGTGCGGACCCCCGGCGGCCATCGTCGCATCGCGGGTGATTCGATTCGCAGGTGGATGAATCACCGATCGGACGCCAATGCAATCAGCCATCCCGGCCCTAAACGGCGAACCAGCGTGCTGGCCGTCGAACGGGTGGTGGACATGTTGATCCGGGGCCACAGCATCGACTTGGCCGACGCCATCGTTCGGCGCTCGTGCTCGGTACCGCGTAACGGTGCAGACGACGTGTTCGCATCGGCTCGATCGCTGGCGGAAATCATGGACCAGACGGTCGCGCCGGCGTTGTGGGAGGTCGGCAGTCGATGGGAATCGGGTCGCTTTTGCGTGTACCAGGAACACGAATGCACCGCGACGCTATGCGATGCGTTATCGATGGTGAAACAACAGATGCGAACGGGACCGATGCTGTCGATGACGGAATCGTCCGGCCATCGGTCATCAACGGCGATCAACGATAAGCCCGACGATCAGATCCACGCGGTCGGCTGTGCGGTCGGTGACGAACAACACGACGTCGCATCCAAGATGATCGAGTTGGTTTTGACCGCCGCTGGAATGACGACCCGATCCCTGGGGGCGGCGTTGCCCGTTGACAGTCTGCAAGCGGCAATCAACGATTACTGTCCGCAGATTGTCTGGCTGACTTACACTTGTGTGCAGCAGCCAGACAGCGTGGTTCAGATCAACGATCGTTTGTTTTCGTCGTTGCGTCCCGGACAGCGTTTGGTCGTGGGTGGACAGGCGCTGACGCAGTCGCTTCGTCGCCAAATGCGATTCCATTTCGCCGGCGATTCGCTGTGCCATCTGTTGGATTACCTTGTCGACTTGCGATAAAGTCGATCCGGGAAACATGCCGATTCGGCGACACCCCGCAAGCACGCCTTATCGCGGCGTCGTCGCGTGGCGTGACCATCATGGAAGTGGGGACGACCCCACCGCTCCGGTTCATTCAGGGACGGCCCTGCGGATGCTGTGAATCGAAGATGGCTTGGCTCTTTTTGGTCATCGCCGGCCTGTTGGAAATCGTTTGGGCGATCGGCATGAAGTATTCCGATGGCTTCACCAAGTTTTGGCCGACGGTCGGAACCTTGGCGGCGATGGCGGTCAGTTTCGGATTGTTGGGCGCCGCCATGCGCACCTTGCCCGTCGGAACGGCTTATGGCGTTTGGGTGGGCATCGGAACGGTGGGCACTGTGTTGCTGGGGATCGGATTGTTCAACGAGTCCGCCGATCCGATTCGCATGCTGTTCGTCGGCCTGATCATCGCCGGCATCATCGGGCTGAAGATGACCGCGGCATAGAAGCAAGTTGTGCCGGGGGCGACAGCGCCACAGATCACGGGAACGCCACAGATCAACGGCGGCGGAAATTTTGGGGCGCCCGACGCTCGGGCGTGACGTCCGAGATGCGTGGGCAGCGGTTCACCGTCCACGGGTCAGCACCAGAAGAATCTGGAAAGAACCAGACGCCTGAGGGAGGCAAGAAGGCCTCCGATTCAAAAGAGGCGACGGTGGGATTCGAACCCACGAATAAAGGATTTGCAATCCTTCGCCTTAGCCGCTTGGCCACGTCGCCTGTTGATTTCGTGTTTCGCGGGGCCGCCAGGGATGTCGCGGTGACCGATCCGTCACTGGCCCGCACGTTGAAAACGCGAAAATAGGATGATCGTCCGGTTTAGTCAAGGTTGGCAGTCTTGTGCCGTCTTCGACGACCAAGCCGATCATGACGGTACTATCGGACCATCGGGCATGGTTCCTTTAGGAAGAAATGCAGCGGTTTTGTCCTGTCGGCATGGAATTACGGTCGCCTGGGCCTCCCTGAGCCGGGTGCGGATTTGCTGCATGGAAATGGGGCTAGCTGGACGGTTAAACTGACCACGGTTCAGCGATTGCGTCCGAAAGACAACACTTCATTGCGGGAGACACCGTGTCCGGAAGCCCCTTGGCTACGCCGTCGGAAACAGGATCGGACGACGGCACGACGGCGGTGCCGGATCCGGTGGACGCGCGGCAATTGCGTGCGCGGCTGGCCGACGTGCAACAGAGTTTGGAATCGGTCATCCGCGACAAATCGGCGGTGATCGAAAGAGTTCTGACCGCGGTGCTGGCCGGTGGATCGGTCTTGTTGGAAGACGTCCCAGGGGTCGGAAAGACGACGTTGGCGAAATCGGTCGCCGCGTTGATCGACCTGAAATACCAACGGATCCAGTGCACCCCCGATTTGCTGCCCGCGGACATCTTGGGCGGAGCGATTTATCAACCGTCCAGCGGGACTTTTGAATTCCGCCCCGGCCCGGTGTTTTGCAATCTTTTGATCGCCGACGAAATCAATCGCGCGTCGCCGCGGACCCAAAGTGCCCTGTTGGAGGCGATGGCCGAATCACAGGTCACGATTGACGGAAAACGCTACGACTTGGAACAGCCGTTCATTGTCATCGCGACGCAGAACCCGTCGGGCTTTGAAGGCACGTTCCCGTTGCCCGAAAGTCAGCTGGACCGGTTCCTGATGCGGTTGTCGATGAGTTACCCGAATCCCGAGAGCGAGGTCGACCTGCTGCTTCAGCAACGCGTGTACGAGCCGTCGGCCAATCTGAAGCCGATTCTGCATCGCGAATCGCTGTTGAAACTGCAGGCAGAAGTTCAAAACACGACGTTGGATCGAAAGGTTGCCGGATACCTGGTGGACATCGTCGGGCTGACGCGTCGAGATCCTCGGCTGCGTGTCGGTTGCAGTCCACGTGGTTCAAAAATGCTGATGCGTGCGGCACAAGCCCATGCATTGTTGAAAGGCCGCGATTTTGTATTGCCCGACGACGTGGCGGAACTTGCCCCCGATGTGCTGTCCCATCGCGTGGTTTCGCGATCGGTGTCGGCCACCATGGAAGAAGTCGGCGAGATTCTTCGCGATATCGTTTCGCAGGTGGAGGTGCCTGTTTGAACTCGACAGCATCCAAGGACCGAATCTCGCGTCACACCGAATCGCGTCCGACGCGACGTGGGGTGTTCTGGACGCTGCTTCGTTTTCCCGTGCGAGTCTTTCGCTGGGTGCGGGCAACGATGACTCCGGTGTCGATCACCTTGCTGTTGATCACCATCGTGACGTTGAATGTCATCTGGGGTTATCCGTGGACGGGAATGTTTGCGGCCTGTTGTTCGATGCTGTTTTTCGGCTGGATCGCCAATCGTGCATTTGGGCCACGACTGGATGTCGACGTGATGTCGGCGGTCGCTTGCGAAGCGGGCCAATCCATGATGGTCCGCGTTCATGTGCGCAACGCCGGACGGCTGCCGATCTTGCAAAGCTGGTTTCAGCTGGGGCGACTCAACCGGGACGATGCCACCTCACGTTTGACGTCCGCGGGTGACATTGCCGCGACGACGCAATGGTCGTCACGACGAACAACCGACTGGATCGTTCAATCGTCGCGGCGACGTCTGCCGTTCTTGCGACCGGGTGAATCGATTGACCTGAATTATTCACTGGTTCCACAACGGCGTGGACGGCGCCGCTTGCCGGCGGTGAACTATGCGTCCACATTTCCGTTTCACCTGTTTCGGTTCAGCCGAGGGCACCGCGTCGACGAAATGGTGACCGTCACGCCCCGACCTCTGACCGGCGATGACGGGGACGAAGCGATGCAGTTGATTCAATCGGTGGGACAATGGGCTCGGCGAATTTTGGCTGGTGAATCAATGGAATACACCGGCAGTCGCGAGTACCAGGTCGGCATGTCGGTTCGTCGGTGGGATTTTGCATCTTGGGCCAGGCTGGGGAAGCCGATTGTTCGCGAATTCAGTGCCAACAGCGTGATCCGCGCGACGCTATTGGTGGACACTTCACTGACGATCCCGCCGTTATCATCCAAAGCCAGTCGACGAGATCGGCGACGGCGGATGCAGCATGACCGTCAACGGCTGGAAAAGCTGTTGAGCGCGGCCGCGACGGTCGTTCATCGTTTGACCGAAGATGGCATTCAGGTCGACTTGGCGATTACGGGACAGGACGACGAACAGGGAAACTTAGGAACCGTCACGCAGGGTGCCGTGAACCAAGCAATGCCGCTGCTGATGCGATTGGCGGTTGCCGATCGTTGTCGACCCGAACAGGCCGTCGAAACGATTGCCCAAGCAAGTATTCGGGTGGGGTCGGGGTCTTTGTTGGTGCTGCGAAATGAATCCTTCGACCCATCGGAGGCTCACGCGGCGCTGGTCCGATCCGGCGTGCCGGTGGAACCAGCGGACGTCTTCCGATCCGTCGATCCGGCGGTGGACGGCCAGGCTTTGCTACCGCACCAAGCAAAGGTGTTGGTGATCGACGAAAAGACGACCAATCTTCCAGGCTCCGGTGCAATCAGTAGTGACGAAATGACCGATGTCACTGCGACAGTGGGGCAATCGTCAAGCCGGATGGAGCCGATCGATGCTGCATGATCGCTTGATTCTGAACGGATTGCTTTTGGGGTTGGGGTTGTTCGTCGGTTCAACGTTCGACACCACATCGATGCTATTGCCATTGTTGTTGTTGGCCAGCATCGTCGGACAACATGCGGCGTATCGACGTCAGCGACGCGACGGGGGTGGCACCGACGGCTCTGGTTCTCGCCAACGACTTGCCTTTTTGGCACCGATGGTCGCCATCGTGTTGGCGGTTGCCTGGCGATCGCGTCAGTATGGTGGCGATAATGCCAATCCGATCCAGGCCGCTGCGGATATGATCGCTCACGGCTGCGTTTTCGCATCGATGGTCGGTTGGGTGATGCGGCCCAACCGCGGGCACGTTTTGATGTTGGGCGGCGGATTGGTGGCGGTTTTGGCCTGTGTTTTGGTCGGCGGTGCCAGTCAAACGATTTTGGGCCAGACCACGGTTGGCGTTGTGACCTGTCTTTCGTTTTTGGTCGCGGCACAGATCATCGGTTGGGCTCCGCTGGAACACGCGGGGCAGCATTCCGGTTCATCGGAACGGCGCCGCGATGTCGCATTGACCTCGTCGATCGATGGCGAAAGTTGGTTGGTCCGATTGGCGTCAGGTCCCTGGATGTTTTCGGCTGTCGCGGCGACCGGGATTTTGACCGGAACGACGCTAATGGCCCAGGCGGCCGGTACCCTGTTGCCCGATATCCAAAAGCGGTTGCAGGACCAGTTAAACAACTCGCTTGATGCACTGAGCGATCGGATTGTGATCGCGGGCATGTCCTACGTTCACGGTTCCCGGTTGGGAGTGATTCGAAATCACATTTTGGCTTCGCCAGAGGAAATTGCGTTTCGTGCCTTCGCCGATTCCGCACCCGGCTACCTACGTGGCACGGTGTTCGATACCTACCGGACCAGGCGATGGCTATTGAGCAGCGAGTCAAGTTTTGGGCGACGACGCAACAGCGATTTGACCGTGATTTTTGCTGCGAAGACCGCCACAAGTCCCACGTTTGGTGCGATCAGCGAAGAATTGCTTCGTTTCCCCATTCGCGACGAAGACTATTCGCCCGGCGGACGCGTTCTGTCGGACCCGGCCGGTTCGCCGATCCGTCAGACGAAGACCATCGAGGTTCACAATCGACCGGAAAAGGGCCTGATGATTTTCACATCGCTCAACACGCGATGGATCGAAGCGGTGGCTGACAGCATTCAGTTGACCAGTCACGAAGTCATCGAATCGGGCGTCAATATCACCGAACCCTACGTGTTGGGTGTTGTCAAAGACCCGATTCGACAGCGAATCGCACCGGAGCAACGCGGGGCACTGTTGCGTGTGCCTGGGACGTTGGAATCGACCCTTGCGACGTATGCGGACATGTTGTGCAGCAGCGAAAAAACGTCCCAGCAAAACGCACAATCGGTGGCGCAGTTTTTCCAATCAAAGTTCGAGTATTCGCTGAACCAACAATCTCGGCCTCCACGCGGTGTCGATCCGCTGAAGTATTTCTTGGACACGCGGCATCCGGCACACTGTGAATACTTTGCCTCCGCCACCGCTTTGATTCTTCGGCAGGCGGGAATCCCAACACGGTACGTCACGGGTTATGTGACTTGGGAAAAGAGTACCGAAGAAGAATATTACCTGGCGAGAAACCGGGATGCCCATGCATGGGTCGAGGCGTACGACGACGAGAATCAAGTTTGGTTTGCGGTCGAATCGACGCCCGGTCGACGGTACAGCCAATTGGATTTTGAAAACCAATCGGATTTGGCTAGCGACGACGACTGGTACAACGCAAACCAAGTTGGCGAAGGAGATTCCGGGCTGTTTTCGTGGCTGTACGGTCGCTTGATCGGCAGCGGGGTGATCGCGTTTTTCTCATCCAGTATCCGGTCGGTCCAATTGCCGTTGTTTGTCTTGTTGGTCGGCCTGGTCTGGTTTCGCGGACGCATTCGTCGACAGCAACACGAGACGGACGATGACGTTCGCGCCCGACGAATGTTGCGTCATGTTGATCGCAAGGTGAAACGATATTCACTGATCCGCCATAGCAATGAAACGTTGCATCGATTCGCCGATCGAGTGGAACAGGCTTCCGTAGACGCCTTGTCGCGTTTCCAGCAAACCAAGCGTGGTGTCGATCAGAAGCAATCCGATCGATTGGCGTCCATGGCCGATTGGTATCGACGGTACGCGGCGGATCGCTATCGCGGGCGGACGCCGACGCCGTTCGCGTGATGATCGATTGTGCCCGCATCCGGTAACGACGATACTGGATCAAGAATTTTCGGTGTCATGATCGGTGACGATCACGTCATCGGGCAGGGTCGTACTGTGAATGGCCCCGGCGTCGTCTGTTTCCTCGCAGGGCAGCCAAATCCTAAAACAGCTGCCGCGTCCAACCGGCGAATCCAAGACTTGAATGTCGCCGTCATGTTCACGCAGGATTTTGGCACTAACGGGCAGCCCCAAGCCGGTGCCAGTGGAACCCTTGCTGGATTCGAACAGCGAAAAGATCTTTTCGCGTTGTTCCGGCGGCACGCCCAAGCCGTTGTCGATCACATCGACCCGCCATCCATGGCCGGCGACAAACTTCGTTTGCACAAACACTTTGGCCTGGTCGTCGTCCGGGTTCGGAACGTCTTCGGCCAGCGGACCGGTGGGGGCGTGTGGCGGCAAGCTTTCCAGTGTGTCCGACGTTGATGAAACGTCGTCGGTCGTTTGTTCGATGGACTGAATTTCCGTTATCGAATCCGCGACATCGTCTTGGGCATCCACCCCGGCCTTGGCCGCGTCGATCGCGTTGGTGACCAGATTCAGCAAAGCCCGGTGGATCGCGTCGGGATCAAATTTTGCGGTCGGTAGGTCATCGGCCAAGTCACAGCCCAACTGGACGTCCAGTTCGCGTGCCCGGCTGTGCATCAATTCGATCACGTCGGACACCGTGGCGTTCAAGTCCGCATCGATTCGTTCGGGTTCGCGTTCTTTGGAAAACGACAGCATGTCCAGGACCAAGTTGGAAATGCGATCCTGATTGCGTTCGACGATGGACCAGCCACGTCGCACCGCGTCGTTGTCGTCTCGTTTCAGTCCCGCATCGATCAGATAGCTGCCGCCCCGGATGCCTTGCAAAATATTCTTTACATGATGGCTGATCATCGCGATCGTTTGACCCATCGCCGCTAAGCGTTCGCTTTGCACCAGTGCCGAATAATAGAACGTGTCTTCGATCGCAAGTGCCGCTTGGTATCCGATGGCCGTGATCAAACGCAGGTGTTCGTCGGTGAACCTTGGCTGGCCGCCGCTTTGCATCAGCCGTCCCGGCGAACTGTAGGTGTCAACGTACAATGCACCGACGATGTCATATCGGCCTTGCAGCGGCACGCACAAAGCTTCGCGGACACCTGCCTGAACGATCGACGCGGCCGATTCGAACCGATCGTCGCCTTTTGCATCGGTCGTGCGAACACCTTCGCGACGGTCGATCACGTAGTCCAGGATGGTCCGGCTGATCGCGATCCGTTCGTCCGTGTTGACGTTCGTCGCCGATGATGAATCGGACTTCGGCGAAGTCGTCAGGTGAAGCGAATCGGATTTGCCCAGCGATTCGTTGGGTTTGGATAG
The DNA here is from genome assembly GCF_012290005.1 of Crateriforma spongiae. NCBI lineage: Bacteria > Pseudomonadati > Planctomycetota > Planctomycetia > Pirellulales > Pirellulaceae > Crateriforma > Crateriforma spongiae. Next base: position 102,704 of record NZ_JAAXMS010000005.1, read on the forward strand.
TTGGCGGTCGCATCGTGCGGCGGGCTGCAATTGGCCGGTGTCCGGATCCTTCAGCATGATGCAGCCGCGATCCGCATCGACCCAGTCAAAAACCAATTGCAAGATTCGATCCAGCACGGTGTCCAGGTCTTCGCCACGTCCGACGGCGATCGCGGTTCGATAAATGACTTCCAACGATCGTTCGGCGTCCGATGCCGACGGCGGACCGGTTGCGGCGGAACGTGAAAGCGACGAAACGATCTGGCTGGCTTCGCTGTCACGAGATTTGCCGACAATGTCGACCCCGTGGGCGGCATCCAGGGATGCGGGCAGCCCCGTGCCGGTAAAAATCAGCAACGACTGGCCGATTTCGATGCGGTCACCGCTTTGCAGCCAGTGGTTTTGAACTTTTTCGCCGTTGATGCGGGTCCCGTTGCTGCTGCCCAGATCGAGCAGTTGGTACTTGCCCGCGGTCGCTTGGCAGCGGATTTCCGCGTGCGTCCGCGATACTTCACTGTCCAGCAGTTGGATGTCACAGTGGCCTTCGCGTCCGATTCGATGAACGGCCGAACGCAGTTGGAAATAAGATCCCTGATTGCGGCCGCGAACTACAAACAGGGAAGCCATGGGAAGGATCGTCGAAAATAAAAAGCTGGGGCAACTGTGCACGCGGCCGGTCCGAACGGTGCGGCCGCCCACGGTCGTACCAGGCGGTCCGACCTGCCACCGTTGATCGGTGGTCGCATCGATTGACGCTGCACCGATTGTGATCGGCGCGGCGTCTGTGAAGAATGTACCACACGTTTCAGACATCTTTCACGTTGGCGGGCCACCAATCACGTTGGTCTGCAAGCGTGGTCGACCCGTCCGCTGTTGGCGGTTCGCATTGATCAGATCCCAGCGGATATGGTCGACACGCCGCCCATACCCCCCGTTTCCGACGACGCCCACCGATGCAAGAACCCAACGCATTTCGCGACCAGGATTTCCAGGACGACGCATCGGCCGGCAAAGTGGATGGCGATCCGTCATCCGGCGAACAAACGACGCCGACCGACGACGCCACCGACGACGCCACCGACGACTTGATCGCGGCCAGGCAATTGGTCGAAGCCTGTCAAGCGATCCGTCACCAAGTCGCCCAGGTCGTGGTGGGACAAGACGATGTGATCGAGCAATTGTTGATCGCGATCCTGGCCCGAGGCCATTGTTTGTTGGAAGGGGTGCCGGGGCTGGCCAAGACTCTGATGGTCCGTACGTTGGCACAATCGATGCATTTGGAATTTCGGCGAATCCAGTTCACCCCCGACTTGATGCCGGCGGATATCACCGGCACCGACATCATCCAAGAGGACCCCGAAACGAACCGTCGGCAATTGGTGTTTCAACCGGGGCCGGTCTTCACGCAAATGCTGTTGGCTGATGAAATCAACCGAACGCCGCCGAAGACCCAGGCGGCTTTGCTGGAAGCGATGCAGGAACACGAAGTCACTGCGTCGGGGCACACGTATCGGCTGAAAGAGCCCTTCTTTGTTCTGGCCACCCAGAATCCGATCGAACAAGAAGGCACGTATCCGTTGCCCGAAGCCCAGCGGGACCGATTTTTGTTCCACGTCTTGGTCAACTATCCGAATCGTCAGGAAGAGGCCGAGATCATTGACCGAACAACGTCGACGTCCGATTGGAAAGTCCGCGCGGTTGTTTCGGGTGACGACATGGTTCGATTTCAATCGCTGGTCCGCCGTGTGCCTCTGCCCCAGCACGTTCGTGATTGGGTGCTGGAAATGGTTTGTTCGGCGCGACCGAGTGATCCGTCCAGTCCGGCGTGGGTGCGCGAGTTTGTTCAGTGGGGCCCCGGGCCGCGTGCATCACAACAGTTGGTCCTGGCCGCAAAAGCAAGGTGTTTGTTGCATTCACGCAGCGTGGTCAGCGTGGAAGATGTCCAGGCCTTGGCCCATCCCATCTTGCGACACCGAATGGTCCCGACCTTTGCGGCCGAAGCGGATGGCATTCGAGTGGATGACTTGATTGATCGGCTGATGGACGAGACGAAACAAGCGGATCAGTCGGCGCTGTAAGTGGTTGCATCGACGCGTCGGAGACGTGATATGATTTGGCGGCGCCCCCGTGCCCCCCTGCTCCGTTTCAATCCATGGTTACCGCCGAGTCAACGCAATGAGCCAGAGTAATCCGTACGCACCGACTGCTGAAACGATGTCCGCCGACCCGTTCACCACGGTGCCGCAGTCCACCGAGCTAGCGACACTGGGCGAACGTTTTCTCGGGGCACTGATCGATGGCGTGATTCAGTTGGTGCTGATCATCCCGTTTTCGTTCGGAATCGGTTTCGCCTTTGCCGCCGCCGTGGGTGCCGAAGGGGTGCAGACCTATCAATATGCGATCGAAGCGGCGGGGGCTCTGGTCGGCGTAGGGATCTTTTTGGCGTTGAACGGATACTTGCTGGCAAGCAAGGGCAAGACGATCGGCAAAGTCGTGATGAAGACGACGATCGTACACCGCGACACCGAACAACTGCTGCCTTTCTGGCCGCTGATCGGCAAACGTTACGCCTGGCTGTGGGCGTGCAGTCTGATTCCGATCGTCGGTGGGATCATTCCGTTGATCGACGCCTTGCTGATCTTCCGCAGCAATCGCGCTTGTCTGCACGATGACATCGCGAAGACGAAAGTCATCAAGGACCAGATTCGCGCCTGATCAATGAAACGCCGCGTTTGCGATTCGCGTGGCTTTTTTGCGGCGGCAACGTTCCATCGGTCGGACGATTCGGCCGGCTACTTCGACCAAGTCAGAAAGCGGCGTAGCAGTTCTACACCGGGCTGGGTTAAGAAGCTTTCGGGGTGAAATTGCCAGCCTTCCAGCGGATACTCGCGGTGGCGGACGCCCATGATTTGGCGATTGCCGCCGGTGTCGGTCCATGCCGAAACGATCAAATCATCGGGACAAGTTTCCGGGTCGATGACCAAGGAGTGATAGCGGGTGGCGATGAACGGCATGGGCACGCCGGCGAACAGTCCACCATCGTCGTGATGGATCTGGTCCGTTTTTCCGTGCATCAATTCGGGGGCGCGAATGATGTCGCCGCCGAACGCTTGGCCGATCGACTGGTGTCCCAAACAGACGCCCAGCAGCGGAATCTGGCCGGCAAACCGACGCACGCACTGAACGCTGACACCCGCTTCGTTGGGTGTGCAAGGGCCGGGCGAAATGATCATTCGCGAAGGTCGCAATTCGGCGATCGCATCGACCGACATTTCGTCATTGCGAATGACGCGAACGTCGACTGCACCATCAATTTCGCCCAATCGCTGGACCAGGTTGTAGGTGAAGGAATCGTAATTATCGATGACGACGACCATGAGCCTGCACCGGCAGCGAATGTCAATGGGAAAATGCGGAAAGGAATCGAAAAACGGATTCTTCGAAATCGCCGGCGTAAACGATCTTGCGCCGTCTTTGACGCAAAGCTTATAATGCACGGGCCGACAGGGACAGCGACCTCATTTGACGGGTCACGATCCCACGAAACGTGCGTTCAACAACAACGTGTGTTCAACAGCGATTCACCAACGGTGTCGGCCTGGACGGCACGATCCTCGCGGCACGATGTGCCGGCGTCTTGTCGATCCAGGCGGCGTTACCGCGACGGCTCGATCTAGCGATTCTTTTCCTCTTTGAATTTTGGACGTCTCGTTTTGCTTTCGGTTCGCCCCAAAGTTGCCGAATTGGCTTTTCATGTGTTCAGCCGCTCGCTGCACCCGGAACTGTACGTGGTGCATCAGAGTCGACGGATTGAACGCAGCAACTACGAATCGCGGATCGAATTGACCAATTGTGGCCACGTCGTGACGTGGAACGCGGCCGGCGGCACGCTGTGCGAAGTCGCCACCAGTGCCCGCCAACCGCTGCCCAAGCGGCGTTGTCTATTGACCCAACCGCTGAAGGGCAGTCGCACCGAAACGGCCGAATGTCGTGGTGGTGTCAGCTATCGAACCCACTTTCAATTGGAATCCGTTGAACCGGACATGTTTTGGATGGTTCAAAAGCAATTGGGCAACGGACCCACCGAAGGCCTGCTGCACCGTTTCGATTCCAGCGGACGAATGGCTTTTGGAGCTCTCAGCTACATCAACATCGAATTGCGGTTGCGTTCGATGCTGGTCCAAGCCATTCACACCTTTCCCGACGATTACGCGATCGTGAAAGTCGAATCGCTGTTCTCGTTGGAAACTTGATCTATCCAGCATCGGGGTGAATCGTATCGATGAGCGGGGGCGATGCAAAAACGACCGAGGACCAGCGTACGCAAGCCGACGCAGCAGCCCCGGTGCCGGGGACAGCGTCCTGGGATCTGACCCGCTGTGTCGCCGTGCTGGACTTGGCCGATCATCAGGCCGTGCATGCGGTCGCCGGGCACCGGGAATCGTATCGTCCGATTCGTTTGTCGGCCGATGCGTCCGATGCCGGTTCGGTGATTGCATTGACCGATCACTATCTGCGGCTCGGCTTGCGGCAATTCTATCTGGCGGATTTGGATTCGCTTTGCGGCCATGAACCCCAATGGCCAACCTTGCGGCGTATCCTGCGTCATTTGGCAATCCAAGGCGGAATCCGAGGCTGGATCGATCTGGGGTGGACCGGCCAAGAGCCGCCGGAAATTCACAGCGAAGTCAGCCGAATCAGCCGCCAGTACGGCTGGGTGCGTTGGGTGATGGCGAGCGAATCGCTGGCCAACGTTGATGCGCTACAAAAGCGATGTCCGCCGATCGGAACTGATCGGATGGTCTTTAGTTTTGACTTTCGTGGCGGCGAATTCTGGTCGCGCGGCCCGAGCCTGCAACAGTGGCTGGAAACCGTACAGCAGCAGTCCATCGACACGGCGATCATCCTGGATGTCGCTCAAGTGGGAACCGCGTCCGGTGGCAGCGATCCGATGCAGTTGTGCCGCGACGTGATCGGGCAATATCAAACGATGGGCGGTCCAGCGGTGCGGTGGATTAGCGGTGGCGGAGTGCGAAACGCCGATGATGTCCGCAATTTCGTGGACGCCGGCTGTGATGCCGTCCTGGTGGCCACCGCGATGTTGCCGCCTCAGGACTGAGATGGTGGTCGTGGTCAATCGGAGTGATCGACTCGATCGCCTGGTTCAGAACTTCCACCGATATTCCGCTCGAGTTCCGTAGACGTCTTCCAATTGGCGACGCCATCCGTAAACCACATCGAATCGCAGCAGTGATCGATGGCTGATGGGAAACTGGTACCGGGTTCCCACCCCGTATTGGTCATCCGGGACGTCCAGGTTTCGATTGCCATGGGGCGTCAGGTAAGAAAACTCCAGCAGCCATTGGCGGTCCAGCCGTTGTCCGATCAGATCGACGCCGATGCTGAATCCCGTCGTATCGCTGGCGGTGGGATCCAAGGTGGCCAAACCGTTCAAACCGTCGGTGTCAAAATTGATGCCGGTGTTCCGTAAAATCCCGCCCGCGGCGCCCGCACGGGCGACCGATTGCGGCCGGTCCCAGCCGAAAAAGAAGTTGGCGTACGGGACGACTCGCAACGGATTGTCGGTCACCCAGCTGTTTTCCACCAGCAACAGTCCGCCGTCAGCGGTGCGCAGGTCCGCCCGCAGGTCTTGGCCGGTGTTGACGATCAAGCGTACGCTGTTGCTGATTCGATCAAAGTAGCGACGCGTGAAACTGACGGTCATGTTGTGGTAACTGCGTTCGCTTTGGGTGCGGTCACGCAAGTACGCATAGCCGGCTTCGATGTACCCGTCGTAGGCATCGATGAACATGGCTGTTCCAAACGCTTGGGCGGCGTGTTTGTCTGCCCCGAACGCTGGACTGTTCAACTGATCGACGACGGCAAAGAAGGTCCAGTCGTAATTGGCCCAATTCAGCAGTCGACTGTGTTTGGCCGGCAATGCGATGGCGGCACCGGTCACGGCGTCTTCCATCCAGACGCCATTTTGAAACAACAGCGGGATCAGGCCGACCGTGATCGGCAATTCGAAGGGCGAACGCATGTCGTGCAGCCCGGCGGCCATCGCCCCGAGATCGCCTTCGAAAAAGAACGTCACCAAGTTCGGGTCGAACACCGGTTCGTATTGCAGGTCACCGTCGATCAGTTCGATGCGATTGAACTGATTGTTCTTGTCCAGCGGGCCCATGAATGCGTGCAACCGCTCGGTGTCGGTCAATTGCCAATCCATGTCCAGGTTCAACCGTGCGGCCAAGTTGTCGGCACGCCCTCCCGCGTTGCGTCCGCTGCCCAAACCGATCCGATAGTCGCCGTAAACATAGAACTCCGATCGCACCATGTTCATTTGACCGAACCAGTCCTGGCCACGGGGCGTGATGCCATCGCCGTAAAAGATTCGCCCCCACTCGATCCAGGGATGCTGTGTCGGAACGCTGCGTTTGGCGTCGTAAACATACGCCTCGCGCATCGGGTCATGGACCATCGACACGGCGGGCACAGGCGTCGGCGAAAAATCGTTGTAGTGGACCGGTGGCCGATCGCAATCGACCTGAGTGTCAGGCGTCGGCTGCTGCGACGATGCGTTTGTCGCCGGCTTGCTTGCCGTTTGGTCGACGATGCGGTTTGTGGATTCGCGATTGGCTGATTCGCTACCAGCCTTGCTGTTTTCCGGCGAATCCGACGGCTGTAAAGTCTGCGCGGGCGGCTGACGCGGCGCAACGGCCGCCGGCATCATCATCGGCAACGGTTGCGGCTTGGGCGTTGACGCCGCAAACGGATTGTCGCGGATGGGGGAAACACGGCGTTGCACCGGAGGCTTGACGGTGGGCCACAATTTGATCGGCATCGTGTCCGCCGGCGTTTCATCCGACGCGGGCGATCGAGCGGGCGATGGCAGTCGCAGCGAATTTGACTGGCGGCCCGGTGTAGCCGTCTCCTTGGCCGATCCGGCGACCGTGCCGGGCAAACGAAACGGTTGCTGGGCGATCGCCGCACTGACTGACAACACGGAAGCCAGCAGAATAGCGATCAGCAGCGAAGATGGTCGATTTTGTCCATTCGACATGTCAGCGCACCCAGAACGTGTGACTGCGTTGATTGATGTCGATCATGTTCGCGTTCATGCGGCGAATCATGTCCGGCGTGGCACCGATCAATTTCATGAAATAGATCGGTTCGGTCCGGCTTCGCATACGCACACTCAGCCGATAGGGACCGGGCGTCTTCAGTGCGGTGGGCGGAATCGTGTAGTTTGCGATGCGGTGGTCCAGCGGCGGAATCGAATGTGCTTCCATGCGAATCAGCGGCGGGTGATTCAGCACGCTGACCGGCACCGCACCAGGGCGCAGAAACACCAATTGGTCCAAACTGAAGTTCAACGGCAACGACACTTCGCGATCGGTTCCGCGAATGTTATTGATCAAGAACTTCGTTTGCAAATTAAACAGCTCCGCGTCGCGGGGAACGTGTCCCCGAGCCACATCAACGCTGTGCAGATCCGCAAGGTCACCCTGTCGATCCAGGTAACCGGTTTCCCAAACGCGGCGACCTTTCGGATCAATCAGGACCGCGTTAAGCCACAGTTGCGGCTGAGCGCCCAGAGATCCCGTCGGCGCGTTGTGCCCTTCGCTGATGTTGTCGATGCGAAAGCCCACGTGAAGCGGTCGGCCGGACCGCGGTGGATGATAAAAAATTGGGTCGCTGACCTTGATCGCGGATTCCAGGGTGATCGCCGACGACGACCGCTTTTCGTGCACGCGTGCGATGTTTTCATCGATGATCTTTCGTCCATCGATGCGATCGTCGACCGTCGACCAAGGTTCGGGAAAGACCATGGATTCGTCGACGCGATCTTCGAACCCTTTGGTTCCCCATCCGGCATTCACATCGAAAGCCAGCCAGTCGCGTGGCGCGATCTTTCGGGCCTTGGGGTGATGGGGGAAGATTCCCGGATGGGCGATCGAGTATCCCGGACCCCAAAAGGTGTGATTGGAATGTTTCCGAGGCGTGCCAAAGGGTTTGTCATTTAGGACAGCGGCATGGCCTTGTTCGTATCCCAGAGGCTTCCCGGGAACGGCACCCATGTGACAGTCTTGGCAACTGATGCCCTTGGCTTCCGCGGGACCCGACCGATATTGGGCATGAACGATCTCAAGCCATAACCCTGGATGCACGGCGACTTGGTGACAGGAAACACAAACGTCGCTGTTGGTGATCGGTGAAAAGAAGTTGGCCGATGCGTGAATGGGTTGCCCCGGGCCTTTTTGGTCAGGACTTGTTTTCAGTTTCAGCTTGTTCGCTTGCGCCAGCGCATCACGCAATCCGTGGCCGCCGTGACCGCCGTTGACCGGGGCGTGGATATTGCCGGGTTCGATGCGACGGTCACCGTGGCTGCGCCCATAGTGCTCGTTGACTCGGTGACAGGCGATGCATGTGATCCCCTCACGGACCACCGCGGGGGCTTCCAACAAGCTCAGGTCACGAGGCAATTCCAGTTGCGTTTGCACCGGGGAATGGCATCGGACACAGAACGACCCCACGGTTCCCTGGGTCAATTCGGTCATCGCTTGTTCGAACCGCTGGAACATCGGCGACACCGCGGCATAGGCGTGGCTGCTGATGGACCATTCGTCGTACTGCTTGGGATGGCACTTACGGCAGGTCTCCGCCGACGGGTAACAGTTTTCGGTCCACAGTTGCAGGTGTGGGTCTTCCGCTTGGGAATCGGATTGGCCGTCGGCGTTTTTCTTGTCGGTATCTTTTTCAGCTTCTTTCAAGCGGTTCGGCCGCGCCATGTTCAACAGCGGATCGTCGTTCGCTGGCGTCGCAGCATCGGCCGGATCAGCCAGCAACAGACTGTCATCGTCGGCGCGTCCCCACGATGCACCGATCACCGCTACACAGGCGATCGCCATCACGCACGCCAGTGGCCAAGGGCCCGCCATGCGCGTGGCCACACCGTTTCGCAGAGTACGTTTGTTTGGCGTAACGTCCTGTCGAATGTTGATTCGACGCTGTGGCGGCATCTGCACTTCCGTGTTTGCGGTGGGCGATGATCGATCCGCGCAGCGGTTCCGGCGACGGATCAACGATTCCTCGTTTCAATCGATCGACGCGGAATGACCGATCGGATTGGTGCATTTGGGACTGCCCGTGTGATCCGATCGATTCATGCGACCGGTTCGATCGGAAAGATTCGCATCATCCGAAACGGTTAACTGGTTTCGGCCGGCTGCGTAACTGCCACAACCCTTGTAACCGGAATTCTTTTCCTGCCCCGCCCCGCGGGTGGGTGAAAAATGTCGCGGTTTGATGATCTGGCTGAGCCGCGCGGGGCATCGTGACCTAGCTTTCCAACGCAGGACTCTCTCCACGAGTCGCCCGATCTGGTGAACCGATGTGTCGAAGGTCCTGCGACGGTTTTCGCATCGGGGGCGGACCGGACATCCCGTACGACCATGCGACGGATCATCGAACTGGCGATCAGGCCGGCAGTGACCCATCGCGTGACGGAGTGATTTGTCGCCAACGCAAACGAGCGTACCCAGCATGAGCCAATCAGACGTCCAACACTGCGATTCGCCAGAAGAGGCCACGTCGGATTTCTTTCGTTGCCCGGTTCAGGCCGATCAAGGATCCGCCTTGATCCGAATCGGACGGCGTAAGCTAGCCGTCACCGTACAGGAAACCAGCATCGATGGTTTCACTGTTCTGGTCACACCGGAAGGAGCCAAACACGTCAAAGTGGGGCGTCCCTGGGTGTTGGAGTTTGACGGCACCCGATTCGAGGTCCACGCACAGTGGTTCTTCCATTCACCCGACGGGCATGTCCAAGTCGGCATGCGGCGTTTAAGAGACTTGACCGAACCACCCAGTGAACATGTCGGCTGGTCGCTGTTCCGCAACGGCGATGTTCGCGGAACCGACAGCGCGGGAACATCCACGCTGGCCTTTGCCGGATTCATTCTGTTTTTGGTCACCGCAATGGCCCTGCCCGGCCTGGGAGATCAACTGGGGACGGCGAAACCGATGGGCGAAGCGGCGCGGTCATTCACCGATGCGCTGGGAGACTGGTTCGGTCGATGGCTATGAACTTCGCCCGATGATCGGCCGGTCGATGATGGAACGTCAATAACCCAAACCCGGCCGGGCAGAGTGAATCGGAATCTACAGCCTATCGCCTTCCAACAGTTCGCCATCGGCACGATGGCCGAGTTGGCGAAGGAGTTCCGGTTCGATCGCTTCGGACAGGAAACGCACCGACCCGTCAGCGAACACAAAGTTGCAACCGCCCGGGTGATTGCTGGAAAAGCCTCCAACGTCCAGCGGCCCGAGTGGTGATGGTTCAGGGTCGGGTTCCGATCGATAAGACGAAATGGAATTGATGTCGACGGCGTTACGCAACGTCGATCGCGTTCCCGACGGCCAACCAAGCAAGGTTTCCTCGTGGCGGACTTCACCGATCAAAAGGGTTTGGGACGATCCGTCGGTCAGATCTTCGAACCGTACGTCGCTGTTGAGAAACAGAATTCCATTTCGATCCCCATCAATGCTGGCTTCGACATCGTTTTGGCAGCCGGCATAGCTGCTGATCGGAAACTCTTGTGGAATCTGTGATTGATCATCCGATGCCGAGTCGGACGACATCATCTCGACCGACGCTCGCGGTTCGGACGGGCAAATGTAGGTGGGAATGTATTGTTTTCGTGGCGGTATGTTCACACTAGCGTACGCGCCGGCTTCCCGGTCAAAGTGCCGTGACACATTGACTTGTTCAATGAACGGCAAGATCTGAACGGTCCATGATACGTGTCGCCCCATGGGTTCGTTGCGGATCGGGCCCTCGTCATCGATCACACCCGACGGAAAACTCTCGTTCGCGAATTCGTATTGATGCATGCCCAAACCCATCTGGACCAGATTGTTCGCGCAACTGCATCGACGTGCCGCTTCGCGCGCGGATTGTACCGCCGGCAGCAACAGCCCGATCAGCACACCGATGATCGCGATCACCACCAACAGTTCAACCAGGGTGAAGCCGGCGCTGGAGTGAATTCGCCGCCGTGAATGAGACTTGTACATTATTGGGAATCCTGGGCGTGATTATCGGAAACGGGAAGTCGGAATGAATGGCTGCGCCGCATCTGGCCGCGGCCGACGGGCGAGTTCATTGGTTCAACAACGGCGGTCACCTGGATCCGCTGCGGGCCGTTCTCTGAATCGGAGTCTTGCACCGCGATCGTCACCTGACCGGTACGCCGGCCGGGCAGGGGCTGGTCCAATTGCCATGTTTCGCCGTCGTAGTCGGCGTCATTTTCGATGGCCACAAGGGCGCGATTGATTCCAGCATCTAGCAGCCATTGGCACTGCCGCAACGCCGTGAAGCGTTCGGTTTGTCGTTGCACCAACAATGCACGGTGGGCCGATGACACCAAGACGGACATACCGACGATCAAGCACACAAGGGCGATCAGAACAAGCGAGCCGCGACGACGGGTGATCGGTCGATGAAGGTGACGTTTCATCATTTCGAAACCTCCGGCCAACGATGAACGACCGCTTGGCAGACCACGGAGTTTGTCGACCTTTCGGATCGACCGGCGGTATCCAAATTCAACCGTACGATGTCTGGAGAGGACGCCTGTTCGAATTTGACGTGAGCCTTTGAAGACAAAACGTAAAACTCCGATGCAACGACTTGGTCGGAACGCCGGATCGATCGGACAATGCGTCGGCTGGCTTGGTCCCATTGATATTGGATCACTGAATCGCCAGCGTATCGCAGCGTGACCGATGCATTTGTTTTCGTATCGGCTGACAACGCGGTATGGACATCGTCGCGAAAGGTGTCGGCCAGCCGGCTGAACGTTTGGATCTGGTCCAATTGATTGGTGGTACCGTCGGACAAATGTTGGCAACGCAAAAGCAAGCCCACCGCAATGGTTCCCAACATGCTGGCCAACGACAGAGACACCAACACTTCGATCAACGAAAATCCGGTGAATGGATTGGGGTAGGGGCGTCGCTGGACACAGCCGCCGTTGACACGTTGGCCGATTGGGTCGATGGAGGTATTGATCATGGCGATGGCTCCGCTTTGATCATCGCTTGGCCGTCGGCATCATTGATCCAGCCGACCAGTGATGTGGATCGTCGACGTTGGGGGGCACCCCAAGTCAAAGTCATTTGGATTCTTGGGCCGTCGGCGTCGTCCAAGTAGGTGCCGCGAAGTGTTGCCCGCTGCAGCGCCGGATGGACGTCTTCGTTTTTTGCATACGTCGAAAGTTGTTTTCGCGCTTCTTCTGCCGGCATCATCGTCAACCCATCCAATTCGGCCGACAGAATCTCCGTCGCGATTTGCGATTGGCGGGCGATGTCGGCGGTCTTTCGCGACAGCAATGCGATCGGTGCCACGGCACCCATCATGACGGTTATCAAGAAACATCCGGTGATGATCTCGGTGATTGAAAAACCACGGCGGTCCACGACGCGGACCGCCGTTCGCTTGGGAACGCTAGGCAAGTCCATGAATCAGCTCCGCTAAGGTTCCGAACAACACCCAACCCAAGCCCATCACCACCAAAGCGAACAGCAGGACGACGGCTAACTGAAGCATCAAGGCGACCCATTCAAAACGTCGTGCCGAATTTTCACGCAGGTGACTGGCAAGTGATCGCAAAATCCATGGCCGGTCGGCATCGCGGGCGATCGTCAACGCGTTGGATTCTGCGGTGGTGGTCACGCCGCACTCGGCGAGGGCTTTCCAGGGTGCAATGCCATGGTCGATCTCGTTCCGTGCGAACAGAAAACGTTGACGGGTTTTTGGGTCGAAGTGATATCGCCCCAGCGTGGAAACCGATGCGACCAGGGGACGCCCGCACTGCGATGCATCGGCCAGCAAATCCAACAAGGTTGGGATTTGCGTGCGGTTTCGTCGTGCCCAACCGCTGCGTTCCATACGCCGGGACAACCAGCGACGAGGCGCGCGGGCCAGCAACAACCATCCGGCAACAAAGATCACCAACAGGCACAGCACCCAGTTTTGGCCGATCCAGTCGATCCACAAAATGGCACGGTCCAGCGGCGGAGGGTCTTGGTCCGGGACCGACCATCCCAACATCGAATCGCGGAACGCCAACAAAAATCGTTGAATACCACCGCCGATAAAATTCATCTGCATCCAAAGCAGGACCAGCCAACCGACCACCAGTAGCAAAACGGCGTAGCGAAGCGTGGATCGAATGCGGCTTTGCGTTTGCGGGCGCAGCAGATCCGGCTGTGCCGCCAGACGTTCCAATGTCGTGGGTAACGTCCCATTCTGAACGGCAAAGCGGATTGCAATCGCGTCTTCATCCGAAAGCACCCCCGGGGTCTGTTCGATTGCATCAACGAGCGGCGTGCCTTCACGCAACCGCGAGGTCATCAATCGCAGACGTCGTCGGTACCATCCGCGATTTTCGCTGGCATAACGGTCCAGAGTTTTGATCAAATCGGTTCCCTGACGATGGCTGTGATCGATCCACTGCAGTGTGCCAAACTGCAACGCTGCAATCGCGTCTCGCTTGAAAGCCGGCGTGGACCGAAAGGCACTGCCAAGTGAATCCAAGTCCGCAACCGCAGCAGGCAGCAACGTTTCGATCCGTTGCCATAGCCAACGCAGTGATGAAAGAATCACGCTTTTTTCAACGATCGTTTGCCAAGACATCAGCTGAGCCCCGAAATCAGCGAGACAAGAGGCATCATCAACGCGATGATCAACAAACCGATCATGCCGCCCAGAAAGACCAGCACGACTTCCGCCGGGATCCCGCCGCGGGTCACTCCGCGAATTCGCAATCGCTGGACGTACACCTGGGATACTGTTTCCAGCGTCGTGGCAGCGGTTTCAGACGATTGGTGCGGCGCAAACGCCGCGATAAAGCTGGGCGGCAGCAAACTGTCCAAATCCTCCAGGCGTGTGGGGGTCTGTTCGCCGGAGACCACCGCCGATAATTGTTGCAGGGCAAGCCGATACGGTGCCGGGAAGGCAACCTGCGCCAGTTGGTCGGCTACATATCTTGCGTCGGCACCCCCGCGAAATGCTTCGGCACCCAGACTGCTTAGTTCCGCCACGGTCTCGGTGGGTGACATGGATCCGGCGGTAAAAAATCGCAAGGGCGGATAGGCGAATGCGAATCGAATCATCGCGATGGAGATTCCAACGATCACCAGCGAAATGATCACGATCCATGACAGAAAACCCAGCGGCGAATCGCCCGCGGCACGGCTGAGGTTGACCAGCAACAGGGTCGGTGCCGGAAGCTGTAGCCCGAATTCGGAAAACATCTGTCGGAAGTCTTGAATGATCGTAAAATTCAAAACCAGAAAGACGATCACCGTCAAAACAAAGACACAAAGTGGATACAGCACCTGAGCGATCCGACGTCGCCGGTTGGCCAGGCGAATCGAAGCCAGTTCCACGGCGGCTGCGGCCGATGTCGCCGATATCTTGGTTTCGCCGGGTCGTTCCAGCGTCCGACGGCCTCGCATCAGACGGGTGACCTGTCGTTTGCCGATCTCCGCTGCAAACGCTTGTTCGCAGGTCAGCGGTTCCGGTGGGCTGCTGGTTTGATTCATGACTTGTCAGCTGACCGCAATGAGAAGTCGGACATAGGGGCCGATCAGAAAATACGCGGCCGTTGCGACCAACACGCCACCGATCAATGCGTGGGTCAGCGCGGGCCAAAGCGATTGGCGTGGGCGGCCAAATTCCGACAGTTGCTGATACGCGTTGGACACGGACTGAAAAAATGCCGGGCTGGAGGCTTCGGTTGGGCCGGGGGGCGTGTCCGCACCGTCCCCGGCTTGCGGGCTAGATTCCGTACGACTGGCCCACTGCAGCAGTGAACCCCAGGTGCCCGGCGGATCGTTTCGGTTCACCGACAGTCGGATGGATTCACGCACTGCATCGTCAGACGACCAACCCGTGGACACCAGTGTCGCAGTCCGAGCGGCGATGTCGGATGCAAAGGATTGACGGCGGGCGGACGATCCGAAGGCCGAAAGATTGGACGTTGCTATCGAATCATGGAGTCCGCCCAGTACGTGGCGACCGAAGTAGAATCCGGCAGCCAACAAGACAAGGACGGCGATACAAACGGTGCCGGCCATCCACCACAGCAGGCTCGTTTGGTCGCCACCGTCCAGACCCAGATCGTCGAACAATCGATCCATGCGAGGGGCACTGAAAACGGCCGCCATGGCAAACACCATGCTGGCGACCGCCAACAAGACAGCCAAGCTTGCACCGGTTCGATACCAGGCGTGCAGTTGCAATGATTCACGCGGGTCGGACTGGGTGAACGCCGAAAAGGCCACCGACGCATCCGCTTTGCCGACCCAAGTACGAAACGCGGCAGCGTATCGTGGCGGTGTGACGGTCACATCATTCAATACCGCTGGCAGTTCGCCGCCCAAGCCGATCGAACGTGCGATGTCGGATTCCAAAGTCCGCAAATCGTCAACAAATGCGTCACCGTATCGACCGGGATAAAGCCGCATCGAAAGTTCTGCCCGGCTGAGCGCGACCAACAACTGGTTGAATTCCACACACTGCGAAAATTCAACCTTCGCGGGGTCACGATCCGGCGGCGGCGAATCGGGTGCGGGTGAATCTGGCATCATCATTCCTGTCGAGCAAAGCATCGGTGCGAATGCGTCGCGGCTTGGCCGAATGCTTCGCGGCTTTACAGGGATGATGCAATCCGACGAACAATTTGTTTAGAAAAGTCTGCCGGAAGATCGAACTAACGACCGCCGTTCCACTGTTGTGCTTGAGACCGTCGCCAATGATCCACCGCATCGACCAGTTTCCAAGGTGAAACGGTCGCCTCGTGATTGTGGGTTGGAATCACCACGTCTGTTGATTGGGACGGATGTTTCAGGAAATCTTGTCGCATCAATTCAAAACTGAACGTGACTGCGGACAAAACGACAAACACGAACAACACCGTCGCGGCCAAAGACTGTCGCAGCGATCTTTCCTGGTCACGACGTCGGGCTTCGTCGATCGTTCGCAACCGCAGTGTTTCGTTCACGCGAATGCCACGTCCCGCTTGATCGATCAAACGTTCCACCGACGGTGGTTCCAATGCATCGTGGTCGCACTTGGTCAGCATGATAGATGCTCCGGTGCAACGTGTTGAAGCTTCTGCTGCAGTTTGGTGATCGCGTATCGGTATCGACTGGCTGCCGTCGCGGCGGGGATTTCCAGCATTTCGCCGATTTGAGCAAACGTCAGGTCTTCCCAGATTTTCAGAACGACCGGTTCGCTTTGTTCGGGCGGCAACTCGCTCAAGGCTCGCCAGACTTGGTCTTCCGTTTCATGCCGGTCCAGTGAATCGTCGCCGCGACCGATCAGACGGTCCGAAATGCTGGTCAGCAATGCCCATCGTCGACGCTTGCGGACGATCATCAACGATTCGTTGCGGACCATCCGCAGCAAATACGGCCAAGGTTGGTCCGAATCGACGATCATCCATGGGCGATCGGCGACCTGGACCAACGCCGATTGCACCGCGTCTTCCGCATCCTGGGCGTGACGAGTGATCGAGGACGCGTAACGAAACAATCGAACCGCCGTCAGATCGTACAGACCCGACAGTGCGGCCGATCGGCTTTCGATGATACGTCTGGCTTGCAGACGAACGCGGTCGGAAAGTTCAGTAGGCGGCATGACAACACGGGGATGCGGTCGTCGTGTTGATTTATTCAAAAATCCCGACGATTCATCGGAAAAAAGATTTTCTCGTTGCTAGGGCCGCAACGATTCCAATGCCGGGGGCAGTGAATCAGGGGTGGTGCTGGTGTCACGGTCGCTGGTCCCTGGGACCAAACGTGCGTCACGATCGCTGTCACGCAAACGCTGGATTTCGTCACGCATTCGCAAGACTTCCTGTTCCAGCCGGACCACCCGCCGTGCCATGATCACCAATAGGTCGTAGGGATCCGCCGACTCGGGATTCAGCATCGGATCGCCCGATGGTGATGCGGGCGAATTGTTCGGATCGACGGTCGATGGCGTAAGCGGCGGAATCCCCGGGGCCGCAGCGGGCAATGCCGGCGTTGCGGCGGGGGCGAACGCTGGCGCCGGGGTCGGGACCTCCGCCGTCAAACGGCCCAACAAAGCGGCCAGTTGCTGGACCATCGGATGCGATGTGCCCAGTGATTGCTCCAATTCGCGATAGCGATCTTGTAGCAATTGGACCTGTCGCGGGTTCAGACTCAATTCCGCTTCGTCACCGTCACTGGCGGATGCGTCGGTCGCCGCGGCCCGATCGGCTGGAACCGTGGTCTGGGGAAGGGTGCTTTGCGGAACCGTCACCGCGGGGACTTCGCTGGGCATCGCATCGTCGTCGACCGGTCGTCCCAGTGCCGCCAAGCCCATTCGGATCTGGCTGATTTGCTGGGCCACACCTTGAGCGTCAGGGTGATCGGCACCGACCGTTCGCAGCAACTGGGCGTATTCTTGTTGCAACTGAGCCAACGCCGCTTCGGGAGTCACCCGAGTCACGCGAATGTTTTCGTCTTCGGTAATTTCCGGGGGCAATTGGGCATTCAAATCGGTGGCCGCGATGACGCCCCATCCGATGGTCAGGACGACCGCGGCGATGACGCGAGGTCGGCGATTGCGATGAACTGGCGTCGTCGTCATGGCAAGGGAACCTGCGGGAAACGAGAAGCGAATGAAACAGCTGCGGTCACCCTTCAGGATAGACGAATTCGATCGGGGCGTTGATGTCCGGGTGCAAGCTGGCGTGGACAGGACACGTCCGGGCCGCTTTCTCAAAACGTTGACGCATGGACGCTTCCATGGACACGCCGGGCGGGATCGTGACGGTTGTCACCAGCGATCCGATACGACGCAGCGGATCGGTCACCATTTCCTTGGTCACGTGGACGCGTGTGCCCACCAAATCAACGTCGTGTCGTTTGGCTATGAGCCCCAGGATTGTCATCACGCAACATCCCAAAGCGGTGGCCACCAGATCGGTCGGCGAAAATGATGATCCGCTGCCGCCGTTATCCACCGGCGCATCGGTGGTCAGCTGGATTCCGCTTGGATCGTGAGTGGCCTGGCAAGCCAGTTCGCCCTGGTAAACGACGTTGATTTCAACCGACATGCAAAAAACCTGTGTAAATAGAGACGTGTCAAACCAAGCGATAATCTAAAATGGTCACATTTTGATGTTCTGCGAAGTCTAAGCCCGTTCTTGTTGAGTATGCCGACCGCTGCATCCCTAGCCCCTAAAACTCAACTGGGATTGTCATGCTTGACCCAGAGACTACGATCTTTCGAGTTACAGAATCACGTGATGGTGAAGTCGCTCCAATGGGGAGCGAAAATCGCATAATGTATGTTCCATGCCTAAACCAACGTGCGGCATTGTTGGTCCTTTTGGGGAGTTGGCTAAAACTGGCCCAAGAAAAAACTCCGTCAGGCTTTGATTCAATTAAAGCGCCCTGAGGCTTTGATGTAAATCGCACGAGGCAATATCTGTTAAAGCTCGCAAATGCATCCTTCGCCGAATTTCGGATTTCTTGCGACAATTTGGCTGTGTCAAACTTGTTGTTTCTAACCAAGAACAGTTCAGGCGATTGCGTGCTTACTGAAGAAAGTTTGCTGATAAAGAGCTCAACCTTAAGGGCGCTTGTCTCCGGCTCGATGTCTTCTTCATTCGCAATCTGCGAAACGTATGTGCGAATGTTCTCGTCGAACGATGTGTACGAGAAAAATGACGCCACGGAAACGCTGAGTTCCCAACGGTCTTCGCTGCTCACCTCGTAGCCATCCGTAAGTTCGAGGACAAAATCCTGGATCGCGTTGGATGACACCAAGCTGTTGGCGATTTGCCCTTCCCTCGGGAAACTTCCTTCACCGCGCTGCCTCATTCTGCGGATGCTCGAGCGAATGCTGTCGAAGGCAGAAAATAGATTTCTCGAGGCAAGCTCGCCTTCGGTAGAAATTGCTTCTTGTCCGTACGAATGCGTTGTCAGCAGTAGTGCGATGAATGTGCAAAGTAGAACCCGGTTTTTCATTCTTCCACCCCAGTTAATCTAGACGCATCTTTGATAGTGTTTGCTACCGTGAGTCCAATTAGTGTCACCGCGAAAATAAGCGACAACTTCTGTCCGACGAAAATTGCGTTGAACATCGGGTCTGTTGGTGATGCTAACGCTGTGTTCGCAAAGATGCCGGCTGGATTCTCCAGGGTTATTACTTCTGCGCGTACCTGAATCTCCGTCAGCATACGAGTATATCGTAGATGCTGATAGAATGAGAATAATAGCAAAGTGCATGCACACCAAAGGGTTCTTCTGGCACTACTGATGCGTGTGAGCCATTTGACTTTGTCGTGCCCCAAAACTAATGCCGCCCATATGCCCGCCGCAATGCTGGTACTGATCTTGAAAACCTCGTTACTAGAATCGTACATCTGTTTTGCAAGAGCTTGCGTGCGAGAGTTCCAGGGGATCCCTTCGCCACCTAAAGGAAAGTTAAAATGTAGGAGCGGGTAAAATTTGCCATCAAATAGGTGGGGGGGCATTGAGAATAGCAGCAACAAACCAATGTAAAATGTCCAGTTGGCATTATCTGTTGTCTTTTGCTCAGCGTACCATCTCTTGAGGAACGTTTTCGGGTCCTTCAGGTTCGTGTGCCTTTTCTGCCCCATGAGGATGCCTTAATCTATAAAACCGAGGTTGAGTCTTCACGTGGTGACATGCACTGTCGCGTCTAATCATCTGCCAAGGTAGCGACTGTCCCTAGATTCGAAAATGTTTTGGGGTCGCACAAGTTGGTTATAGCGTAAACAACACGGTTGTTGTCGAACATGGTGTGCTTCATGTGGTCGCTCTGAATCTTTTGTTCGTCGCGGATGTGCTGTCTTACACCAAGCCCACGCGTTTTCGGATCAGCCATTCGGTGGTCAACAGCGACATGACCAGAACAAACCATGGCCAAGATTGCCATAGGGCGTGGTCATTCTGGATGACCTGGCCGGACGACAAAGGTCGCAAGGCTTCAAGCAAGCGGTTCGCTTCGCTTTCGTGAAAATAGCCGTCGCGATTTTCCGCTGTTGATTGTCCCTGGGATGATGGCCGGCTTTGTGGTGGCTGCGAACCGGCCAAACGACTTAGACCGTCTTCGTTCAACGACACATCGGCCCATTCATCGGACAGCCGGTCGGACACCCAGATCGGCGAAGTGGCGGTCAACACGTCTTCCTGGAAACCGCTGGCACGCAAACGGATGTCGTATCGTCCCGGATTCAATCCGCTGGCGGTTGCTAAAAAGGTTCCACGGTCGGGATTGTCGATCGACATCGGTATAACGGTGACCAGTTGATCGTCTTGGTACAGCAGTGCGTCGACGGTGCTGTCGGCGACGGGTTGGCCGTCGGCGTTTCGCAATCGAGCCGCGATCGTGATGTCGTCCTCGGGGCCATAGTCAATGCGGTCGGTACCGATCGACGCATAACCGTCGTCGGACAAGTACGATGCGGGCATCACCGTTGCCAGCAAGCGATTCCAAAACTGTGAATGAATCTGGTCGGCAACCTTGTAACGCCATCGCCATGTTTCATCCGAAGCCAGATAAATGACACGTCCGCTGCCGAACAACCGCGTCACCATCCACGGCCAGCTTTTGCCCTTGGAATCCGTGATGGTCGCCCAAACCTCGGCGTCCATTGCCGTCGACACGGCTCGGGCCGACTGTGGCGGCGGCAGTTGTGGCCACAGCCGTTGCGACAAGTCCGCGTCATCGGCCAGTTGAAACAGGGGTAAATCGATGGCGACTTGTTCTGGGCGAATCGATTCCGGGCCATCGATTTGGGGCGACTGTTGATCAGGATCCGGCGTGGCACCGAATCGTGGTGGCGGACGATATGCGGGTTTGACGGGCAAGATATCGCTAAGGTTTTGGTCGACCAACGTCATCACGCGATCCAGTCGACCGTCCAAAACAATCAGCCCGCCACCTCGGGAAACGTATTGTCGCAAACGTTCCGCGTCGGAATCGGTCCATTGTTCCGGTGGGATTTCGCCAAGGACAATGGCATCGTATTCCGCGTATGCTTCGGCCGTGGCTGGGATCGCATCTTCCGAATCGTCTCGGGCAACATCGGGCGTGTCGGTTCCAGGACCGAACAAACGCGTGTCGACGTGCCAGTTTGGGTCACGCTGGAAAAGGTTTCGCAGATAACGGATTTCCCAGCGACTGGACCCGTCCATCACCAACAAACGACGGTCGTTGCGGTTGGCGATGACACGGAAAGAATAGACATCGTTTTCCGTCAGCCGGTTTTCCGCATCGGACTGCACGGCAGCAGACAACTGCATGACCGCGGATTGCTTCTTGCCGCTAGTCGTGGACCACTGATCCGCTAGCTCCGGTACATTGATTTGGAACGGAACGGACGTCACACCGTCGCGGCGGGGGACAATTTGCTGGCTCCAAACAATGTCGTCGGCCGAAGTGATCGAAACGGTGATCGGTGCGTTTTTCCCGCCGCGCGACACGACGTCGACGCTGCCATTAAGAACGCCATCGGCGGCGACGGATTCCGGTGCGGATACTCGGGTAACGCCGAAATCGGGACGCTGGTCAGCAGACCCCATACCCAACACAAACACCTC
This sequence comes from Crateriforma spongiae, assembly GCF_012290005.1. Taxonomy (NCBI): domain Bacteria; kingdom Pseudomonadati; phylum Planctomycetota; class Planctomycetia; order Pirellulales; family Pirellulaceae; genus Crateriforma; species Crateriforma spongiae. The sequence goes on from NZ_JAAXMS010000005.1 coordinate 124,358, forward strand.
GATACCGGCCGACGACAATCGCTGGGCCGTTTCAATCGCAGCGGACGTGTCCGTGGATCTGCCATCGGTCATCAGCACGATTGCTTGGCGAGCACGGTCCGATTCATCGTCGGACGTCGTCGATGTTTCAGCCGACAGGTCGTCGGCACGCGTGCGAATTTGATGGTCCGATAAAAAACGTGAAAGTGGCATGTTCAGGGACGTGCCGCCACCATCGAATTGGCTTAATCGTATTGCCATGGTCTGACCGGCATCGGCATCGGCGGGGTCGGATCCCAATCCGGTGGATCCGATGGGGACGACTTCGGCGTCATGAAATGCTGAAACACCGACTTGGTGAGTCGATCGCAGACGGTCGATCCAGCCTTGCTGACCCGCATCACCGCCGATCAAGCCGGCGGCACGCCGCAACCGCGACGTGCCATCATTCCTGTCATCGGTCACCAACATGCTGGACGAAACGTCGACGGCAAAATGAACGCGGCCTGGCGTGCCGATGGTTTTGCGTTGCCGCAAGGTGGGTTGCCCCAACATGATGACCGTCGCGATGACCGCTAACGCCCGTAGCGACGGCAGAACCCAACGTGCCCAGCGTGTGACGTCGGGCAATTGCCTGGCATACAGCCAAAACACGGTGATCGCCGACAGCATGGCAAGTCCGACGACTTGCCAGGGCGGCCACTGGGTGCCCCAACGCAATTGCCCCAAAAACGATGTTTGGAAAAGACACCCGCCATCGGGAACGTTGGTGATCCACGCCATCATGACACTATGCCCCCGACGTTGGTCTTGGGGGCAACAGGGTGTGCCGTCGAAATGCCCGAATTCAAGCGTCCCAGCAGTGCGATTTCCAAAACAAGACACAACAGTAACGCGATGCAGATCGGCCGCCATACTTCGCGACCTTCGGTCTGTAAGCGTTCGTCGTCCTGTAGTGCTGCGATGGAAGTAAAGACACGACCATCGAACGGTTGGACCGCGGATTCCAAACGCTCGGGCAAAACCGGGCGTAGGTTGGATTCATCAGCTGGAAGCTGCGCCAGATGCCATTGGATCACACGATCCGGCGATGTGTTTGTGGCACCATCGGCCGTAGCGGTTCGATCCCCGCCCGTCACGTTGGAAACGGTCAGCTCGTAGCGACCGGCGGTGCGAGTCGGAGCACGCAGAAGAATTTGGGAAACCGACGTCGATTGTCCGGCATCGATCGTCTTTTCCGCGAGCCTTTCACCATTGGGGGCGACCAAGCGAAACGTTCTGGGCGTGCCATCGTCGTCTTCGGTATCAATGTCGGCAGCATCGGGCCAATTCGGCAACGGAACGATCAGAGGTTGGCCGGTCAACAAATTGGCCGTGTTGTTTTGCCCGGCCAGTTCCAAAACAAGCTGTTGCATCAGAGGAACAAACCAGGGCCGTAGTGGCAGGTTCCAGTCGCTCGGGTGTGGAGCCAGAGCGAACTGGATGATCCGCCCGTCAAAGCCGGAGCCCGACGATGCGTCTTCATCGACGTCGGACCGGTCCACGATCGCTTTGCCGATGGTCGCGATGACGGTGTCGTCGTCCAAACGAATCAGCGTCCGTGCGGCAGGGCCGGCGGGCCGTATTGTCAACGATCGATAGCTTGCGACTTCGATGTCTTTCCAAACACGGTCCTGGTCGCCGGCGATACCGGCCCAGGCCGAAAACGTTTGGTCGGTTTCGGCAATCTGACGTGGTGCATCGGCGTTGGATTCGATGCGTGGTCCCAAAGATGCCGGCAAACTTATGATTCCGTCTTGGTTCTCCAGCAGCGGACGGTTGTATTGATCCGGTGCGGTCCGCGGGCCGTCAAAGATGACCAGCGATCCGCCATCGGCCAAATGTTGCGCAATGACCTGTCGTGCCGGATCGTCAATCGCCACGTTGACCAGGATGATTACATCGGGACGCGACGCGGGCGACGATCGAACCAATTGGCCGGGCGTCCAGCGAGATACTTCGAAACGATTGCTTGGGTCGGATGACGCGTCGTCCGATGCGATGCCTGGCTGAAGTGCCAGGAACAGAAAATCGGACATCCGCGTGAGGGCTTCGCCACTCGGGCTGCCGTCCACCATGGCGACGCGAATCGACCGCGTCACGTCGAGCGCAAACTCTCGTCGATTGTCGTTGACCAACGCGTCTTTTAAATCGATCGTCGCGGTCACCAGACGTCGCCCCACCTGGTCCGGGGTAAAATTCAAACGAACCGTCGTTTCGGCTCTTGCAGGGACATTGATTGAACCCGATGCGACCACTTTTCCGTCGATGCGCCATCGCAGGTCGGCGCCGCTGACGGGCAAATCGGAAGCGTTGCGAACGGTGGCTGCGGCCGTGGTTCGATGACCCGCAATCGCGATGGGCGATTCCAATCGAATGGCGTCGATCGAAACGTTTCCGGGGTCTTCATCCCGATCGGCCACCGATAGCAAGCTGATGTTTGGCGTCACAGCAGAATCGTCGATTCGGCGGGCGATCGATTCCAGTTGCGGTGCGATGTCTGGTGGAACAACGCCATCCTGAAAGTCGGAAATGATAACGATTCGATGATGCGGGTTCGATGCGAATCGCAGCGCAGACACGGCAGCGTCAAGAGCGTCGCCCAGAGTGTACGGTCCGGTGCCGGGGGCCATTTGTCGAAGCTGGTCAGCAGCGGCGATCGGGGCGATGATCGACGGCGCAGCGGTCAGTTCGCCACTTTGCAACAGAATGACTTCGTCGTTGCGTGTCAGATCGGAAACGAGTTCGAAGGCTTGGTTCCGAGCTTTCTGAAATCGCGAAACGCCCTCGTCATCCACGGCATTCATGCTTTGGCTGTCGTCGATGATCAGCACCAACGTTTGTGCCAATTGGCCCGGGGCGACGCGGAAAGAATGCAACAGCGGCCGAGACATTGCGGCGGCCAATAAGACGGGAATCAAGCAGCGAAGCAGTAGCAGCAGCCAATTCGTCCAACGCAAACGGCGACGGTTGCGCTGGATCACGCTGTCCAACAGCCACATGGCTCCCCAGTCGATTGTGCGAAATCGATGGCGAAAGAACAAATGAATCGCCAATGGGATGGTGAAGGCCAATGCGCCCCAGGCCAGTAGTGCGTTGATGAACGTCATCGCGTGGCCCTTCGCAGGGTGACATAACGATGCAAGCCTTCGACCGGGTCAACGGCCGACGACAAAGTCACCAAGTCGACGCGGTGAGTCCGGCAAATGGATTTCAAGTCGTCTTGGTGTTGGGCAAAGCGATCCAGATAGGCTTGACGAATCGTGCTTGAATCCACGGTCCGTTCGGTTGTGTCATGTTCCAAATCGCGAAATCGGATTCGACCTTGAAACGGAAATTCCGATTCATCGGGATGCAGAATCTGGAAGAAGATCACGTCGTGACCGTGATTGCGAAACATTGCCAGCGCGGTCTTCATTGACTGGACATCGCCCATGCCGTCGGACAGGATCACGACCAGTGCACGCCGCCGAATCTGGCCTGCCGCCAACCGTAATGCGGTTCCCAGGTCGGTTTCGTTCTGGGGCGTGTGGGCAACCAGTGCCGACAAAACTTGAGTCAAGTGCGACGGGCGACCTGATGCCTGAACGACACTGCGTGGCCGATCATCGAATGTGATCAATCCCACGGCGTCTTGCTGGCCCAGCATCATGTACGTCAGGCATGCGGCCAGCCGGGTGGCAAAGTCTGCTTTGCTGTGGTCACCGCCATAGGCCATCGAACCGCTGGTATCGACGACCAAATGGCACCGCAGGTTGGTTTCTTCTTCGTACTGTCGAACGAACAGCTTGTCGCTTTTGCCGTAGACCTTCCAATCGATGTCCCGCAATTCGTCACCGCGGACGTATTGCCGGTGTTCTTTGAAGTCAACGCTGTAGCCCTTCTGCGGACTGCGATGTCGCCCGCTACAAAAACCTTCGACGACTTCGCGGGCAAAGACCTGCAGTCTGGCGACGCGATCAAAGTCTTTCGCAGCGATCCACTGGCGTAGCGACAAGCGATTGGTTCCAACGTCGGTCATCGACCGGGTCCGTCCGGTCGCGGCGACCTACGGCAACGCGACCGTGGACGTGGCGGTCGATTGGGGGACCCGGTGACCTGTTAGGCTTCTGCGGGGGAAAATCTTAGTAATCCAAGACCGTCAAATCCGGATACTTTTCTTCCATTTCATCCAGTGCATCATAGCTGACGTCCGTGTTGGCGACGGACAGTACCTGCAGATTCGGCAACGCGGCAAGCTTCAGAATCTCTTCGTCGCCCAGGCGGGTCCCGTTGACGTTCAACTTTTTCAGCTTGGTCATCTTCACCAGCGTGTCGACCGCTTCACCGCTGATGTCGGTGGACATCAGATTCAATTCGTCTTCCAAATTAGTCAGATCGCCAAAGCTGGCGATGACTTCATCGTCGGTGTCGGTTTCCCACAGTCCCAGGTAAGTCAGCGATTTCAGTTTTCCGATCTGCTTCAGTCCCTCGGTGCTGACCAACCGACATTCGGAAATGTCCAAGTGCTTGACGTTGGGCAAGCCGCAGATGATCGCCAAGCCGTCATCGTCCAGCGATGATTCACGAAGCTCGAACCGCTCTAGCGTCGACTTGCCTTCGATCGCTTTCAAGCCTTCACCGGTGATGTCGGTGCCACGAATCCGCAGACGTTTCAGTCGGGGCAGGTCCTTGATCGCCTGCATGCCTTCGTCGCTGATTTCGGTCTGGTCCAATTGGATCGATTCCAGTGTTTCGATGTTGCCCAAGACCTTCAGCGTCTTGTCCGACAGCGTGGTTTGGTAGTTCCCGTTGAAAGATTTCAGGGGAAGATCCGCCAGTTTTTCAACGCCCGCATCGGTCACTTTGCTGTATTCCAGTTGCACATCGGCCAGCGTGGTGATCTTGGCCAAGCTGTCCATGCCGGCATCGGTGATGTTGCTGTTTCGCAGGTCAATCGCACGCAGCTTGCTCAGTTCTTCCAAGGCGGCCAAGCCTTCGTCGGTCACGCCGGTGCGGCGAAGCGACAACGCGATCAGACCGTCGACCTTTCCGACGTGTTCCAGGGTCGCGTTGGTGATGGCCGATCCTGCAAAATCCAATCGTTGCAGCTGAGCCAATTCCGGCAGGTGCTGCATGCCATCATCGGTCATTTCCGGACCGCTGAAATTTGCCTTGGTGACGAAGGGCAGGCCCGCAAAATTCGCCATCGCATCGGCGACGCCTTCGCCCCCGTTGACGGAAATTTCAACGACGTTGCCGGATTCGTCTTTCTTTAACTCAATATTCTCGTTGGCTTCCAAAGCAGCGACGGCTTCGTCGTCCTGTTGAAGCGGTGGAGCGGCCGGCGAGGCGTCTGCGGCACTTTCCGACTCGGTCGATTTCGATTCGGGGGCCACCGAAGCGGGCTTGCAACCGGTCAGCGTGACGGCGAGCGACAGACTGATACAGCCAGCCAATGCGGCGGACGAAAGAGGCGATAGGAAACGTTTCATCGGATCGTGAACGGATTCGGGAATTGTGGGGGGCGGGACGTCGTCAGAACGCCGAAAACGACGTCAGTGGCAAGGCAGGCGGGAAAGCGACGCTGGCGTTTGACGGCGTGCGGCGTCGCTCCATATGCCAGCGTAAACATCGCCGCGCAAGCTGACAATGAACGGATCGCCTTGTCCGGCGACACACGCTGCGATCGGTCGCACGGGGGTGACGATTGTTTGCTTGTTGCGGCCTTGGTATTCTGCAAGGGCAGACTGCAACCCCAGAGCCGGCCGATGGTGCCGGATTCCGCTTCACTGCGACGCGATTTCGGATTCCCGGAACTTGCGTTCCCGCCTTTTTCTGGGGCTCGCGATTTCGTTCGTTCGGATCCATTTTTCCAATCTGTTCCGCCGTCGGAGAAACTTCATGACGCGACCAAGCAATCGACGTAAATTTTTGGCCCAATCGGCGGCATTGACCGCTGGTGTCGGATACTGGACCAGCGCGGCGGCGGTCAGCCGCGGACAAGACAGCGCCCTGACCGGATTGTCCGCCGCTTGTATCGGAGTCGGCGGTAAGGGCAGCAGCGACACCAGCCACATCGCCGAGCAAGGCGTCAACATCGTCGGCTTGTGCGACGTCGATCGAAAGACCTTGGACAAGAAGGCACGTGAATTCCCCGATGCCGCGAAGTTCGATGATTTCCGCGAAATGCTGGACCAGCTGGGTGACAAGGTCGACATCGTCACGTGCAGCACGCCCGACCACACCCACGCGGCCGCCTGTGTCCGTGCAATGCGGATGGGCAAGCATGTTTATTGCCAAAAGCCGATGACGTGGTCGATCCGTGAAGCCCGTTTGATGCGAGAAACGGCCGCTGAAACCGGCGTCGTGACGCAAATGGGCAACCAGGGCACCAGCGAAGACGGTTTGCGTGAAGCGGTCGAAGTCATCCAAAGCGGTGGCATCGGCGACGTGACCGAAGTTCACATTTGGTCCAACCGACCGATCTGGCCACAGGGTGCCGGGCGGCCCGCCGGCGAAGATCCGGTGCCGGATTCTTTGAATTGGGACGCTTGGATCGGACCGGCTCCGATGCGACCGTTTGTCGAAGGTGCCTATCACTCGTTCAAGTGGCGTGGTTTCGTTGATTTCGGAACCGGTGCCTTGGGCGACATGGCCTGTCACACGACCAACATGCCAGTGATGGCACTGAAGTTGTGGGATCCGGTCGCCGTGACCGCGGTTCAGAACCCGGGGATCGTCAACGGCGAACAGTACCCCGCCAATTCGCAGATCGCGTTTGAGTTCCCCGAGCGTGAAGGCCTGCCGGCCTGCAAGTTCGTTTGGTACGACGGCGGAAACCTGCCGCCCGATGAAATTTTGCAGCAACTGCCGTCGCGATTCCTGCAAAAGGTCGAACGGCAAAAGCAAAACCCTGGCCAACGTGGCACCAGCGGCGCCGTCGTGGTCGGCAGCAAGGGCATCGTGTTCAGCGAAAACGACTACGGTGCGAAGTACTCGTTGCTGCCGTCGGATGACTATGCCGACTACAAGTTGCCCGAACAAAAGTTGCCGCGGATCCCGTACAAGTCGGGCACCGACGAACGTCACAAGTGGGAATTCGTTCAAACGTGCAAGGGCGAATACGCCCCGGGCACAATGTCGAACTTCGGCTATGCAGGACGTTTGACCGAAACCATTCTGGTCGGCAACCTTGCGCTGCGTGCCGGCGAAGGCAAACGAATTGAATGGGATGCTGAAAATCTGGTCAGCACCAACGTCCCGGAAGTCAACGAATTCGTCGGTCGCGAGTACCGCGAAGGCTGGGAAATCGAAGAACCCGCCGCAACGGCCGGCTGATTCGGGTGGCGACACCGACGGGGAAACCCTCGGAATTAGAAAAACTTGGGCGATCACGGCAGTCCGTGGTCGCCTTTTTTCGTACACTTCCAACGACGGGCCGGCCGCGATCGCCGTCGGCCGGGTGGAACGTTTCGGCACCGGATTGGAATGGTTCAAAACGGTCATTGCCCCGCCGCGGATCGGCCCACCCGCCGTGACTGACGACATGCCCCGACGACATGCCATGGATGACGCCTTGTCGAAAATTCCTAATCGAAGCCGCCGCACACCGACAACGCTTGATCAGTCCACCGTGCTATTGAATCGCCTTTTGCCGAAGTTTCTGACGACGATGTGCGCGATCGTTTTTTCGGTCCGACGCCTTACGGCCATGCTCGTCACCGGTGGATGGTGCTGCTTGATGATTGCTGTCGCTTCATCGAGCGCGCATTCGCAGCCGCCGGCGGACGCGCCGCAATCGTCCCAGCGGCAAGACGATGAATTGGACGGCCGATCGATTGAATACTGGATCGAACAACTGGCCAGCGATTCTTATTCGCGACGTCAGCGATCCAGTGTGATTTTGGAAAAAGCGGGCAACCAAGCGATCGGCGCCTTGGCCGAAGCGACGAAGTCCGGTGACTTTGAAGTCATCACCCGCGCGATTCGCATTTTGCAACGTTTGGCCGTTCGTCAGAGCATCGAAGACGAAGGCGGCGCGGTGGAAGAACTGACTCGGATCGCTGCGGATTCGGTCGGCTCGCGTGGTGTCGTCGCCCGTGATGCGCTTTCGAACATCGTTTCGATGCGATCGGATCAAGCGTACGAGGCGCTGAACGAAGCGGGCGTGTTCATCGGGCAATCGACGTTCGTACCGACGTCACCTCGCATGATGGCATTGATCCGGATCGACGACGCCTGGAACGGCGATGTCGATGTGCTGCGGTGGCTGCGGTGGATCCGCGACATCGATACGGTCGTCTTGAACGACAAAGCCTGTCGCGATGACGTCTTGATTCATGTGTCTCGCATGCCCGCGCTGACGAATGTTCAATTGAACAACGGTGACCTGTCACGACGTGGTCTGGAAAGCCTGACCAATCTGCAACAGATCCGTGTCCTGATTTTCAACTACGTCCAGTTCGACCAACAACCGACCGATACGATCGTCCGGCTGCCGCTGGTCGAATCGTTGCGTATGTTTGGCACGAACTTGGACAGCGAAGGTGCCGAAACCATCCGCGACACCTTTCCCGGCGTGTTGATGGAGATCACCAAAGGCGCTTTCCTTGGGGTTCAATCCGACATGACGGCGACGGAATGCCGGATCCAAAGTGTCATCAGTGGCGGGGCCGCTGAAAAAGCCGGTTTGATCGCCGGCGACGTGATCATCGAATTGAATGGCAAGCCGATCAAAGATTTCTTTGACCTGAAAGATGAAATTGCGAAAGCCGACATTCGCGAAGAAATTGAAATCAAAGTTCGGCGTGGACCCGGCGATGATGCCAATGAAATTGTCTTGAAGGCCGTCTTGGGACGACAGGACGTTCAGTGACGGATCATTCGTCAGCCAGTAAATCGCGACCCGATAGTCGCGCCGTTAAAAACGGATCGAATGTAGGCACGCGTCGAACATCCAAAGGAAAAAAACGTTCGGCCAATGCGGCGCCCCCGCTGGATCCCCAGTGGAATGATACTGCCTGGCGCAGCCGATGCCGAAAACGATTGTTGGATTGGTTCGCGGACAACGCACGATCATTGCCCTGGCGGCGCGACCCCAAACCCTATCACGTTTGGGTCAGCGAGATCATGTGCCAGCAGACTCAGGTCGCGACGGTCTTGCCATATTTCGAGCGATTCTTGCGTTCGTATCCCACGATCGCGGACTTGGCCGAGGCGGACGAAGCCGAATTGATGCGACAGTGGGAAGGCCTGGGGTACTATCGCCGGGCGCGTGGTCTGCATGCGGCGGCCAAAAAGATCGTCGCCGAACATGACGGCGTTTTCCCCGAAACGTTTGATGAAGTCTTGGCGTTGCCAGGTATCGGGCGTTATACGGCCGGGGCGATTTTGTCGATCGCTTGCGGCCAACGACATCCGATTTTGGAGGGCAACACGCAACGGGTTTTCAGCCGCTGGGTTGCACTGGAAGGATCGCCCAGCGAAACGCCCAATCAAAAGACGCTGTGGCAGATAGCCCAGGCGATGTTGCCGCCATCGGATCGTCCGCCGGGCCGTGACAGCGGCGCTTTCAACCAAGCCGCCATGGAATTGGGGGCGTTGGTTTGTAAGCCGAAAGACCCTGATTGCAACGTCTGCCCTGTGGGTTCGTTGTGCGCGGCGAAGCGGCTGGGCATGCAATCGCAGATTCCCGGCAAGGTGAAAAAGATCCAGTACGAAGACAAGACGGAATTTGCGCTAATCTTGTCCGACGGGGCGGGACGCTATCTGATGCGACCGATTCCCAGAGGCGGACGTTGGGCAGGCTTGTGGGATTTTCCCCGACCAGTGGATTCATCCATTGATAACGGCGAAGCGGCGACCCGTTGGTTGGCCGACCAACTAGGGTGCTCCCTGGCTTTGGGCCCCGAATTGGCGGCGATTCGTCATGCGGTGACGAAGTATCGGATCCGTCTATCGGTTCATCGTGTTTGTCCGAATGACGCAACCCTGCCCCAGCCTCCATCGCCTTGGACATGGTTGTCGGTTGGTGAAATGGGCCAAAAACCGCTGAGCGTGACCGGTCGCAAGATCGCAAAGATGCTGGACGCCGAAGGGTGACCCGGCGTCGGGCATGTTGGTTTTTGCAGTGTCTTTGCGGATCAGTAGAATAGAGGCCGGTTTCAGGGGCTCTCCAATCAAGATCACATTTCCCCGCCTATCTCCTGGTTCGACAAAAAGACGACCCACATGATTCGTTCTAGTTCTTGGTCCGATGTTTTTCGGCTATCCCATCATTTCAAGTTGGCCTGCGCTCTGGTCGCGTGCGGTTCGGTTGCGTCGACCGCTGCTGCGGAAAGCGTGACGCTGGGCGATCCCGAACTGACCGCCGGCATCCCCGGTGAAGGTTCTGTCAGCGTTGGCGAAATCAAACAGTGGCTTAGCAATCCGTCGGTGCACGAGGAATTGCAGGTCACGTTGCCCAAGGGATTGGACAAAGCCAAGGCGAACATCCACATCCCCGAAGACAACCCGATGACGCGGGCGAAAATCGAATTGGGACGCCAGCTTTATTTCGACCCGCGTTTGTCATCGGATTCAACGATCTCTTGTGCGTCATGTCACGCGCCGGATCAGGGCTACGGGGCCAACACACAGTTCGGCATTGGCGTGGATGACCAGGAAGGGAATCGGAATTCGCCGGTTTCTTACAACCGGATCGTTAGCACGCTGCAGTTTTGGGACGGACGCGCCGGGTCGCTGGAAGACCAAGCGGTCGGACCGATTGCCAATCCGATCGAAATGGGCAACACCCACGACTTTTGTGTCCAGACGCTTTCGGAGATCGAAGGCTATCGTGTCCAGTTTGAAAAGATCTTTGATGATGGTTTGACGATCGACAACGTTGGGAAAGCGATTGCGACGTTCGAGCGAGCGATCGTGACGGCGCCGGCACCCTACGACTACGCCCAAGCGGTCAAGTCGTTCGAAAAGGCATACGCGGACGACCTGGAATACTTGGACGAAGAACCTGAGTTGGAAGCGGAATACAATGCTTTGAAAAAAGCCGCCGCGGAACATCCGATGAGCGAATCAGCGTGGCGAGGAATGGAGCTGACGTTCGGCAAAGCCAACTGTACCGCGTGCCACGCCGGTGCGAACTTTAGTGATGAACAGTTCCACAACCTTGGCGTTGGGATGGATGCAGACGAACCCGATTTGGGACGATACGAGGTCACCAAAGAGGAGAAGGATCGTGGCGCATTCAAAACGCCGACCATGCGGAACGTCGCGCTTTCACCACCCTACATGCACGATGGAAGCCAAGCGACCTTGGAAGAAGTCGTTGAGTGGTACAACAAGGGCGGGCACCCCAATCCTTGGCTGAGCGACAAGATGAAACCATTGAACCTGACCGAGCAGGAGAAGGCCGACTTGGTCGCGTTCATGAAAGAGGGACTGACGTCGGAATTTCCTGATGTGCATCATGCACGTTTGCCCGAGTAAACGCGAAGCGATGATGCGGCGATTGGGCCGCGGGAATGTCTAGGCTGTTGGTATCTCCAGATCGTCCAACAGCTTTTTCGGCACACCGATACCGATGACTTCGACGACGCCGGTCCAACGATCGGCGTCGTTTTCGTTCATCCCTGCTTTGACGGCAACGAATGTCAGTGTTCTGTCCGCGACGAAAGCAATTGCATCATCGGACGTTTCTGCTTGGACGGCGGGCCAACCGGTGGGAACATCCATCGCGATGCGAACGGCGCCGGCGGCATTGGCCAGTGAGACGATTTCCCGAAACGGTGATCGCAGCGGTCCGCTGACCCCGGTCCCCAACAAGCAATCGACGATCACGTCGGCCGCATCCATGGCGGCTTCGATGTCTGGATCGTGCACGGACTTGACGAATGTGATCGGCATTTCCGATCGTGCGGCGATCCGCGCGTTGACGGCGGCATCCCCCGATAACTCATCCGGTGTCGCAGTGGCCAGCAAATGGACATCGCACCCGAGCAATTGCAGGTGCCTGGCAATCACATAGCCGTCACCGCCGTTATTGCCTTTGCCACACAGAACCAGCACGCTGGCACCGGGGTGCAACTGTGCAATACGCCGGGCGGCCGCTGATCCCGCGTTTTCCATCAGCACAAGTCCATTCATCGCGTAATGTTCCATGGCGACTTGGTCCACGCGACGCGATTGTTCGAAGGTGATCGTTTGTGGCATGACAGACTTGTCCTGGGCAAAAAGGTCCGGCGGAGCATCCAAGGTCGATTTTAACGCCCCGCAAAATAGGCCAGCCACTCACGCAATGCAGTCGTCGAATCCTTTAGGTTTTGAACCGTTGGGACCCAGTCATAAATTTCATAGTTGTCCAGTTCGCCCTGGCGATAGGCGACCGGCAACGGAGTGAACTTGAATCCCTGGGCCCGAGCTAAACGCATCGCACGGTTCAAATGAAACGCGCTAGTGATCAGTCCGATTCGTCCGTCGCCGGCTTGCGGAAAGGTCTCGGGCGGTTGGTCAAAGAACGCTTTCAAGTTTTGCATTTCTTCGACCGTATTCATTCCCGGAGATTCAAAGATCTTGTCGGCCGGAACGCCGGCGGATTCCAGCAAGATTCTACCGGTGGTCGATGGGGCTTCGGTCGTCACCGAGCTGCCGGTACAGATGATAGATTCGGTGCGACCTTGATGCCAAAACTGGGCCGCGGTGAAGATTCGTTCGCCGTCGGGGCCAAGTTCGAATCGGCCGTCGGGGCCGGTGGAGACGCTGCCGCCAAGAACGATGATGGTGCGAAAGGGTGGTGCGGCGGTCGATTCCAATTGCCCGTCGGCGGCATCTTCGATCGGCCATTCGACACTACGCATCAAACGGTCGCTGATTCGGCTGTTGCCCAGCAATCCGACCAGGGCGAAGAACAAACCAAACAACAGCATGCCACCAAAGCGTCCACGGCGGATTGACCATAGCGTCAGGAATCCGCCGATCGTCCAAGCCAATCCGACCGGCATGATCATTGAAGTGAATGTTCGCAGAGCCGCGGAGTATCCGTCGGCCCAAAACGCCAGCGCGATCAGGCATCCGGCGATGACGCCCAGCGTCAGTGCCGACGAAATAATGGGGCCGATCAAGCCGGGTGATGTTGATTCAGATTTCTTAAACATTGGTTGGGTTCAATTTGCATCCTGCGATTGCCAGACCTGGGCGGTCACATTCAGGGATCGACGCGTAGCCCCTATGGAAAACGTTGCACCGACGACGCACAATTGGGCACCGAAGTTGCACAGGATCGTGTGCCGGATTGTTGGCAGCACCGTCGGACAAGTCGGCGTCGATGGGGCGTCGGCGTGCAGTTTATAGCCGAGTGCACAGCACAGTTGGGAGACAAGTCAATGCGGTGGCGTGGTCGTCGTCAAAGTACAAATGTGGAAGACCGACGCTCGATGTCTGGACCGGCTGTGATGGGCGGCGGCATCGGTGTGGTTCTGATTGCCGTGGTGATCGCTCTGTTGGGCGGCAACCCGCAACAGTTTCTTCAGCAGGCCAACCAAGGCGCACCGCAAGGCGGCGGTGGTGAAGTTCAGCTGTCCGAGGCCGAGGTGGAAGCCGGCGAATTCGTCAAAACGATTTTTGCAGACACCGAAGAAGTTTGGGGCGATCTGTTCCGACGAGCCGGATACGAGTATCGACAGCCGACGCTGGTGTTGTTCAAGGACCGCGTGCAATCAGGCTGCGGGATGGCCAGCAGCGGAACCGGCCCGTTTTATTGCCCGGCCGACGAAAAGGTTTATCTGGACACATCCTTCTTTGACCAACTGTCGCGTCAATTGGGGGCTCCCGGTGATTTTGCCCAAGCTTATGTCGTCGCACATGAAGTGGGGCATCATGTGCAGAAACTTCTTGGCTACACCGACCTGGTCGACAAGAAACGGCAAACGTTGCCGGAGGTCCAGTACAACCGCTATTCGGTCGCTTTGGAATTACAGGCGGACTTCTTTGCCGGCGTCATGCTGCATCATGCCGACAAGAAGTGGAACACGATCGAACGCGGGGACGTGGAAGAAGGATTGAACGCCGCTCGCCGCATCGGTGACGATGCCCTGCAAATGGCCAGTCGCGGTTACGTTCAACCCGAATCTTTCAACCACGGCACCAGCGAACAGCGCATGAAATGGCTGTACCTGGGTTTGGAAACGGGCGACCTGTCCCAAGGCGATACGTTCACGGCGTTGGGGCTTGGGCGATAGCCCGATCACCCGGCGGCACGTCGTTCTTCGGCGGCGTTCAGCTTGTTGTAAAGCGTTTTCAGGCTGACACCCAATTCTTCGGCGGCGATTTTCTTGTCACCGCCGTGCCGCTGCAATGACCGCTGGATCGCGAGCATTTCCATTTCTTTTAGCGTCATCGGATCGGCTTCGCGGATTTCTTTCCGCAGTTGGCGTTCGCCAAACCGACTGGGCAAGTGCTCCGGTGTAATCGGCAGTTCGTCGCAAAGAATCGCCGCGTGCTCGATCACGTTCGCCAGTTCACGGACGTTGCCCGGCCAAGTGTGTGCGACCAACGCCGCCAGGGTTTCCGGAGCGAATAGTTTGCCGGAGACTCCATCGCTGCGGTGGCGACGCAACAGGTGTTCGGCCAAAACCGCGATGTCCTCGGTCCTTTGACGCAGCGGCGGAACGGTCAGTTCGAAGGTGTTGATGCGGAACATCAAGTCTTCGCGAAAAGTGCCTTCTTCCACCATCTGTTCCAGATTTCGGTGCGTCGCACAGATAATCCTGGCGTCGACTTGGACGGTTTGATTGTCGCCCAGACGCCGGATGTCGCCCGTTTCCAGGACCCGCAGCAACTTGGCTTGGACGGCCAACGGAAGTTCGCCAATTTCATCCAGGAAGACGGTGCCTCCGTGGGCGACTTCCAGCAATCCGGTTCGCGCGGCGTCGGCACCGGTGAAGGCACCGCGACAGTGACCGAACAGTTCGCTTTCGATCAAGTTTTCGGGTAGGGCGCCACAATTGATTGCGACCAACGGTTTGTCCGCACGCAGGCTGTTGGCGTGAACCGCACGGGCGACCAGTTCTTTGCCGCAACCGGTTTCACCACGGATCAGAACGGTGCTTTCGGTGGGGCCGACCTTTTCGATCAGCTTTTGAACCGACTGCATTGCGTTGCCCGATCCGACCAGTTGCGAATCGCCTTCGGCGCGGTGCAAACGATGTTGCAGCGCGGCCAATTGCCGTTTGATGTCACGGTGGGCGGCGACCCGCTCCAGCATTCGCGCGATATCGGCCAGCGGGCATGGTTTGGTCAGGTAGTCAAACGCGTGGCTGCGCAGGGCGGCGATGGCGGTTTCCTGGCTGGGTTTGCCCGTCATCACGACCGCGTCGATTTCGGGGCGCAACTCACGAGCCCGTTCGATGACTTCGATCCCCGTCATGCCCGGCATGTCGATGTCAACGATTAGACAATCGAAAGATTCTTTTTCCAGCGCCGCGACGGCCGTCAATCCATCGGGACAAACGGTGACGTTGTAACCGCGGCGGGTCAAAGCATCCCGCATCAAGGTTTGCAAATGAGTTTCATCGTCGGCGAACAAGATTCGCATCGATGAAGTCGCGCTGGATGTTTTGCTGGCGGAACGGGGTTTGGTTTTTTCGCTGGGCATCAGTGTTGCTTCGTTTATTCCGGCGTGGCCGACTGGTCGGTGGCGGCGGATGTTATGGTGTTGAATCCGGCAGCGTGGTCAGGCCGCCATGTTGACCGCCGGTGACAGCACCGTCGGTTCGGTCTCGTTTTCATTTTCGGTGGTCAGCGGCAGCGTGACTTCCAAGCGTGACCCTTGGCCTTCACCTTCACTGTGTGGCGTCAGCGATCCACCGTGCTGGGAAACGATTCGATAGGTGATGCTTAACCCCAACCCGGTGCCTTTCCCGTTTTGTCGCCGGGTAAAGAAGGGTTCGAACAGGTGCGTCATCACTTCGTCGCTCATCCCACACCCGTTGTCTTCGACGACAATTTTGGCATTCTGGTTTTCGGTGAACACCGAAACATCCACCGCACCATCGCTGTCAACTGATTCCAACGCGTTGGTGATCAAGTTCAAAACGACTTGGCGAATTTGATGCGAATTGACTTCGGCGATTGTCGGACCGGAATGGTGGGTGCGAATCGTCTTGTAGTGGTACTGACCGACTTTGCTGACCAATTCCACAACGTCGTCGACCAGTTTGGATAGGTCGGTTGATTCGCGTCGGACTTCGCTCATCCGGCTGAAATCCAACAGACGATCGGTGATGCCTTTACAGCGAAACGCTTCGCTTTGGATTTGTTTCAGCGTGCTACGCAACGAGTCGGCGGTTTCGCCGTGGATCGTCGGTTCGTCACTGTGGTCCAGGTCGGCCACTTGGGCTTCCAAGGACTCGGCGCCCCAAGCGATCGTCGTCAGCGGATTGTTGATTTCATGGGCGACGCCGGCGGCCAGGAATCCGACGCTGGCCAGTTGTTCGTTGCGAATCACTTCACGCGTACGATCGCGGACTTCGGTTTCCAGGTTTTGGCGAAGCTGTTCGCTGTGGTTATAGACCATGGAGAACTTGCTGCTCATCGCGTTCATCGCCGATGCCAGTTCGTCCAATTCGTCGTTGGTCCCCAAGCTGATTCGGTGACCAAAGGCGGCATGATTTGCCACCATGCGTGAACCTTCCAGCAGCGTGCGGAAGGGCTGAACGATGTAGGTCCAAAACAACCAAATCATCACCAACACCGTGGCGATGGCACCCAGCAACAAAAACCACGCGATCGCGATCCACGTGCGATAGCTGGATCGAACCTGGGACGTGAATCCGACCATCGATTCGCTCATCTCCACCGCATTGGTTTCGGTGGCGACGATCAGGTTGTCGTAGTGTTTGTCCAGCGTCTTGCGGTACTGGCGTGGATCGGTGGCGTGTTGATTGGTCAGCCGGATCGAATCCACGCATGTGACGATTTCGTCGACGTTATGGCTGGAATCGTAAATCAGCGACGAACGCAAATTGGGATCGCGCGAATCAAGCAGCACGCTGTACGATTCCAACGACCGTTCCAGCTGTTCCCAGGCGGCGTCGTATTCCTTGATGTAAACGTCACGCCAGTTTCCGGCAAACAGATTGCCTTCGTCGAAACTGATCGGCTCGATCATGCCGAATTCGGCTTCCGGCTGCATCAGCCGGTCGTTCTTTTCGTCCAGCGTCACCGCCAGGCGATGCAGATCGTTGGCCAGCCGCAGTTCCTTGCTGGTTTCCGCGACCACCCGTGCCAAACGGTCGTAGCGGTTCAGTCCGGAGATCCCGCTGTAAGCCAGGCAGCAAATGACACCCGTCAGCGTGACCAGTCCGGCCAATAGTTTTGTGCGAATCGATCGTCGTCGTAGCACGCGCCGGCCCTCCCTGCCCAGAAGCGTGAAACATCCTGAGTCACCAGGGTCGAGATTATCGCCGGGCCCGAAACGTCACAAGATCGATCTGGATCGCAGCACCTGCGACACGTCGGATTGCCCCAGATTCTGGCGGACGCCGAAATCAAGGAATCCCTGACGGCGTTGCCAACGCTGGGGGGAATCGCCTGTTTCGCGTTGCAGTGAGACTACAGCGGGAATTCTTCTTCCGCCGCCGCGTCGGCGTACAACGGCATGTGCCGGTAATAGACTTCCAGAATCATTGTGGCGAACGCGGTGCTTAGCAATCGGCCGCCTTCGACGGGGCCTTTGTGCGATTGTGAATTGGGGAAGTGCCAGCTGCCTTTGGCGCCGCGATCCTGCGACTGGGTCGATACCAACCAGTCCCGCAGAATCTCGTTGAACGCCTGCCATTCCGACCCGCCGTGATGACGCAGGACTTGGGCGGCGTAATAGTCGTAATAGATATTGTCACGACGGACGCCGATTCTGGCCAATTCCTGAACACCGGACTCCAGTCTTGGGTCGCCTTTCTGCCAGCCCGTGTACATCCGGCACAGCAGGCCGATCGCGGTACAGGCGGGACTGATCTTCAACTTCGTCGGGTCATCCATGCGGGGTGCCGGCGGTGCGACGTAGCCGTAGACCGCACCGTTCTTGCCTTGAACGCGGTTCAAATAACGCACCGATTCGCTGATCGATTGTGGCGGCACGACCAAGTGCCCCATGTAACCACTTTTCAAAGCCATCAATTGCCAGCCGACCACCGACGTGTCGCCCATCGGTGAATTGGGTTGGTACCGCCATCCGCCGTCGGGGCCTTGCGCCCAAACGATAAAGTTCAGGGCCGCTTGGGTCGGTTCGGCCAACGCCGGGTCCTGCGTCATCGCATAGGCTTCGGACAGGGCGATCGCCGCCAAACCGTGCGAATACATGCGTCCACCAGGTTCGGTGAAGTCCAGCATGTTGACGCCTTTGATTTTGCCTTTGCGGCCGTTCTTGATCAGGAACAGCAGCCCCTTGCGAACGACTTGTTGGTATTCGCCTTCGTAGTGCGTTTGTCCGGCACCCAGGAACGGCAGCAGCGCGAGCGCCGTCGCCGCGTTGTACGCACGCAAGTACTTCGGTTCGCCGATATTGCCGCACCGTCCACGGCAAACACTGGCGTGATTGAACGTCCATCCACCGTTCGGGGCTTGGTGCAGTGCCAACCATTTCAGTGCCGCGCTGACGGCGGCTTCGCTGCTGGGCGTCCCGCCGTATTTCCGCAGCATGTCTTCCCGCATGTCTTTGCCGCGGCTGCTTAGCGACTGGCTGGCCATCGACTGCAGCGACTGTAGCACGTCACCGGCCGGGGCCATGTTGGCGGCCAAATCGAAACTTTCGATCGGGACCGAGATCGCTTCGGTGGGAACGTCCAGAGCGATCGATTCGACCACTTGTTCGAATTCATTGAGCGCCGGCGGCGGGTCGGCGGATTCCTCCATCTCGGTCGACACATCCACGTCGACCTCCTCGATGACGAACTCTTTGATCTCTGGGCCCCGATCGTCGGTGACCGCTGCGGTCAAGACGTTGATGATCTTTTGCGGCTCGGTCATCGTCACCAAGCCCAACGCGACCAACAGGGCCACGTGAACGGCGGTGCTGACCAACCAGGCTGGTGTCGCGCGGATCAGGCCCAGCCAGCCGCCCTTGGACGTATCGTCCTCGTTCGTTTGGTCCACCAGCGATTCGGGGTGGACCAAATCTGCAACGATCACGTCGTCTTCGCCTCCGGTCAGCGCGGCCGATGGCAACGACGTCGATGGTGGTACGTAGCTGGATGGATAAGACGCCATGCGTTACATGTGCGAAGAACACGACAGGGGCCGGCCGAATGACCGAGCCCACGACCGAACGTTTTGAAAAGTGAAAAGCGGGGGATCGAATCGAAGCGGAACCGGTGGAACTCGAAGAGCTCGCCAAAATCGCAACGCCCGATCCAATCAGTCTAACCGAGATGCAATGCCCATCGGGTCGGAATCACCGCAGGAACACATTCGCCGCATGACGACCGACCGGTTACACCGATCCGATTGGTTGAATCCCGATCCAGGATGCCCCCGATCCATGATGACAACGGTTGGCGGCGGCACGAAGTACCCGCGGCGTTGACCTCGGATACGCGAAACACCCCCGATTTAGCGATCGCGATGGAGGCCACGCCAAACCCCGTGAAACGCCCCTATAAAACTGACCAGGGGTTCGGCATAATTCGATGTCTTTCCAGATTCCGCACCGCCGCAGAAAGCCCAACCCCCCATGCTGGAAGACAAAATCGGCGTCCAGGGCGTCACCTTTGATGACGTCTTGCTGGTCCCCCGCTACAGCGAAGTCGTTCCCGCCGAAGTCGATGTCAGCACGCGTCTGACCGACCGCATTGCGCTGCAAATCCCGATGGTGTCGTCGCCCATGGACACGGTCACCGAATCGGGAATGGCGATCGCCCTGGCCAAAGAAGGCGGCATCGGGGTCATCCACAAAAACCTCAGCGTCGTCGGCCAGACCGGTGAAGTGCTGAAGGTAAAGCGTTCGGCCAACGGCATCATCGTCGATCCGGTCACGATGGGGCCGGGCGAACAGGTCGGCAAAGCCGCCGAAACGATGGACAAGGCCAACGTGTCCGGCATCCCCATCGTGCATGACGACGGCACCTTGGCCGGGATTCTGACCCGCCGTGATTTGCGTTTCCTAGAAGACCCATCTCTCCCAGTCAGCGAAGTCATGACTCGTGAGAATTTGGTGACGGCTGTAGGGAATGTAACGCTTGAGGAAGCTGAGCGAATTTTAACGGCAAAAAGGGTCGAGAAACTTCTGCTGATTGACGAAGAAAGGAAACTAACGGGACTGATTACGATCCGCGACATCGACATGATGAAGCGATTCCCGCGGGCTTGCAAAGATCCGCAGGGTCGACTTCGCGTCGGAGCCGCCATCGGAGTGGGGGACCTGGATCGGGCCGAAAGCCTGATCGGAGTGGGCGTCGACTTTTTGGTCGTCGATTCCGCTCACGGGCATAGCCGAAACGTGATCGAGACCGTTCGCGAAATCAAACAACAAACCAATTGGGATATCGACGTGGTCGCCGGAAACGTGGCCACCGCCGATGGGACTCGCGATCTGATCGAAGCGGGTGCGGATGCCGTCAAAGTGGGCATCGGGCCGGGTTCGATCTGTACGACGCGGGTGATCAGCGGTGTCGGTGTCCCCCAGGTGACGGCGATCATGGATGCGGTCGGCGTTGCGGAACAAAACAACATTCCTGTCATCGCCGACGGAGGAATCCGTTTCAGCGGTGACGTGACCAAAGCGATCGCCGCGGGCGCAAGCACGGTCATGATCGGCAGCCTGTTTGCCGGTCTGGCCGAAAGTCCCGGCAAAACCATCCTTTACCAAGGCCGTACCTTCAAGGAGTACCGCGGCATGGGATCGATGGGGGCGATGGTCAAGGGAAGTAGCGATCGGTATCGCCAAAAAGGCACCGAGGCGGGCAAGTTGGTCCCCGAAGGTGTCGAAGGACGCGTGCCGTTCAAAGGACCGCTCAGCGATTACGTCTACCAATTGGTGGGCGGACTTCGTGCCGGCATGGGATATGTCGGAACCAGGACGATCGAGGAACTGCGACGGGACGCACGCTTCACGCGGGTGTCCGCAGCGACGGTGAGGGAGAACCACCCGCATGACATTGCCATCACGCAAGAAGCGCCCAACTACAGCCCCGACGTTCACTCGGACCAAAAGTAGGGCCCAAATCTTATCCGACAGCCGCCGCCGATTCGCTCGGCGGTTGGCCGCGTTGACGTTGACGCTGGCAACGTCCTGGACGCTGGGGACGGTCGACGCCCAATCACCGGTCAACGCCTCGCATGCGAATCAATTGCGTCCGGTGCCCAAGTTCACCGCCCAGACGCAGCCTGCCGCCACCCATCAGCCGAAGCGTGCCGGATGGAATCTGCAGTGGCAAAATCCCGGCGTGCAACAAGCTGGTGTGCCGAATGCCGGCGTGAAAACGACCGGTACTGATCAGCCCGCCGCAGTCGCCGCGTCGACTGCAGCAGCCAACGTTCCGGCCGCACAGCCAAAGTACCCCGTCCGCCAAGTCAGCGCGATCCAACCTTCGCCGGCACCGGCTTATGCTGGCGATCGACCGGCCACACCCACGTTGCCCACGATGCGCAATATCCAGCGGGCGGGCTTGCCGGCACCGGTTCCGGTGGCAGACCCGAATGCCAACCAGGCGGCCGCGAACGATTTCTTTGAACACCCCTTTGGACGACCCGATGTTCCATCGGTGCGATCCAGCCGACGTGCACGTCACCAGATGGTGGCCGCGGGCGGTTCGGCAACGGTCACGCCCGTCATGCCCGCCGCACACCGTGGCACATCGATGGTCCGTCAAACCGCCGCGCAGGCCCCCAAGGATTTGGATGACCTGTTCGCACCGCCCGGTGGTACAGCCGATTCGGCAAATTCTGGCAACGGATTTGGTCTTCCCGAGCCGACCGCCGATCCGGTCCAGCCGTCGGAAATGCGTCCGATGAACAGCTTGCGAGGAAACCTGCCCGCACCTCAATCGGCGCCTTCGCAATTTGAAATGCCTTCGACTCAGGAGGCACCCGCTGGATTCAGCGATGGCACCGAACTGTTGCCCCCGCCCGCCGGCGAAGCGTTCGATCCGGGCACACCGGCGACAGGTCAAGCGATGCCACGACAAGATTTGTTGCCGCCTCCGGACGCTGCCGGTCTGGACACCAATGGCCTAGGCAACAGCATTGCGAATCCGGATCGCCAACCCAACGTCCAGTCGCCTTCGGACAGCATTCGCGATCTGATGCAACAGTCGCCTTCGCCGGACTCGACGACGTCGGAAGCCCCGCAAACGCGGTCCGACAATGAACGGCCGACCGATGAAGGCTTGCAGACGCTTCCGCCACCGGAAACCACACCGGCACCGGAGCCCCAAGACGATTTCGGTTTGGATTCCTTTGACTTGGAAAGCAATCCGTTCGAGCGTGAAAACCAAGACGACATGGACGATCTGCGTCGGCTGCGTGAAGAAGCTCGCAAGGAACGCGAAGAACGCGTCCCCGGTGCAATGCTTGGTTTGTCCTGTGAAGATTTCCGCGAACGAGTTCGTTTGCAATCCATTCGCGACATCTCGCTGGACCCCAGTCCTCCGTTCCGACCCGATGTGGTGGAACAGGATCGGTACGAAGAATTCAAATCCCGCTGGGACGACCAGCAAAAGGTACGCACTTGGCGTTCGGTCGATGGCGTGACATTGGCGGTCGGAAAACTGCGTGACCTGGCCTATGGAAAAGCGATCATCGAAACCGAATTCGGTTCGCTGGAAGAGATCCAAACGGATCGTCTAAGCGAAGAAGACTTGGCCGTCCTGACTGATAGCTGGGGATTGCCGACCGAATGCCAGTTGGAACAAGTCGCCTATCAGCCGCGTGCATGGCAGCAAATGACGATGACTTACAAAGCATCGAATCTGTGTCACAAGCCGCTGTACTTCCAAGAAGTCAACTTGGAACGTTACGGCCACACGGCCGGACCGGTGTTGCAACCCGTGGTGTCGTCTGCACACTTCTTTGCCAACATCGCCGTGCTGCCTTACAAGATGGGCGTGCATTGTCCCAGCGAATGCCAGTACGCACTGGGGTATTACCGCCCCGGCGATTGTGCACCGTGGATCATCCCTGCAGTGCCGATCAGTGCCCGAGGTGCCATCGCCCAGGCCGCTGTCATGACGGGAACGTTCTGGTTGGTTCCCTAATCAACGCGATCACTCAGGGGCCATCGGGCCTAATCCCGACAAGGCACAGTGTTGTGCACGGTGCTGTGTCATCGTGCCGCATGCGGTGCAAAGGGACGTTTGTCGGTCGCGTGCTAGACTGAAGCCGGTCGTTTGCCGGTCGGCTGTCCGGCGACGGATTTCGTCCCCGGCACCCCGGCAATCAGGTCGATGATTCCACGCCCGTATCGAATTTCTGCGAGAACCTTCGTCGTCCTCGCGGTTCTGTTGGTCGTTCATGCAATGACGGCCGAAACGTGTCCATCGGCGACACCGAACTTTGATCGTCAGTGCGACAATCTACGTTCGGCGGTCGAACATCTGCGGACGACTTACGGTCACGACTATCCACGTGGCGATGCGTTTTTGAAACGCTTGGATGAATTGCGACGCAAAGCGGAATCTGATCCGGACGCGGCGCGATCCGACTTGGTCCGTTTACGACGCGAAGCGTTACTGGATCATCCGCGGCTGACCGGTGATTTGCTGATGGTGCGTCGCCGGGCCGAAAACCCGATTCACGGGATCGCCGTGCCAGCGCCGCATGAAACCATGGCGGGTTACGACAAGACCGGTTACGACAACGATGTCGTGCGGATCAGCCTGGACGACATCGCCGCTGATCGGGCACAGCCGCCGATGGACAGGTTCTTTCGCCCGGACGATGGCGGCTTCATCGGCGATTTACGACTGCACTATGACGCCGATCGTTTGTTGGTCACTCGATCCGATGCGGTCAACTGGAAGTTGTGGGAAATTGGCGTCGACGATCAATCGATGCGACCGGTCACCACCGCACCGGATGATGTCGATTGCTTCGACGGTTGCTATCTGCCCGACGGTCGAATCATCTTTGCCAGCACCGCGTCGTACCAATCGGTGCCCTGTCACCATGGCCAGATGCCGACGGGAAATCTTTATCGCTGCAACGCCGACGGCAGCGACATGCGACAGCTGTGTTTTGATCAAGACATCGATGCCAATCCGGTGGTCTTGCCCAGCGGTCAAGTCATGTACAGTCGCTGGGATTACGTCGGCATCAACCACATCTTTCTGCGTGAGTTGATGGTGATGAACCCGGACGGGACCGGCCAACGGGCGATCTACGGCAGCAATTCCTACTTTCCCAACTCGCTGTTCTTCAGCCAACCGTTGCCCGGAAAGGACCACGGTTTGGTCAGCATACTGTCGGGGTATCACGGTGCGCCACGCATGGGATGGCTGGTCACGCTGGATCCGTCCAAAGGTTGGCAAAACGAGGACGGAATCATTCATCGGATCAGTGGCCAGGGCACACCGGTCTTGCCCGTAATTCGCGACACTGCGATCGATCCTGACTGGCCTAAGTTCTTGCATCCACAGCCCATCAGCGACAAGTTTTTCTTGGTCAGCATGTTGCGCGATCGCCGCGGCAAGTGGGAAATCTATCTGGCCGATGTCTTTGACAACATCGTGCGCATTGCCAAGGACGACCAGTATCATCTCTTGGAACCGACTCCGGTGCAAAAACGTGCAACGCCTCCGGTGATCGCCGATCGTACCGATCCCCAGGCCACCCGTGCGACGGTCTATTTGCACGATGTGCACGCCGGGCCGGGACTGGACGGTGTGCCGCGAGGAACTGTCCAGCGATTGCGAGTGCTTTCGTACCATTTCGGTTATCGACAGTTGGCCGGGCCGGACAAAATCGGGTACGGCGGTCCCTGGGATAGCATGCAGATCGAAGGCACCGTGGACGTCGAATCGGATGGGTCGGCCATGTTCGAAGTTCCGGCCAACACGCCGCTGGCGGTTCAGCCGCTGGATCAGCAAGGACGTGCCGTCCAGTTGATGCGTAGCTGGTTCACCGCGATGCCCGGCGAAGTCGTATCGTGTGTCGGGTGTCATGAAAAGCCGTTGGAATCGGCCGCCACGCAGTTCACCCTGGCGGCAACCAAACCACCGCAATCAATTCGTGACTGGTACGGGCCGCCACGCGGATTTGATTTTCAACGTGAAGTCCAACCGGTACTGGATCACCATTGTGTCGGATGTCATGACGGACAGTCGGCGGCACCCGATCTTCGGACCGAAGACGCACATGACGACCCCGAGACTTGGCCGATCGGGTATGTCAGTCGTCTGCACCCAGACATGCACCGCGAAACCGGGGGCCGAATGACGTACACGCCGGCCTACGATGCACTGGTGCACTACATCCGGCGGGTCGGTATCGAAGATTCGGTGGAAATGCTGACCCCTGGCGAATACCACGCCGAAACCAGCCCGCTGATTCAAATGCTTCGACGTGGCCATCATGGTGTCAAGCTGGATGCCGAGGCCTGGGATCGTTTGGTCACCTGGATTGATCTAAATGGCCCCTGCCACGGAACGTGGTCCGACGTTTATCCGATCCCCGATGACGCGAGGGCACGCCGTCGCGAGCTTCAATTGCGATATGGCGGCCCGGCACGTGATCCGGAACACGTGCCGCCCACACCGCCCTACGTTTCATCCGTTGAAAGTGTTACAGGGAAACGCACCGGAGACGATCGAAACGCGAGCACGCCGTCCGACGCATCGGCGGCCAGCGGGGCGGCATCGTCGGTCGGTCAGCGATCGATTTCGATGCCGGACGGATCATCGCTAACGCTGGTGAAGATCCAGCCGGCTGGTTCGAGCACGGCCTATTGGATGGCGTCGACGGAAATCACCAACGCACAGTATCAAGCGTTTGATCCCGATCATCGGTCCAGGTTCTACGCGCATCGATTGGATCGCCCGGATGGTCCTGGGGTTTGGATGGGCGAAGATTCACAACCGGTTGTCCGAGTTAGCCGCGATGAAGCGATGGCGTTTTGTCGTTGGCTTTCGACACAGACGTCGCTAGAGGTTCGTTTGCCGACCGATCACCAATGGACACTGGCAACGGGGGACGCCGCAGAGGCAAAGTACTGGTTCGGCGACCAGTCCGATGACTTTGCCCCGTATGAAAACTTGGCGGATGCCTCGTTCGGTCGCGGAGTCATGTCGGCGTTGAAAGTTCACCCACCCGACGTGACGCAGTGGTCCGGGGGCGTTCCGCACTTGGTCTTGGAAGGCGGCAAGCGATCGGCAGTTCGCTTCAACGACGGGGCAGTCGTGACGGCCGCGGTGGGCAGTTTTCAAGCCAACCCGTTGGGCATGCACGACATGCACGGCAACGTGGCGGAGTGGTTGTTGCCGGATTCGGCTGCAAAGGACGACAACGCGGTTGCGGCTGGAGGTTCCTTTTTCGATCCTCCATCGGATGCCACCGCCGCGATGAGACGAACCTATGCTCGGTGGCAGAAGGTTTTCAACGTCGGTTTCCGTATCGTTGCGACGTCGCCTTAGGCGGCATCAAGACAGCCGTCAGCGAACGATGCTGCAGCGTGGTCGCTCGGGGCTTCTGTGCCGGAACCGCGCTGGAGCTTAGTTCTTCGGTACTCTCGCAGAGCGAGAGGCGACGATTCGTTGGTGGCGTCTGGTGATGATGGCCCGCAGGCACTACGCCTGGTACGGGTGTTGGTACGGGGCGCGGTACTCACGACGCAACAGCGCCGCCGCATCGTCGTTGCCTTTGACGTTCAGCGTCTTCGGATCGAAATGAACCGTCGTCCCACTCTCGTACGCCACCATGCCAAGCTGAACCGTCGCGGTGGAACGGAACCCTTGTTCGATTGGACACGCCAGCGATTCCTGGCCTCGTACGGCGGCCAAGAAATTCGCCATGTGTTTGCCGCCCAAATCGACAGGAGCGTCGTGGACTTCGATGTCTCCCTTGTTGTTTTTGGGGATCAACATCCACTGGCGATCGCTGGAAAAAATGGTGGCATCTTCGCCGAACAAGAATACACCATTTTTGTATTGAGGATCGGCTTCTGTGGCGCCCCACAGTCGGTGCCGCCAAACGACCGGCATCGAATCGAATTCGAAGTGGACCGACAGTGTGTCGGGTGTCGTGATGATGCCGTCGTATTGATAGATGCCGCCATCGGCCGTGATGCGATTCGGCAGATCCAGATTCATCATCATCCGGGTCGCATCGATGTTGTGGATGCCCCAGTCGACCAAGTGCCCATGGCCGGTGGTCTTTTCCAAACGCCAACTTTTGTGACCGACTTGAGGGCTGTAAGCAATTTTTGGTGCCGGTCCACACCAACGATCCCAATCCAGCGACGACGGTGGATCCTGAGGGGTCGCATCTTTGGTGCCAGCCTTGTAATGGATCTGAACGTCGGCTTGAACGATCCGGCCCGCCTTACCTGATTCGACGAACTGTTTGACTTCGGCGAACGCTTGACTTTGACGACGCTGAAAACCAACTTGAACGACGCGGCCGCTGTCATTGACGGCTTTGACCAACGCCTGTCCTTCGCGGACGTCGTACGTCAGTGGTTTTTCGCAATAGACGTCGATGCCACGATTCAGACAATCGATCAATTGCAGCGAATGCCAATGCGGTGGCGTTCCGATGATCGCAATGTCGGGATCCACCTTGTCCAGCATTTCGTTGTGATCGGCAAACGTTTGCGGCCGATGACCCTGCAGCTTCTTCAGTTCCTCTGCCGATTGTTCCAGGTGTTCGCTATCGACATCACAGATTCCCGCGATGTCCACCCCACCCACCTTCAGCGCCGCTTTGGCATCTACCATGCCGTACCAGCCCACTCCAAGAACGACGGCTTTCAATTTCGATCCGTCCGCCGCTCGCGCGATCGGGGACGTGTGAACCATGGCGGCGGTAGCAGCAGCAGCGGATGCGGTGGAGGCGAGGAATTGTCGTCGGTTGTCGGCCATCAGAAGTGGTTCCCGGGCGATCGCGGATGGATGGAAAAGATTGTTCGCTGGATTATAGCCGTCTGAATCGGGTCCGTTTTGTGCGACCCGATGACGCCGCGCCTTTCGGAATAGGCGTGTGTCGCGTCGGCTAAAACAGCCCGATCAAACGCAGCGCGGCGATGCCGGTGAACGCCAGCAAAATGCCGTTGAAAAGCTTCTGGGAGACTCGCGACACCAGCCAGCGTCCGCTCAAGATGCCCAGCGGAATCGCGATGGCGAATGTGGCACCGACCGCCAACGTGGATGGAGTGATCAAGCCCAACTGAAAACTCAGCGGCAATTTCAACAGGTTCAACACCAGAAACAGCCAAGCCGTGGTGCCGATCAATTCCCATTTTGGCAAACTGACCGCCAACAGATACAACGCGACCACGGGGCCGGCGGCATTGGCCATCATCGTCGTCAGCCCGGCCAACAAACCCAGCAACACCGCAAACCAGCGTTGGTGGGGAACCTGGTCGAACCAAGTTGGGCGCCACATGCGAACCACTTGAACGATCGTCAACGCCAGGATGATGAACCCGACCAGAATGCGAAACAGATCCTCGTTCAAGCGATCCATCAATTGCCAACCGACCAGGATTCCGACCAGCGTCGGCGGCAATAGACGGCGGACCTGATGCCAGACTGCTTTGCGTCCAAAAAAGTAGATCGCACAACAGTCGCCGACCACCAGCATCGGCAACAACACGCCGGTGGAATCTTTCGCGCCGAAGACGAACGCATACAACACGACGTGCAGCATGCTGATGCCGGGGAATCCCGACTTGCTGACCCCAATACCCGCCGCACCAAGGGCAAGCATCAAAATTTCTTGGATCGACAGTTCGGTCAGCATCAGGATCTTAGGGTGGGGCAGCGATAACGAAGCGCGGTCGGCCGATGACGGCACGTTGTCGCGCCGGTACAGTCGTTCGTGAAGATCGGAGAAACCAACCATGACGACCGGATCCGAAAACGACACCGACCCGTCGGGCCCGACCTGCGGTCCCGAATTGCCGGCGTTGATTCCCGATCAATGCCAATTGTGTCGACGGATCACTCGCAAGGGAACCACGCGTCATCATTTGATTCCACGCCGCTGTCATCGCAACAAGTGGTTCAAGAAACGGTTCACTCGCGAACAAATGCAGCAGACCATTCCGCTGTGCCGCGACTGTCATTCGGCCATCCACCGGTTCGTGCCCAGCGAAAAAGAATTGGGGCGGAACTACGGGACGGTGCAAGCCCTGCTGTCACACGATCGCATTCGCGACTTCGTTGCTTGGGTACGGCACCGACGCTAGACCAACGTTGAATCCGATGCCGAAAACAACCAACGTTTTCCCACGTGAGTTTCTTCGCATCGATCGCCGAAGGCTGCACGCATCTTTGCCGCGGCGCTAAATCCTGTGCAGTGCGACGGCGCGACACGCTGAACGCCCAAGTCCGTCAAACCGCGAATCGTCTCGCGGATGCGGTTTTGTGATGCCGATCCCAAGTGCATGCCGCCGATGACCGTGTCGATCGGACGGTTCGGACGCAATTGGCAGATGTGCATCAGCGTGTTGATTACACCGGCGTGGGCACAACCCAACAACACGACAATGCCCGCGGCGGTGTCAAAGAAAAACGCTTGGTCGTCGACGATCGGGTCGATGGTCTGACAGGCATCATCCAGATAGAAATCGCCGCCGGTGTCTTCGAAATCGGTGATGCGTGGAACCGGACCGGTCGTCCACAGCGGCCCGACCATGCAACGCGAGACGTCACAGGGGTTCCAGCGATTTTTGATCGAAGTCAGGCCATCGCGGATCGACGTCTTCATCCCCACATCACGGACCGAGCCATCAGCCAATCGTCGAAACTTTGCTTCGGTGCAAGCGGAATGTCCGACAATCTGAACCCCAGGGTTGGCATCCCAGACTTCCGCCAGTCCGTTGGTGTGGTCGTAGTGGCCGTGGCTTAAAACAACCGTTTGCACCTGAGTCAGGGACAGGCCCAGTTCACGAGCGTTGTGGGCGATGGCCATGCCTTGGCCGGTGTCCCAAAGCAATCCATCGCTGCCGCACCGCAGATAACAGGCCCAGCCGTGCTCGGCCAATAACTGACGCCCACGAACCGTGTTTTCCGCCAAGACCGTGACTTCGATGTTCATCGCTGTTTCGGTCGATCAGCGGACGGATCCATTTTCGTCGCACGTTTGACGAACCGTGCCGTCGCGCGAGCTTTCGTCTTTCCGTCCTGGATCAATTCGGCTTCCAGGTAATACAGCATGGAAGACGAATCGCTGATGTTCGCTTTCAAAGTGATCGAGCCGGACGATGCGACCGGATGCAAGAACCGCACGTTCATGTCGGCGGTGACGGCCGTGACCCCAGTGGCAAAGATGCAATTGGTCATCACACCATCAAGCATCATGCAGATCACCCCGCCGTGCAGCATGTCCGGATACCCTTGCCAACGTTCGTCACACTGCACGATGGCTTCGACCGCGGTTTCGCTGACGGGACGAAATTGGATGCCCAAACCGCCGGAGGAATCGGCGCCACAAACGACGCAGTGGGGATGGGCGATTTGCCGGGTGGATTGATACATAGCAGCAGCACTTCAAGGCGTTGCCGCAAGCTTAGTGACAAGCCGCCAAGAATCCCACGCCGAACGTCCCCGGCAATCGATGATGGGACGATTGACCACAGCCAACGAAAAAACGCCATCGCAGATCCTGCCATGGCGTTTTTAGTGAATCGTTCGATTGCGGTCCGCGAATACGGATCAGCCGGCCAATCGTGAGATGCGATTGTGCGGTTGGGCCAATTCTTCGGCCGTCGGTTGGTACCGATACTGCATCAGATAGGCGTCTTCGGCAGCGTCATCATAGAAGTCACGCAGCACGCTGATCGCACGGAACCCGACGCTCTTGAAGAACAGCTGCGCTTCCAAGTTGGTTTCGCGGACTTCCAACATGATCCGGTTGCGGCGTTCATGTGAAAGCTTGCCCAACAACTTGCCGATCATCGCGTGACCTAAGCCACGACGGCGAAATTCCGGATGCACGGCAAAGTTCAAAATGTGCAACCGATTCTTGTGCAGTTCATAGATCATGAAGCCCGCCACGCGGTCTTCGATCTCCGCGACCATTCCGATGCAATTGCGTTGACGCAGGCAACGGATAAAGTCCTCTTCGGTCCATGCAAATTCGAAGGATCGTGTCTCCGTCTCCAGCACCGCCGGCATGTCGCGACGAATCATCCAACGAATGTGAACGGCCAGAGATTCCTGTTTCGTATCCACCCTCGAACTCCTTTCGAGCACGTTTGACCGAGCCGACGGGAACCAACTCCATTTGACCCGCCTGTTGATGTCGTTTCCAACGACGTGAAGGGGAAATTACCAGAAGGCCGCCGACGGACCAAGACAGAAAACGGGCGCGGATCGACGCAGGTCCGATTCGTCGGTTTTCCCCGCTAAGATCCGATCGCCCCGCGGTCTCCGGTGCGGCCCTGGGCAAGGTCGCCGGCCAAGCATTCGATCAGCGTGGACTGATTCGCACTGCGATCGACTTCGCGAATCGCCCGCACACACCGGTCGACGCGGGACAGCAATAAATTCGATCCGGCCGGCACCGTCGCGGCGGTCGCCTGGGATGCGGTTTGCCGAAGCTGGCGACGGAAATGCTGAATGGCCATCGACAATACATCACGCAGGGCGTCGCGACGCTTGGATGCTTCTTTGCCGGCATCGTCCACGCGACTGGTGATGGCTTTGGCGATCGCGACGGGATCCAAGTTGGGCTGGGACAACAAGTTCAAAAAAGCCGTTTGCCATTGATCTTGGCCGTCGGTCAACAGTCGTGCCGCAACGGTCATGTCGCCGGCCGACATCGCCACGGCATCAGCAATTTTGTCGTTGCTGGTTTCGGTGACACCGTGTCCGCGGCGCAGCAAGTCGGCGGCCTCGGCGCCCGAGGGCGGTGCAAACCGGATGACGCGGCAGCGCGACCGGATGGTGGGCAGTTGTCGTTGTTCGCTGGTCCCGATCAGAATCACCAGCGACCCGGGCGGCGGTTCTTCCAGGGTCTTCAACAGACAATTGGCGCCTTCTTCGTTCAGAAAATCGGCGTCACGCAGGATGGCGACTTTGCGTTTTCCACGCGACGGCCGCAAACGAATGTCACGACAAAACCCTTCGCTCATCCGTGCATCGGGCGGACCGATCAACAGATCCAGCGGAATGAAGGCCCGGTCGTTGGGCTTGCCGATCGTGATCAAGTCCGGGTGCGTTTGCGCGACCACTTGTTGGCACGCCGGGCACGATCCGCACGGTTGCATGTCGGCGGGATCGCGAGTTTCACACAGCAACGTACGAGCCAACAGCATCGCGACCGATCGCTTGCCGACACCGTGAGGGCCGACGAACAACAGGCTGCCGGTCAGCTTGCCGGCACCGATGGCGTGGGCGAACCAGTCGGCTAAGTGGGCTTTGCCGATCAAGTCGGACCACTGGGACAGCGGCGAACGCAACGACGACGGATCGGCGGTGTTGTCGGATGATTTCGTCGCAGCGGGGCTCACGCGTCGGCCAGGTTCGGTGAGTTTTCGATGTCGACGATCTTCTTCAATCGGTTTTCGTGACGACCACCGTCAAAATCCGTGGCCAACCACTTCAATACCAAGTCGTCGATTTGGCGGTCACCGATCAGATCGCCGGGCAAGCACAGCACGTTAACGTTGTTGTGACGTCGGCTGATTTCCACCAAGACTTCGTCATAACAGGATGCCGCGCGGACGCCGGGAAACTTGTTGGCAACGATGCACGTGCCGATGCCGGTGCCACAGATCAAGATGCCACGTTCGGCTTCGTGCCGACTGACCTTGCCCGCAACGATCTTGGCGTAATCGGGGTAATCGACCGGTTCATCGCTGTCGGTGCCTTCGTCGGACACCTCAAAGCCGTTTTGAGCCAGCGCCTGGGCCAAGCGTGCCTTGATGTGATAGCCCCGGTGATCGCTGGCGATACAGACCTTCATCATCGGATGATTCCTTATGTCTTCGCTTCGACCGGAAAAAAGTCATCGCCCAGTGCATCCAACCAAGCCGCCAGTTCCTGTTGGATCTGGTCGGCACATTGCACATAGCATTCCACGGGCATGCCGACCGGATCGGCGATGTCACCGCCGTCCCGGCGTAGGGTGTGGACACGGTCGTGCAGATCAGGCCAAGCGGCCAAAATCGCCGAACGATGGCCTCGCGTCATGGTCAAAATCAGGTCGGCCGACGCCACCAAGGCGTCGTCCAGCATGCGGCTGCCGTGTTCGGTCAGGTCCAGCCCGCGGTCGGACATGACTTCCACCGCTTGTGGGCTGGCGGCACTACCCACGCCTGCGGCCACGCCGGCGGACACGATTTGAACCAAGTCGTCGCTGCCGTAACGTTGCTGGACCAGATGTCGCAGCAGGACTTCGGCCATCGGGCTGCGGCACGTATTGCCGGTACAGACCAGGGCGATCACGGGTTTGACAAATTGACTCATGGCGTCGCGCTCGATGACTCCTTGGCGGATCAGTTGCCAGTGGTGATCCTTCACTCGGACCACGCTGCAGCAACCACCATAACGAGTCGGACCGTCATCTAGCAGCAGTGGCACCGAATCACCACAGCGGCGTGCGATCGACTTGGCATTCGTGGGAAACGCGGTTCCCGACGCGTCCACCGGATCGCTGCACGGGTCGCCGGTCTCGGTTTCCGGCAGCGTTTCGGCCGTGGCCAAAACCAGCGGCGCGGCCAGGTAACGATGGACTTGTCCCAGGACACGTTGGTCGACCACGCGAAAGGCGATCTGGTCGTCTTCGCCGCACACCGCACGCATGGTTTCGGCGGGCAAGCGTGACGCCGCCGATTGTTTCCAGTCACAACGGGTCCGCAAGATCAGCGGTCCCGGCCAACATCGCCGTGACAACCGCCGGACGATGGGGGACGATCCGTGCAGAAAGTCTTCCGCCGCCTCGCCGCTGCGGACCGACAAAATCGGCGTCGATCCCCAATCGGATTGAATCTGCATCAACTTGGCGACCGCGTCGGGCCTTAGCGAATGAGCGGCCAAGGCGTAAACGGTCTCCGTCGGGAACCCGACCACCTGACCTTCGACCAAAGCCTGGACGGTCCGATGGACCATGTCCCGGATGTCGTCGGTCGATTGTAGATCAAGCAGCATGGGCAAATGAGTGGTCGCAAACAGGCCGGCCACGATCGTCCGCGCCGATGGGACGGCGACCGCAAACCGCGATTGTACCGCCCGATGGTCCGGATGCGTCAATCCATCGAACGGATCCGGGATCCAAAAGCCGCCCCACGGTGGGCCGGAAGTTTCGATTTTTCCGGCGGTCGTTAGAATGGCCGCCATGACCGATCGATCGAAATCGTCCCCGTCGTCCACCGCCCGCCGATCCGGCGGGATCGATTGGATGCGTCATGCGGTGCTGTTGATCGCGGTCATTTTGTTCGTCGTCGCCGTGGTGGTCCGCCAAAGTGAAACCGCCGCCGGTGGCCAGTTTTTCGGAGCCGCGTGTTTCCGCATCGGACTGGTCTTTGCGGCCGTTTGGCTGGCCTGGGACTCGCTCCGCCGCCCCGCCCGCTGGTTTCCGCCGGTGGCGTTGATGGCCGGTTTGGGGGTTCTGGCGGCGATCGCCGCACAGCCACGCTTGGCTTTGGTGATGATTCCCGCCGCCGGCGCGATCGTGGCCATCGGTGCGGTCGTTCGCGGTATGCGTCAGGGGTGATGGGGCGACCGCTGTGGTGACAGGATTCCCAGCAGGATCAGCTTCCCACGCCGTCAAACTTTGACACCCGAGCAATCCAAATCACAGGAATCACGGTCAAAATCGGAAAAAACCTACCTCCGGTGCTTCGTCAGAACCGAAACAGACCATAACACCGGTCTGAACTGACCGCTGGAATGGTGCAGTCGCCAAAAATGATTGCGTGAACCCACGACCGCACGGAGCGGCTCGGCTTTCCAGCATTGACATACCGGAGCGATTCAGGACTGTAGGGAGGCATTCCATGCGACGGAAGTATTTTGGATTGGCGCTGGCGACAATCGCTGCGTTCGGATCCACGGGCGTTTGGCAGTCAACCGGCCTGGCCGGTGACCGCGAAATCGCTGAACAAGTCATCCAGCGGCTGCGTGAAGGCCGCGATTCGGGCCAGCTGAAGGATTTCACGCTGGACATGAAGGTCGATAACGGCGTCGTGCTGTTCCGCGGCAACGTGTCCGGCCAAGATCAAAAACAACTGGTTCTGCAAAGCGTCAAAGGCATCGAGGGCATTGAAAATGTCGTCGACGAAGTGACCGTGGAAGCCACCACCGTCGTTCGCCCCAAAGCCGCCGTGGCCAAGGTCGACGAAGGATTCAGCTTCCGCGAAGCCCTCGCTCAAACGGCCGCCAAGCTGCAAAAGGACACGACCCCCGACCCGGTTGCTGTGCCTGAACCGGTTGCCGTGCCCGAGCAAGCCGCCGAAGTCATGCCCGGCACCGTGATGCCGACCGCCGCCGCCGAGCCGATCGAACAACCGATCGCTCAGCCCGTGGTCGACCTGACCCAAGAAGTCATCGCCGCATTGGGCCAAGCCCAAAGCCGCGGTCAACTGAAGGGCTTCGGCGTCGACGTTTCGGCCCAAGACGGTGTCGTCACCGTCAAAGGCAAGGCTCGCAACGCCCAGCAACGCGACACCATCTTGGATGTCGTCCGCAGCGTCGCCGGCGTCCAAGACGTCAAAGCGTCGATCGAATTGCTGGAATCGCCGGTCCAACCGGTTTCGAACCTGCAAAAGATGAACCTGCGTCCGGCCAGCTCACCGATGCAAGTTCCCGTCAAAGCGGCTCCGTACCGCAGCGGTGGTGCAATGCAGCCAACCCAGGCGGCTCCGGCCAGCACCGTGATGGGCGCACCCGTCATGGGCCAACCGGTCCCGATGAACGGCTACCAAGGTGCCGCGGCTCCTCGCTATGACCAGCCCTACCTGCCTAACTACGCTTGGCCAGGTTACGCCGCTTACCCGAACTACGCCGCGGTGACCTATCCGCAGCAGTACAGCCCTTCGGCGTTCCCGTACATCGGCCCCTTCTACCCCTATCCGCAAGTTCCGCTGGGATGGCGTAAGGTCAGCCTGGAATGGGATGACGGCTGGTGGTACTTGGACTTCACCGATCGCTAAGCCCTGAGACCAAAACGCAGGACCGATCGGCTGAACCGGCTTTGACCGCACCGGCGGTTCCGCCATGTTCTGAATCGACACGCCCGTTCGTTTGTGAATCACAGACGGACGGGCGTTTTTTCGTGCCGGCGTCGCCGCTGGCGCGCAGTCGGATCACAGGTCGCCGGAGGGTAGGTCGCGGGTCACGGGGACAGGGCAAAGGAAATGGGGCACGGGGAATCAGGCAACGGTTACCTACGAAGACTCGGGTGGGGCTCCCCCTTTGCCGCGCCGATCATCTCGTCCGTCGTCGCTCGGGGACCCAGGCGTCCGGTCTCGATGCGTTTGATCCGGTTCGCCGCACCTCTCCTTGCGATCCTTTTGCTTCGGATTTTCCGAATTACCCGCAAGATCGTTCTAAGTTCACACGATAAGTACACTACGCAAACCGCCGATCAGATCGTGCGTTTAGGTCCTTTCGATCCCAACGCAGCGGCGGCGATACGGTCAAGAAATTACGGAAGGTTGCTCGGATGACCAGCATGAATCAGACCACGAGAAGCGTCGAAGGAGCGGCGATGTCGAATGACACACTTCGCCTGCGTGTACGCCATTGGACGCTCACCGCCATGGCGGTCGTGATCGTTTCGTCCACCGGCTGTTACGGTGTTTCGCACAATTACAATCTCGGCTTCGTCGGCTGGCCACTGCCCGTCAGCCCGTACTTCCAACACAAACAGGAAGACAAGTTCGAGCAACACGAACGATACGGCCGTGTGCCGATCCTGGGACCGACCACCTCCGGTGGACCGCCGGTCGCGTTGGATCCGCCCAGCGATGATGAAATCATCCACGCTCTGGAAAAGGCGCGTCCGATCGAAGGCGGCATCCCGTTCGTTTGGGAAAAGCAACGCAACGACGTTCGCATCATCAAGGAAAAGATCGCCGATTACGTCGATCCGCCGCGTTTCTATCCTTTGATCGGACCGGCCCAACTGCACCACGCCCACTACAAGTGCACGGTCTACTTCGACGAAAAGACCACCGTCGGCTACCCGGTCCCGCACACGCTGCATGATCGCGAAGCAATCGAAGTGGTCTACATCGACCATAACCACTTCCACATGGTCGGCGACGTCGAACCTTACACGACACCCAACCTGTAAAGCCTCGCACACAGCGATCTGACCACTTTCTGACCGAAAGTTTGCGAACAGCCCGAACCGGCAACGGTTCGGGCTTTTTTTGATTGGCCACCATCCCATCGACAGGTCACGCCACTTTCCGTCGCCGACGCCGATCGATTCACCGCGTTTTTTTGCGGTCGGCGTCCTGTTCACCCCGCTCAAGCGGTGGGACAGGATCTGGGGCAAACGTTAAACTTGTTCAGGTACCGGCGGGCCGCCGTGATCTGGATTCCTGTTACGGGATCCGGGCAGACCGGCACGCCGATTCTGATTCGATGACTTCAACGTTTGGCAACGCCTCGGCCATGGATGCGATTCTCCGAGACCTGACCCCGCCCCAACGCGAAGCGGTCCAGCACATCGACGGTCCCTTGCTGATTCTGGCCGGACCGGGCAGCGGTAAGACCCGGGTGGTCACCCACCGCATCGCCAACCTGCTGCACCACGGAATCGACGCCCACCAAATCTTGGCGTTAACGTTCACTAACAAGGCGGCCGACGAAATGCGAACTCGGGTGCAAGGTCTTGCGCCCGGGCGTCCCGTTTGGATGGGGACTTTTCACCGGTTTTGTGCTCAACAGCTGCGTCGCTATGCATCGATGGTGGGGCTGTCGGAAAACTATTCGATCTATGACACGTCGGATTCGAAACAGGCGATGAAGCGGGCCATCGAAGCCGCCGGCGTCAGCACGACTCACACGTCGCCCGAACAGATCGCCGCGTCGATCAGCCATGCCAAGAACCGGTTGATCCCGCCGGAAATGATGACCGACGCTTCATCGATGACCGCCCGCGATGCGATCGCCGCACGCGTCTATCCCGTCTATCAGCAACAACTGTTGACGTCCAACGCGGTCGACTTTGATGACCTGCTGTTCCACTTTGCAAGATTGCTGCGCGAAAACCCCGACGTCCGCAGCAGCCTGGACCAGCACTATCGCTACATCATGGTCGACGAATACCAAGACACCAACTTGGCCCAATACGCCATCGTCCGCGCTTTGTCGATCCAACAGCCGAACTTGGCCGTCACCGGCGATCCCGACCAGTCGATCTACGGTTGGCGCGGCGCGGATTTGAATAACATCCTGGACTTCGAAAAAGACTATCCCAACGTCACCACCGTTCGGCTGGAACAGAACTATCGCAGCACCCCGAACATCTTGCGTGTCGCCGACCAACTGATCCGCTTCAACCGTCGACGCAAGCACAAGGAATTGTTCACCGATCACCCCGAAGGCGATCCGGTCGTTCTGCGGATTTATGAAGACGGTTATGAAGAAGCCGACGACATCGCGGACCAAATCCTCGATGCGATTCACAACGAAGGCTTGCGGCCGCGTGATTTCGCTGTGTTCTGCCGAATGAACGCGCTGACCCGATCGCTGGAACATGCGATGCGAAAGCGGGGCTTGCCCTACCAGATCGTCAACGGGTTGGAGTTTTATCAGCGCAAAGAAATCAAGGATCTGTTGGCGTATCTGCATCTGATCAACAACCCCAATCACGACGTCGCCCTGCTGCGGGTGATCAACACACCGACGCGTGGGATCGGCGCGAAAACGATCGCACGAATCCAACAGCATGCCGATCGGCTGGGCATTCCGATGTTGGAAGCCGCCCGACGTGCCGACGAGATCGAATCGCTGCCCAAGCGTTCCGCTTCGATGGTGCTGAACTTCGTGCGTCTGTACGACCGCCTGCGAGTCAAAGCGACCGCGACGCTGGAAGACCTGTTGCGATATCTGGTCGAAGAGACACAGTTCAACGATTACCTGGAACGGACCAGCGTCGAAAGCACGACGAACAATCCGGTTGCCAACGTCGACGAATTGATCAACGCGGCGGTGGAATTCGATCTGCAGCATCCCGACGAAGGCTCACTGGAACTATTCCTGGAACAGGTGGCCCTCGTTTCGGACGTCGACGCGTTCGAAGAATCCGACGATCGGGTGACGTTGATGACGCTGCACGCGGCCAAGGGATTGGAGTTTCCTCGTGTCTTCATCATCGCGGTCGAAGACGAACTGTTGCCCCACCGCAGGTCTCGCGAAACCGAAGCTCAGTACGAGGAAGAACGGCGGTTGTTGTTCGTCGGAATCACCCGCGCCAAACAGTGGCTGCAACTCAGCCACTGTAAACGGCGTAGCATCCGGGGCGACATGCGACCGGTGGTGGCAAGTGCCTTCTTGACCGAATTGCCACGCGATGACATGCGTCTGGTCGAATCCTCCGTCGACCGCGACTTCTTCGAAAACGAATACAGCGACGGCGGCTATCCCGACAGCTGGGATTTGCCGGCAATCCAAGTCGGCGATGATGCAACGGCATCCGATGACCAGACGTCTCAGGTGCAACCACCCGTCATCACCGATGAAGATGTTTGCCAGTTGCCCGATCACGAGGGTGATGACGATGTCGTGCGCGAAGCCGTCGCCACTGAATCGTCGTATCGGCGAACCGCCAAACGCGGAAAAGCCAAAGTCTCCATTGCAGGTGGGCTGAAAACAGCAGCCGACCTGATGGCCGCCGGCGCGACTCCGCCCGGAGCCTACCGCGAAGGCGCCGTGGTCTCGCATCCAAGTTACGGCCAGGGAACGATTGTCGCGGTCAGTGGCCGAGGACCAAAACGTAGTGTGAAGGTAAAATTCGCGGACGAAGAAGCCAGTTTTCTGATCGCCTATGCGGCGGCCGATCTCAGTCTGGTTCAATAGGCAACCCATTCAGCACAAGGCATCCATCCGATGGACACATCCAATCCGCACGGCCGATCGGACGACGGCAAACTGCCCACCGTGGATCCTGTTTCCGGTGACCAGCCCGAGATCCATGGTCACGAAGTCATGCGAATGATGGTCGAAAGCGGACAAGCCTATGACGCCGATTCGCTGCAGACCGCGATCATTGAACGATTCGGCGTCACGGCTCGCTTTTGTACCTG
This sequence comes from Crateriforma spongiae, assembly GCF_012290005.1. NCBI lineage: Bacteria > Pseudomonadati > Planctomycetota > Planctomycetia > Pirellulales > Pirellulaceae > Crateriforma > Crateriforma spongiae. Next base: position 164,763 of record NZ_JAAXMS010000005.1, read on the forward strand.
CAGCGCCAGCGGCATGACGGCCGCCGAACTGGTCGTCTTCCTGGACCAACGCGGCAAGCTAACCCCGACCGACGGCGGCTTCACCACCACGCCCGACAAAATCTGCGACCACTAAAACCTCGCCGCCGCCATCCGTAGCTGGATGCGCCAGCATTCAGCCCCCTGCCCTCACCGCCGCCACCCGTAGCTGGATGCGCCAGCATTCAGGCGCCACTTCACCAACCCATCGAACCGGGGCCACCCTTAAACGGACCCGCCAAGTTCGGTGTCACCCATCCGCCATAAAAACCGCCCGGCTGAGGCGACGCCTGCCAATCGCCGACGTAACACTCATCCACCTTGCTCGCATAGAAGGCCAGGAACCTAGCGATGGGGGCGAAACGCTTCGTCGGATCCGCGTAGAACCAAGCGACCATTGGCACGCTGACTCCTCCCGGCATTTTAAGATCCAGATAGCTTGCCGGACCTTTCCATTCGCAAAACGAACCACCGCCGGCGGGACGCATCCAGTCCAGTCGGCAATCGCCCGGCGGGAAATAGTAGGTCGGCGGATGGCTGGTTTCCAGAACGCGGAAACCCTGCATCGTCTCGGCGATGGTTTGGCCGGCATGAACAATCCGCAACCGATGCCCGGCGGGCTGCAGTGCCGGTGGTCGCGGATAGTCCCAAACGGATTCTTGTCCCGGGCCGACCGGGTCGGGTGTAGGTCGCATGTCATGATGTTAGCCGGATGTCCAGCCACCCTGCTCCCACCCGTAGCTGGATGCGCCAGCATTCAGGACTCCTGCCCTCACCGCCACCTCCCGTAGCTGGATGCGCCAGCATTCAGAACCTGACCTGTGTCACTGCTCGGCCTGCCTATTACGAATGGCCTGACTTTTCAACGCTCCTTCGCAATAAGCGTTTCCAACGGTGCTGGCGATAGCGATAGAACACCATCGCGAACAGTCCTATCGCTGGAGTGATGATGCCGGCGTGCAAGAAGATGCGATCGGTGTATCGGCATCGCTGATCCGATAGCGATTCGATCCGCATGGTGTGTTGCCAGGTCGTAACAAGGCCTCCCGACTCGTCGGTTTGGATCACCCGCTGGGATGCGTCCACCTGCACGACGCGTACTTCATGCTGCGAAGCGGGACCGATACCGAAGGGACGCACGCGAGTCGTCAAGGTTGTGTCAGGTGAAAACAAAGTTTCCGGCCAAGTGCCTGTATTCTCGTACGCCATCATGCCTCGCGTGATCTCTAGGAACGTATCCTTTCGCAACAGTAGGTCCCAGACGCGATTCGCTGGCGCCGGAAGTTCGACGGCCGCCTGAATATGAACTCCGTCGGCCACGCTGCCCATCACCGCGCCGGCGATCAAGTATTGCATCGCGTTTTGCACAGTCCAAAGGACAGCGATCTCGGTCGTCATAGCCATGGCCGCGTAGACCAGCAGAAAAACCGGCAGGCTGCCCACCAGGAAAACGCCGATCCCGTACAACGCACCGCCGCGAACTCCCGCGGGAAACGCCGTTCTGTCGCGTAGCCCCAAAAAGAACGCGGAAAAAACCACTGCAAAGACCAGCGGGTGAATCGCCATGTAGGCCGATGTCCAGCCTGACCATGGTCGAAAAAGATGAGTGTTCTCAAACGCGTCCGGCACATGCGGCGCAAATACGGGGACCAAAAAGTGAAACGCGGCTCCGACGAAAAACAGACTGACACTGGCGACCAGCCAGCAACAGAACCACCTTCGGCAAAACCGCCCCATCGACGTTTCGGACACTACCCCGTCGCTCCTCTCAAATGGAAATTGTCCCCCGTCTTCTTCTCAAGTCATCATACCCCGCCTAGGGACGCTACTTCTGGTTTTGGGGCGGAGCGGTGGGGCGGGATGCTGACACCTTCTGAAACAGGTTGCTCAAACGCTGGTACGCGGTGGATGCTTCGGATGACCCAGACAGTGACGCGTTGATGTGTCGCTCCTCCGGAAGTTCGCTTGCGTCAATCAGCGTTTTCGAACGATGGGACCAACGCCACCGGCCGTCGAAAACATTGACATCGGACCGGATGCCGTGAATCACCCAGTCACGTTTGGGGCCGACGCGTCCTTGGAATTGCGCCGCAAGACTGTGACCATCGATGGGAATGGAGTCTGGAACGCTGTGACCGGCTAGATCGCAAAACGTCGGGAACAAATCAACGACGTCGACCAGATCATCGCAAACGGAACCGACTGGAACTTGATCGGGGCCCCAGACGATCAATGGGACGTGGGTACCCGCGTCATTAAGTTCGTACTTCCCGCCATCGACGCGACCGGCCTTGGTATGCCGAGTGTGCGGGCGTTCTTTCGGTCGACCCGCTCTCGGATTGCGAAAGTCTTGTTGGTGGGTCCCATTGTCACCCATAAAAATCACGTATGTGCTTTTGCGAATGCCAAGGTCATCGACGGCGTCCAGGACCCGCCCGGCCAGTTTGTCTAAGTAATGGATCATATTGCCCAGCGATGCGGATTGCCCCGTCGATCGATCGTCTGGTGTTTGGACAATTGGGTCGTGGGGTAGCATTTCGTTGTGCACGATCAGGAACGGCGTGTGGGCTTCCGTCGCTTCCCGCATCTGGTCGATGACGTAGTCCACCAAAACGTCAGGACCAAATCGTTTGGCAACGTCTTCGCGAACGCGTCCATCGTGATTCAAGGTCGGGTTCCAGTGCCGAACCGTCTTGGCACCCTCCTTCCAGATTTGCCAGACACACCAGGAATCGAAACCGCTGTCACGGATGTGGTTGGGATGCTTTTCCAGCGTCGCTAGCTGCCATTTGCCGGTCACGGACGTTAAGTAACCGGCCGACCTCAATTGTTGTGCAAAGGTCGGCATCTTCCGAAAGTCGACAAACTTGTTCGTGCCCAGGTGCACCGGCAACACATCGGTCTGGCGGTGTCGCATCACATACAGGCCGGTGTGCAGACTGACTCGTGATGGAGTGCAGACCGGACTGGTGTAGGCACGCGAAAATCGCAGACCTTCCATTGCCATCCGATCCAATCGGGGCGTCTGAAAGTCGAGGCCGCCATAGCAGCCAAGGGTTTCGTAGCCGAGGTCATCCGCGAAGATCAACACAATGTTCGGGCGCGAATCGATTTCAACCCGTTCCGCGTTGGTCGCATGAAAACACGCGGATGCCAGCACAAGAAGCACGGTCATCCTGGACCAAGAGACGCGGGATGAGAATCGAAAAACGAAAGGGAAGGGTCGCATCGGAATGGGGAAAACAGGTGAAAGAGAACGATTCATAATCGCCAAATAGAGGATAAAACGGCAAAGACCAACCTAGCATGGATCAGCCGGCCAAGACAGGAACGACCGTCATGCGTCTCTGTACGATGGGCATTCCGTTCCGTCGCACCCCGCTCGCGCCAGCAGAAAATGATGTCCAGTGTCACAGCCCCAAAGACCGCTGAGACACGACATTAGTGACGAGCGGTTGAAACGCCATGGATGACGATGTCCAGCCCAACCACATCGGAAAGAACGCACCGTTTTGGGATGCAAGCGTAAGGTGCCCAAAACGACAAATAGAAAACAGTTGGCGACCAGGAAACCGACATTCGTCGTCAAAACGGCGCCGCAGGCGTTTTGGGAAATCCACACGTGGCTCGTCACAACGGAAAATGAATGTTCCCATTGAAGGCCACGTGCAATCTCCGGAACTGGGAGAAGGTACATCTGAACCTGTAAAAAGACCTCCGTCCCCTTAAAACCGCCTCGTCGTCGCAACATCGTCGAACGCTTGATTGGATGGCTAAAAGAATCACGACGGGTTGCAACGCGATACGTTAAGCTGTTTGCTCGTACCTGGCATTCGTGCAACTCGCAGCCATGCGACGAGTCCTTAAACTGATTTAGTAAACAGTGCCTGGTCCTCGTGATCCCGCAGTCAGGGTTGTTGACTCACACGCCTTAAACGGATTCTGGCAAGAGTGCAACAACCGCCAAAGGTATGGAAAACGCGTTTCGGGTCACACCCACGAACGAAGGCTTCTAACAAGACAGATTTTCCATCAAGTTGTAGTGCGCAAGGATCGGGAGAAGTGTTAAATGACAAAGCATTTTAATCTGAGCCACGCGAGATGTGTTCCGCAGGTGTTGGCAATAGTGATCCTGTCGCTCCACGGAAGCGTTCTGGTTGGCCAAACTCGAGCAACGAATGAAGTCGAATCCGTCGACGAACGTTTGGTGGGAAATGTCTACGACGGTCTAGCCGCTTTCGCGGTGCATCGGGATGCGATGCTAAAAAGACGTCGATGCCTTTTTATCGAGGGTGAACGGTACCTTGTCGGCAAGAAGCATGACCCGCAAGTCAATCCACTGTACTACATTCAGATCGCAGATCGCGCGAAACGTTTTGAATACGTCGCCAACGGATTTCTGAACCTGCCAGGCACTTTGGGCAGAGATTACCAAACACAGACTTGGAACGAAAAGGTGCTGTGTCGGGGGCAGGTCCGATTTGGCGGCGGGCCAACCAACTCGAATCGACTCTATTCTTATGGCGAGAAAGAGCGTAAGCGCGATGCCGCGGCAGGCGTCGTCAGGGTCGGGAAGGTCTTCTATATCGATCCCTTTGAAGATCTAATCAGCCTTGCAAGCGAACTCAGATCCACGAGCCCGACACGAGGCATGATGGAAGATAAGTTCTTGAGATCTTCTAAGCTTCTATCCGTCGAAGAGCAACCGGGTGGTAAATTGCTGTCACGGTGGCGCAAGGGCGACGAAAATCGAGGTACTTCAATCACGCTGGTTATGGATGCTACCAAAGAATATCTGCCCGTATCAACTTCTCATGTATCTAACGAGCAGAAGCAGTTGGGAGTGATTTCGCGAACGCTGTGCGAGTGGAAACGCGTGGGGACGAATTTTGTCCCGGGCCGAATGGAGTTCCAGGGGAAAAAGTTTGGCCGTGGCGATGCTTTCGACGAGATTCACTTCTTGAAACTCTCGTGGCGTTTTGGCAAAGAGGTTCCTCAACACTGGACCGATTCTGAGCGAGAAGATTACTTGGAATTGGTCATGGATCACTACGGCAAAACATATGATCGCAGCAATGGAAAACTACTTCCATTCAAGGGCATCATCCGGGCCGATCCGTGGGAGACTCCGGCAGATCTTTTCATTTCATCGCCCAAGAATGATGCCCGGGAGAACAAAGCAGGCAGGCGTCGTTGATGAGTGTTCAATCGATGCGTTCGACCAATCCTAGACCAGTAGTGGTCGATCCAGCTATAGGTGTCATGCTGCGGGATAGAGCGACTTGAGTTTGAGTCGCGCATCTTCGGTCTGGTCTGCCGAAAGGTGCCACCCACCTTGTGGTGATTTCCCGGTGCAGGCATTTGCGCGGTGTGGTCGGGGCCGCGTCGGCATTGCTCAGTAGAGACCGCCGAGCCTTTTCTTGCCGGCGGGGCTTCTGTCTGCCGTCGACTTCGGTCCGTTGTCTGCGCATCCGCTGTCGACCGGAGGAACGAAGCGGAACGCCCTGCGGAGGTCAGGTTCTGCGTTCGGTTTTCAGGTTTAGGATGCTATGCGATATCATTCATTGCTTGGCGTTATGCTTTGCATTACCCGAAGCGATGCCAAGCACGTCAAAACAAGTTGGACGCGCTGTAATGGAGATCCGGTGCCAGCGATCCATCAGGATTGATAGCGATGAGCAGGGAAATGCCGACACGATCGCAATCGGGTTCGATTCTCGGGGGGGCACTGATCAGGAATCCAAAAAACCAAAGACAAGGTCTGGCGCCGGCGAAGCCATCAAGGAAGACACCAGCGCGACAATGAAATTCCTATGCCAAAAAATGGTATTGGAATACTTCTAGGTTTTCTTTTTGGTCGGCTTGGGGATGGCGTTGACGCTCTTGGCCCAGGTTCGCCACTGCTTCCGCATTTGTTCGACCTTGCTGGGATATTCGGCCGATCGGTCATGTTGTTCGGTGCGGTCGGCCGCCAGGTCGAACAGTTCCCACTTTCCACGCATGCCTTGCCGAACCAATTTCCAGGAACCAACACGTATCGCCGCATTACCTTCATGTTCCCAGTACAAGGGCCGATCATCAAAATCGCCCTGCCCTGTTAGCAACGGACGCAGGCTTTGGCCCGCCATCGGATGAATCGTTTGTCCGTTGTGTTGGTCCGGATATTCGGCTTGCCCGAGGTCGACACAGGTGGCCATCAAGTCGATCAAATGTGTGGGCGTGTCGACCCAGCCGTTGCGAGTGTGGTCACGGTCAATGGCGGCCGGCCACTGTGCAATCAATGGCGTCGCGATACCGCCCTCATGATTGTAGTGCTTGTATTTGCGAAACGGCGTGTTGCTGAGATGCGCCCAACATCGACCGACAAAGACATTGGAATGGGCATCGCCGGGATGGTCGCCTTCGTATCGTCCGCTGACACCGGCTTCGGCATTTCCGCCGTTGTCCGAAAGGAACAGGATCAGCGTGTTGTCCAATTGCCCACGCTCTTTTAACGCCGCATTCAGCTTGCCAATGTTCCGATCAACCTCTTCCAACATCGCGGCGTAGATCGCCATCATGTCGTCATAACGTTTGCGTTCTTCGGCACTCAACGAATTCCAAGCGGGAATCGGCTCGGGACGCGGTGTCAGGTCCCAGTCCGCACTCACAAAGCCGCTTTCGATCTGGCGGCGATGGCGTTCCCGTCGCAATTGGTCCCAGCCGTCCATGTAGCGACCGCGATACTTTGCGATCGTTTCTTCCGGGGCCATGCACGGAAAGTGCGGTGCGACATGGGCCAGGTACAGGAAGAACGGCTTGTTCGCGGCGATCGCTTCGTCGATGAATCGAATGCCCTGGTCGGTCCACAGGTCGGTGCCGTACCAGGGCGGATTGAAACGCGGGTCGTCCCGCGGTACTTCTTCGCCGTTGAAGTACATCTTGGTGCCGCCCTTGGATCCGGTCTGATCCCAAAAATGCAATCCGCCGGCGGGTAAATTCAAGCTGCGATCGAATCCGCGATTCCAAGGCGTCACGCCGTGGTTGAATCCGACGTGCCACTTGCCCGTCATCGCCGTGAGGTAGCCGGCGTTTCCCAAGACATCGGCGATCGTCACGCACTGGTCGTTTAAGTGACCACGATAGCCAGGGGCTTTCTGATCGGTGGTCATCCAGCCGATTCCGCTTTGGTGGGAATACAACCCAGTCAGCAGCGTCGCGCGTGTCGGACAGCAGCGTCCGGTGTTGTAGAACTGTGAAAACTTCAGACCCTGGGCCGCCATCTGGTCCAAGTTGGGTGTGGGGATTTCCGAGCCATAGCATCCGATGTCGGACACGCCCATATCGTCGACGATGATGATCACGATGTTGGGGCGATCAGTGGCGTCGGCCGTTTGAGTGATCGCCAAACCGATCATCAAGGCAACACCCCAAGTGACCGATGACTTGATTCGTACCGCCCGTAGGCAGCGGAGACTTGATTTGGCGAGTGCGTGCGTCATGACGGTGGGCGATTTAGGAAGGAGTCGAGCTGGGGGACGCTGCCATTTCGGGATGGAGTGTCGGGGGGCGTTCTATGATACCTACGTTGATGGCGCCCGAGATCACGACAGTGATGATTGCCCTTTCCGACAGAGGCCATACAAGTGCGAGGCCTATGACGCGGCCTGATCCGTTGCGAGATCGAACCCGACGTGTGTGTGGGAATGGACTGAAATGCCAGTCCGCGATCTTGGGGGGACTTGTGAAAACAGGTCCTAGGCGGTGAATTGAGGGCCAAACGAATCCCGACGCTTTCCCCGCGACCCACGGAACGCAACCATGCGAATCACCACCGTTCCCGATGAACAAGGCAAACTGGTTTGGGCACACTTTGATAATGGACGGGTCAGCCGCACGGATCTTTCGGCCGATATGTTGCCGAACATCAGCAACATGCCCGCACCCGCCGATGATTGGACGGACGCGCCACAGGTCATGCCGCCGGTGGTGTCACGTCCGGAAAAAGTGATCTGCATCGGGCTGAACTATCGTGACCATGCGATCGAAACGGGATCGGAGATTCCCGACACGCCCGTGGTTTTCAGCAAGTTCAACACGGCATTGATCGGCCACGGCGACGCGATCCGTTTGCCGGCGATTTCCGACCAAGTGGATTACGAAGCGGAATTGGTGGTCGTGATCGGACGCGAAGGCCGTCACATTTCAGTGGACCAGGCCATGGATCATGTGTTCGGTTACACGTGTGGTCATGACGTGTCGTCACGTGATTGGCAAAAGGGGCGACCGGGCGGACAGTGGTTGGTGGCCAAGTCCTTTGACACGTTTGGGCCGATCGGACCGTGCATTGTGACCGCCGATGAGATCGATGACCCGCATCGCATCGCGGTGAAGATGATCTTGAACGGCGAAACCGTTCAGGAAAGCACGACGGAACAACTGATATTTGACATCCCCGCATTGATCAGCCACTTGTCGAAGTTCATGACGTTGCGTCCGGGCGATCTGATTTTCACCGGGACGCCGCCCGGCGTGGGCGCAGCAAAAACGCCGCCTGTCTTTTTGAAAGACGGCGACGTTTGTGAGGTTCAGATTGCTGGGATCGGATCGCTGGTCAATCCTTGCCGGCAAGACGGCTAGGTTTTGCCGCCGGAGCTCCAAAGACGCAGGATGGCCGTCGCCGCACTCCTTAGCGACGGTTCATTGCGACAAAAGGGCGTTCTGGGGATCCCGTATAGATCTGACGCGGGCGATTGATTCGTGTCGCCGGGTTGTCGTGCATTTCTTTCCAGTGGGCCAGCCAACCGGGCAGCCGTCCCAAGGCGAACAGGACTGTGAACATCTGCACGGGAATGCCAAGGGCGCGATAGATCACGCCGGAATAGAAATCGACGTTCGGGTACAGCTTCTTTTCGATGAAGTATTCGTCCTTCAGTGCGACTTCTTCCAACTGTTGGGCGACTTCGAACAACGGGTCGTCCAGATTCAGCTTGCCCAGCAACTTGTCACAACTGGCTTTGATGATTGTTGCCCGCGGGTCGCGGTTCTTGTAAACGCGGTGGCCGAATCCCATCAGCCGGAAATCGCTGTTCTTGTCCTTCGCCATGTCGACGTACTTGCGAACGTTGCCGCCGTCGTTGGCGATTCGTTCCAGCATGCGAACGCAGGCTTCGTTGGCACCGCCGTGCAGCGGTCCCCACAGTGCGTTGATGCCCGATGAGATCGATGCGAACACGTTGGCATTGCTGCTGCCGACCATTCGGACGGTCGACGTGCTGCAGTTTTGTTCGTGATCGGCGTGCACGATCAGCAACAGGTTCAACGCTTCGGCAAAATCCGGGTCGACCAAATATTCGCGGGTCGGTGTCGCGAACATCAGGTGCAAGAAGTTCTCGCAATAGTTCAGCGAGTTGTTCGGGTACATGAACGGTTGGCCGAGCGATTTCTTGTAGCTGTACGCGGCGATCGTCGGCAGCTTGGCCATCATCCGATAGATCGAAATTTCGACCTGATACGGATCGTTGGGATCAATCGAATCTTGATAGAACGCGGACATCGACCCGACCACACAGCTGAGAATCGCCATCGGGTGCGAATGCGTGGGAAAGCCGTCATAGAACCGCTTCATGTCTTCGTGAATCATCGTGTGTTCACGAATCCCGCTGCGGAATTTTTCTGCTTGATCACGCGTGGGCAATTCGCCGTAGATCAACAGAAACGCGGTTTCGATGAAATCGCATTGCTCGGCCAGTTTTTCGATCGGGTACCCGCGGTACCGTAAGATGCCTTCTTCGCCGTTCAGGTACGTGATCGCACTGCGAGTGCTGGCGGTGTTGACGAAGCCTTCGTCCAGGGTGACCAATCCGGTGTCACGACGCAGCTTGGAAATTTCCAGCGCCTTTTCCTGTTCACTGCCTTCGACAATCGGGATCTCGTACTGCCGATCGTCGATTTGAAACGTTGCTTTGTTTGTCGTTTGCAATTCCAAATTGTCAGGCTGTGACATCGGCGATTCCAGGTGGCTCGTACAACAGGTCTAGGCGGGCAAAGCGTGGATGGTCCGGGCCGTCGGATCGGTACAGCTTGACCCAGCAAGCCGGGCGTGTGGACACCTGATCGCGAACCGCCGATTCATCCCATGTTTTCTGACAGAGTCTAGCGGGGCGGCATCGCAGCGACAATCAGCGGCACCGCCGCGGAGGGCCCTTCGGGGGCTGACTGGCGGCCGAAATTTCGCCGAATCGACCGACTTTTCTGGACCTAACGGATGATCATGCGCCGACGATGCCGCGGCACGGCAGGTCAGCCGACATTGGAGTCCCGGAACCGGGAGCGGCAGATCCGAATCGATTCAATTTTTCGATTGGACGCCCGAAGCACTTCGATCACGTGATCGCCCAAAACCAATTGGTCGCCTTCGACCGGGATCGACCCGGTTGCGTAAAGCACCCAACCGGCCACCGTTTCGTAATCTTCGCTTTCGGGTAACTTCCAGCCGGTCGAATCATTCAAGTCGTCGATCATGACTCGCCCGTCGACTTCCAGGGTGTCATCGTCGACAACCAGAACTTCGTATTCTTCTTCTTCGTCGGATTCATCAACGATTTCGCCGACGATTTCTTCCAAGGTGTCTTCGATCGTGACGACGCCGGCGGTCTGCTGAAATTCATCCAGCACGATCGCCATGTGGCTGCGGCTGTGCAGAAATTCACGTAGCAGTGATTCGACGCTGCGGTCCTTGGGCACGGTCCATGGCTTGCGACAAATCGTTTCAATCGATTCATCGGGCAAACGGTCTTCGATCAGCAATGGCAACAAGTCTTTGACATACAAGATGCCGATCACGCTGTCCAAGTTATCGCGATAGACCGGAAACCGGGTGCGACCGGCGGTGCGAATGATGTGCAATGCTTGCGGCCACGGCAGCGACGCATCGATCGCGTCGACGTCGCCGCGTGGCGTCATGATGTGACCCACGGTGTCTTCGTGCAGCGTCATCACACCGTGGATCATTTCGCGGACGCCCGGGCCGAAGTAGCCTTCGCGGGTGCCCGCGGCAACAATCGTTCGAATTTCGTCTTCCAGTTGTTCTTCGTCTTCGTCTTCGCTTTCTTCTTGTCCGGTCAAGCGACGCGTCATCCATTCGACCAATTCGCCGGGGGCCGACAGCGGGCTCATCAAGACCGACAACGTTCGCCAGAACGGCCAGGTGTGGTACAGCACCGGTGTGGACGCGAAACGTGTCAGTGATGCGGGCAACCAGGTGTGCGTCAGCATCATCATGCCGCCGGCGGCCAACCCCCAAACCAACAGCGTCCGATGACGTCCGGCGGTGACCGCCAGTTCATCAAAGCGATAAAACAGAGCCGTCGTTCCACAGATCAAGAAGACCGACGTTCCGATCATCCGCAGATAACCACTGCCACGAATCGCAGTGTCTTGGTGATCCAGAATGTTTCCAAAGCGATCGCGATTTTTTCGCAGACGGCTGTACGCTTCCAAAGACCGGCCTGCGAAACGGTCCAGCAATTCCACGCCTAGCCCGCCGATGCTGCTGAGCGTGAAGCCGCCGATCGATGCCAACCACCACCAGTTCGATTCGTTCACGTCGATCTCGTGGGTGCGGAGTCCGTCGGATCAAGGCCGTCCAGCGCGTCGAAGCGGTCGGCATCAAAGCGTTCGGCGTCGGGTAGTCCCAGTTGCCGTAAAACCGCCTGTTCGCACGTCCGCATCGCCCGCCGATCATCGACGTCGTGATCGTCCATGCCGGTCACGTGCAGCACGCCATGGATCACGTACAAAATGGCTTCGTCGATCGGCGGCCGGCCGATCCGTCGACTTTGCGCCAGTGCCATTTCCAGACTGACGGTCAATTCCCCTTGGACCAAGGGTGGTTCGCATTGGTAGGAGAAACTGATCACGTCGGTCGCGTAATCATGGCTCAGGTGCAAACGGTTGATTTGTCGGATGGCCGCGTCGGTCGTTGCAAAAATCCCGATTTCGCCGAAGGTGAATCCGCGATGCTGGGCCGCGGCGCGAGCCGCTATTTCGAACCGATTGATGATGTGCGACGCGTCGCCGCCAAATGCTTCCAAGACCGCCGATGGAACGTCATCGTCGATGCGAACATCGACCTCTAATGGCTGGTCGTCGGACGCGGGTATGGGAACGTCGTCGTCGCCGTCCAATTCGTCTTGCATGAAAATGATAAAGAAACTGATGGATGAACTGGCCTTGTCTACATTCGGCCAAACGATGAACTAGGCCGATTGTTGGCCGGGGTATTTGATGCGTGCGTGATAGATGGCGGTCAATGATTTGACCAGGCTTTGCCGGACACGGTGCAGCTGGCGGAAAGTCATCCCACATTCATCAAACTGGCCGTCAGCGACCTTCTTCTGTGCGATCGAATCGACCAGCCCTTGAATCCGCGCCGGGGTCGGATCGACCAAGGTGCGGCTGGCGCTTTCGACGGTATCGGCCAGCATCAAGACGGCCGCTTCCAGCGTCTTGGGTTTCGGGCCGGGATAGCGAAAATCCTTGTCACTGACCGCTTCACGGTTGGGGTCTTCTTCGCTGCGCCGCGTCGCTTCACGATAAAAGTATTCCACCAGGGTGGTGCCGTGGTGTTGCAGGATGAAATCGATGATCGGTTCGGGCAAATGGTGGCTGCGGGCCAAATCCGCGCCGTCTTTGACGTGCGCGATGATCACCAGCGTGCTCATCGCCGGTTGCAAGGAATCGTGCTGGTTGACCCCGCCGGACTGGTTTTCGATGAAGTATTCCGGCTTGAACATCTTGCCGATGTCGTGGAAGTAAGCGCCCACACGGACCAGCAATCCGTTGGCACCGATTTCATCCGCGGCGGCTTCGGCGATCGATGCGACGTTGATGCTGTGGTTGTACGTTCCCGGTGCACGTTGGGCCAATCGCCGCAGCAACGGGTCACTTGCATCGCCCAGTTCCAGCAAACTGAGGTCGGTCAGGACGCCGAATCCCTTTTCCACCAGCGGCAGGAACGGTGTCAGCGCGGCGGCGGGGACGACGATGCAGCAACCGGCGATCAACGCTTGTTTCAACAGATTCCAGACGACTTCGCCGAACAGCGGTCCCAGGTAAATCGGTTCCAGTCCTTGTCCCAGCGTGCCATCGGACAGCATTTGTCCGGTGACGATGCCCACGCCGACGACCGTTGCCATGGTGATCAGGGCGCTGATGCTGCCGACGTACAGCAAGTGAGTCCGCGTGCGAATCCGGCCCACCAGCAAGGTGCACGTCGTGCAGGTGGCGGCCATCACCACCAAGTCAGAAATCGGCAAACCCAAGAACAACGTCAGGCTGACCGAGGCGGATGCCATCAACAGCAATGCCAGTTCACGACCATAGACCACTGCCGCAATCATGGACCCGACGACCAATGGAATCAACTCGGTGCGTGGGATGCTGATCCGCTGTGAAAACCAATACGCACAACTGATAACGGCAACCATCAACGCGATCAGCTTGGCCAGTTTCCGTGGATTTTGCAGCAACCGACGATCATCCACGCTGTAGATGTACGCCCCGCACAGCAGATACAACGCGATGATCAATCCGCCGTAGGCGGCCACCCTGGCGATGCGATCGCTGATGCTTAGTTGGTCCAAAAGCGCCTGCCATTCGTACCGCAGTAACGACAGTTCGTCCGCGGTCAGCGGTTGGCCGGCCGACGCCAATTTGGATTTGCCGGTGAACATGACGCGCATTTTGACCGGAACTTCGGCGGCCGCCTTTTGCCGCGCCATTTCGGTTTCTTCGTCGTCGTATTCCAGCGTTTCGTTTTCGGGCAAACGGGAAACGAACCAATGGACGATCATCTTTGCAACCGTTTGCACTGATTCGCTTTCGCCTTGGTCATAGCGTTGGCGAAACTCATCGCGAAGCCGCGTTTCAAATTCCTTGCCCGCTTCGGCGATACGAACGGTGCTGATGTCACACGGCGTGGCGTCGGCTTGTTGCCCCGGCGTAAAGACACGAATGAACCGCTGGTCGCCCTGTTCGATCGTGTGTTGGTTGGCCCGCAGCACGCCGTGTTGACGCATCGGCAGAATCGCGGACGAAATGGCACCGTCGAACTTTTTCAGTTCGGGGTCTTGGGCCAAAACACTTTTGAACAGGCTGAATCGTTCCGCCGGAGTCTCGCCGGTTTCGCTGGCTTCGTCGCCTTCATAAAACGACGCGAACGCTTTACGGATGTCCGGCGGCATCGTGTCGAAGGATTCGGCACTGATGATCTTGAACAATTCGTTGCGGAGGGCGCTTTTCAGTTGGTCGATCGGCTCCGGACGATTGACGTACATCGCCAACACACCACGCCGGGCCATTTCGCGTGCCGCTTCGGTTTTCGATTCGTCGGGGACTTCCAAACGAACCCGCGTCAACAGTTCGCGATCGGGGATCATGCCGATGCGATAGGGGAACGGCGGTCGCCAGGTTTGGCAAAGCACCAACAGCGCGACGGCCCCTAACAACGCAATTCCGACACGAACCGCCAGTTCGGACTTGTCGTCGTCTTGCCACCACTGGACCCACCGCGGTTTGGGCAGGCCAAGCGATTCGATGCGTTCCTTGCCGGCACGTTGCGTGTTTTGCCGTGCCTTGCCGCTGCGGGGAGGATTCGTCGCGCTCATGCGATTGGTATGGACTGGATCCGAATTCGGGTGAACCGTTGGGGGCTGTGGCCGCGGTCGGCCCGGGCGTTCAAATCGTGGGGCCGTCGGTCACCGAACCGGCGATCGGGTTGGTGTCACTGTCGGCAACGACGTCGCTTGGTGCCGGGACCGACGATGCCGCAGCACCGCTTTGTTGCGAATCACGATCGGCGTCATAGGCTTCGACGATTTTTTGAACCAGCCGGTGGCGCACGATGTCGTCGCCCGTCAACCGAACGACACCAATGTCGCCGATCCGCGATAGTCGTCGCAGGGCATCACGTAGTCCGCTGGTCACGCCGCGGGGCAAATCCAACTGGGTCGCATCGCCACTGACGACCATCTTGCTGCGCTCACCCATCCGAGTCAGAAACATTTTCATCTGGGCGATCGTCGTGTTCTGGGCTTCGTCCAAGATGATGAAGGCATCGTTCAGGGTACGTCCCCGCATGTAAGCCAGCGGGATGATTTCGATCACGTCTTGTTCCATCAGGTTGCGCGATTGGTCAAAGTCGACCATTTCACCCAGCGCGTCCATCAGCGGGCGTAGGTAGGGATTCAGTTTGGCGCGAAGGTCGCCGGGCAGGAACCCCAGCGATTCGCCGGCTTCGACCGCCGGGCGGACCAAGACGATTTTCCGCACCTGGCCCGCCTTGAGGGCTTCGACGGCCATGGCCACCGCTAAGTAGGTCTTGCCACAGCCCGCCGGTCCGGTGGCAAACGTCAAATCGAACCGACGGATCGCGTCGACGTAGCGCTGCTGGCCCGGGGTCCGCGGCTGGATCCGACGACCGGCTTGCGGAATATCGATCGGCCCATCCGGACGCGGTGTTCCGGGTGGCGTGATCGACGTTGTCTCGGCACCGGCGGTTTGCCGGTCGATTTGCGCGCCATGTTCGGTGGCCGCCGATTCCACGTCGGTCGTGCTCAGGGTTCCCTTGCGGCGAGACAAACGCCGCAAGTGTTCCAGCGTTCGCGTGGCAGCATCGACGGCATCGTCCGGGCCGGAAATTTTGATACGTCCGCTGCGGTGCGTGATCGACACGTCAAACAGACGCTTCAGTTTCCGAAGGTGTTGATCGCGGGGTCCGAACAGCGCCAACAGCTCCTCGGGATGTGCAATCGATAAAGTGGCTTCGGTCATTCAGTGGCCTGAGGGGGAAACACGGTCATCCGTGGCTAATGATTCTATACGTCGGCTGGCCGATCGGGCCAACGCTTTTCACCCGACCGGAACGGTCTGGCCCTGTCACTGTGGGGGGCGTGACTGATCTGATCGTTACGATCTATCCGGCCAGACCCGCGGCGAACAACACATAGGCGGGCATCGACGCAGCCAGAATCGAATCGGACACGTCCCAGACACCCCCCAAACCGGGAAGCCAATCGCCGCTGTCTTTGGCACCCGCGTCACGTTTGATCAGTGATTCGGCCAGATCGCCCAACAAGCCCGCGATCATCAGGACCGGGCCCAGCACCAGGGCTGACCACCAGGGACCGGCCGATCCACCGTCAGGTTCGCCGATCGCCGGAATTAAGAATCGAAGACAAAGAGCGGCGACAATCGTGGCGGTGATCATTCCGCCGACGGCACCTTCCCAAGTCTTTCCGGGACTGAGCCGGGGGATCAGTTTGTGTCGTCCGAGCGTCTTGCCGGCAAAGTAGGCGCCGGCGTCGGCCGATTTGGTGATCGCCACCATCGACAGCACCGCCGAAAGGCCCCACGTCGGTGATTCGTCCGCATGCATCTGTCGGATCAGAACCAACATGGCCATCGGCATGCCGATGTACAGCGCGACAAACGCACCGGCCATGGTTCGTTCGATCGACCCGCGTCGTTGGCCATCGTATCGTGCCATTTCGTTGGCCATGACAACGAACACCGCGGTTACCGCGGCGACGGCGATCCAGCCGCTGTGGCCGATCTTGCAATCGACCGGATACACCATCCCACAGGCGGGCCAAAGCAAAGGGACACACGTCGACAGGGTCACCATTCCGGTGGCGATCAGGCAAATCGGCGTCGATAGCGGTCGACCGCTGACGATCAACAGCCGGGTGACGTCCCAGGCCGTGCCCAGCGAAAAAAACAACAACGCGGGCAACAGCCAAACGCCCGGCAAATCGGGATGCGGGAAAGCCAGATCCAGATAGCCCAGTGTCACCAAAGCGGCGATCAAGACGGCGGACGATTTCAGCCGCGCAGCCAAGTTGTTGGTCGACATGCTTACTCGTTGACGTTCAATCCGCCGAATCGCCGTTGCCGCGAAGCAAAATCTGACACGGCCGCTTGGAAATCATCGCGTGAAAATTCAGGCCAGCAGGTTTCGGTGACCCACAGTTCCGCATAGCTGATTTGCCACAACAGGAAATTACTGATTCGCATATCGCCGCCCGTACGAATCAACAAGTCGACTTCCGGCATCCCGGCGGTGTCCAAGTGTTCGGCGACCACCGTTTCGGACAAGGCATCGGCCTTCAATTCGCCGGCGGCGATCTTGTCGCTGATCTGTCGGACCGCGCGTGTGATCTCGTCGCGACCGCCGTAATCGATCGCCAGGACCAATTCGGTACCGGGGTTGTCGGCCGACATGTCCAAGGTTTTCTGCATCTCGTCCTGAACCCGCTGGGGCAACCGGTCACGACGACCGATCGTACGAAGCCGCAACCCTTGATCCATGATCGTGCGTCGTTCTTCGATCAAGTACTGCTGCAACAAGTGCATCAGAAAGTCGAGCTCGGCTTGGGGCCGCTTCCAGTTTTCACTACTCAGACAATACAGCGTCAACGTTCCGATGCCCCACTGCGTGCACGTCTCACTGACCATACGCACGGTCGAAACGCCGCGACGGTGGCCTTCGATTCGAGGCAGACCGCGCGCTTGCGCCCAACGACCGTTGCCGTCCATGATGATGGCGACGTGGGCGGGCAACCCGTTGTCCGCCGGGGCCGATTCCGGTCTCGGCGACGGGTTCGTTGATGCAGTGGTCGTTGACTGGTTCACGGCGGTGTCCGGTTCGATCAGTCCGCCGATGCCAACGCCAGCCCGGACGAACTGTCGGTAAAGATCGTTTGGGCGCGGTCCGGGCCGACCGACAAGATTCCGACCGGAACACCGACCAGTTCTTCGATCCAGCGGACGTAATCCAATGCGCCGGCGGGAAATTCGTCGAACTTTCGGACATCGTCAACGGGGCTTTTCCATCCCGGCATCGTTTCCAAAATCGGTTTACAGCGACGCAGTTCTTCGGCGTGACTGGGCACACGGTCGATCCGTTTGCCGTCCAGTTCGTACGCCACACAGACTTTCAGTTCATCCAAGTGAGCCAGAACGTCCATCATCATTAACGCCAAACGGGTGACCCCGCTTAAACGTGCGGTGTAGCGGACCGCCACGGCGTCAAACCATCCGCAACGACGCGGGCGTCCGGTGGTCGTGCCGAATTCGTTGCCAAGTTCGCGGATGCGGTCGCCGATCGAATCATGCAGTTCGGTCGGAAACGGCCCGCCGCCGACACGCGTGCTGTACGCTTTGCAAACGCCGATCACGGTATTGATGTGCTTGGGCGGGACACCGGCACCGGCACACACGCCGACACCGCTGCTGTTGCTGCTGGTGACGAACGGATACGTCCCGTGATCGATGTCCAACAAAGCACCCTGGGCACCTTCGAACAGGATCCGCCGGTTCGCTTCGGCTTCGTCCAACAGAAAATCGGTCGTGTCGCCGATCATGCCGTCCAAACGCTTCGCCCACGATGCGGCCAGCGCGACCACGTTGTCGGGCGCGATTTCGGCCAAGTCTTCTTCGGTCGCGCCCAAGCCTTTCAACATTTCGACTTTTTGCTGGGCGACGGTCCGGATGCGATCGTCCCGGCATTCCTGATTCAAATCCGCCATGCGAATCGCATGGGTCCGACCGACCTTGTCGCGGTAACAGGGCCCGATCCCGCGATTGGTCGTGCCGATCGATTCACCGCGAACCTGAGTCGCGTTGATCGTCGCGTCTTCCAAGCGGTGCCAGGGCATCACCAGGTGAGCACGCTCGCTGATTCGCAGGTTCTTGCGGCAATCCACGCCGCGAGCCGCCAGAGCGTCGATTTCATCCAGCATGGTTGCCGGATTGATGACCACCCCGGGAGTGATCAGATTCTGGACGCCGGCATGCAAAATCCCGCTGGGGATATGGTGCAGCTTGTACGTTTCATCGCCCGCCACCACGGTATGTCCGGCGTTGGCACCGCCCTGGTAGCGGACGACCAGGTCGAACCTCGGGGCCAGCAGATCCACCAATTTTCCTTTGGCTTCATCGCCCCACTGCAACCCGATCACACAAGTTCCCGACACGCACCCGGCCTCCGGACCAACAAATTTCGGTTTTGGGTTTTTCGGCCGCGTCCCGCACCCTGTTTCGGGGCCCGGCCGCGGCGAATGGCAAAAACCGAAAAGCCTAGGCGGATCATTGTTCCCTGGCAAGGATCCACCCGCCGCGGAAGATGCGAAACATCGCCGGGGCGGCATCAAATCACGCCCCTGGAACAGAAGCCGATGTGCGGCGATCATGCACCCATCATGACAGCGAACCTGAAAATTCTGTGCTTTAGCGATCTGCACCGTAACCAGGACGCCGCCCGGCAACTGGTGCGAATGGCCGATGGCGTCGATTTCGTGGTGGGCGCCGGGGATTTCGCCAACCGCCACGAGGGATTGGCTGACACACTGGACATTCTGGCCGCCATCGACCGTCCCGCGGTTCTGGTCCCCGGCAACGGGGAAACGGTCGACGAATTGGCCGCGGCGGCGGCAAACTGGAAATCCGCCCGAGTGCTGCACGGCAACGGTTGCGAAATTGATGGCGTGTCGTTCTGGGGCGTCGGCGGCGGCATTCCCGTGACACCGTTTGGCGACTGGAGCTACGACTTTGACGAAGACCAGGCCGCCGAAATGCTGGGCGGCTGTGGCAAGGTGGACGTCTTGGTCGTG
Organism: Crateriforma spongiae; assembly: GCF_012290005.1. Classification (NCBI taxonomy): domain Bacteria; kingdom Pseudomonadati; phylum Planctomycetota; class Planctomycetia; order Pirellulales; family Pirellulaceae; genus Crateriforma; species Crateriforma spongiae. The sequence continues at coordinate 184,433 of NZ_JAAXMS010000005.1, forward strand.
CATTCGCCGCCTCTGGGGATCGTCGACCATGATTCGGCCGGCAAAGTCCGCGGCAGCGCATCGATCTTGGACTGCGTCCAGCGGAACCAACCGAAGCTGGTCGTTTGTGGGCACATCCACAGCAGTTGGACGCGTCGCGAAACAGTCGGACCGTCCACCGTCCTGAACGCGGGACCCGGTGGCATCACGATGCAAATTGACGTCGAATCATGATTTTTTTGATCGGGTTTTCCGGCGGCGGTGCTGCGAATTCGTTCGGTGATGCGGCGGGACACGCGACGCCGGATATTTGCGAAATGGCAAGCCTGATGAACACCGATGGCGAATGAATAAGCTCAGCATTCTGTTGGTCGAAGACGACGAGATCGACGTCATGTCGTTTCGCCGTGGCATGCGCAAATACGGAAACGATTGCCCGTTGGTCGTCGCCGCGCATGGTGAAGAAGCGCTGCGAATATTGCGTGGCACTCATCCGGACAAATCGATCGAACCACCGCTGTTGATCTTCATCGACGTCAACATGCCGGTGATGAGCGGCGCGGAATTTTTGCGGGAACTGCGTGGCGACCCGGCGCTCGCCGCCACGGTCGTGTTCATGCTTAGCACATCGGATCATCCGGTCGATCGGCGGGCCGCATACGAGCAACACATCGCCGGATACATCTTGAAGCAAGATCTGGGCGACAGTTGTCAGAATCTGCACGAACTGATCGCTCTTTACCGTCGCATCATGTTGTTGCCCTAGCGACCGAATGACCTTTGACCGTCGCCGGTTGGATCGACGCCGGTTGATTGGCGCCGGCAAATGTGGTCGGATCATTCCTGGATGGCGCCGCCATGTTCGCGGTCCCGGTACGGTTTGGGGCATGAAACCCGATGCAATCGCTTCGCGAATACTTGAACGCTGCCCCTGACCTGCTTTACCAGGCGTTAGATCTGGCAACAGCGGGCTTTTATGTGTGTCCGATTTCGGATCCATCGGGTGCCGGGCAAGATCTTGATGCTTGTCGCGAGGACGCGGATGCGTCCGGCCGTTTGACCGACGTTTTCTTTTCCAAGCGGACGTTCGCATCGCTGGGCCATCCCATTCCCGCCGACGATCTTTGGCAATCTTGGGTCGGTCTGATACATCCCGATGATCTTCAACGTGTCGTTGACGAAATCAAACATGCGATGAATCAGACGTCTGCGACGGTGTTGATCGAATATCGATTGCTTCGTGACGACGGTTCATACCGCTTCACCCGTGAATCGGGAAAGATGGTTCGTCCCGATCAGCTAGGCCGCACGTGTTACTTGGGCGTGCTGTCGGACATCGATCGTCAAGTCGAATTCGAACGACAATTGATCCGCCAGAACCACGACACGCAAACGATTCTGGATACGATCCCCACCTGCATTTGGGTCAAAGACGAACAGTCGCGAATCGAACGCGTCAATCGTGCCGCCGCGGAGGGAACGGGGCTGCCACCGGAACAGATCGTCGGAAAACTGACCCGCGATGTTTACCCATCCGAAGCCAAGCGGTTCGAAGAAACCGATGCGACGATCATGCAGGGCGACATGGTTCGGGCGGTACCGGAGAAACTGGTCCATCGTGACGGTTCGTTTCGCAACATGTTGATCGACAAATACAAGTTGCAGTGTGATGCCGATTCGCAGGCACGCATTTTGGTCGTCGGAAGCGATGTCACCGAATTGGTTTCGACGCAGCGGGCAATGGCAAAAAGCGAAGCGTTGTTTCGCACCATGTTCGACAGCAGCCCGATCGGAATGTTGTTGGTCGACAATGATGGCACGATTCGCTTGGCGAATGACCGATGCCAAACGATGTTCGGCTATCAGGATGGCGAGCTGATCAATCATGCGATCGAACAGTTGGTGCCGCTGTCCGCACGCGGTGCGCATCGTCGACATCGGGACTCGTTCTCGTCCGTCCCCCAGGGCCGCCGGCGCGGAGACATCCGGCATTTGCCTGCGGTGCGTAAAGATGGTTCCAAGTTTGTCGTCGACGTTTGGCTGACCAACGTGTCGGTCGACAATCAGGTGATGACGTTGGCCAGCGTTTCGGACGTGACCGAACAAGCCAATACCGAAACCAGATTGAAACTGGCCGTCGAAGTGGGCAACGTCGGTTTCTGGGAAACCGATCCCAATACGGGACGCGTCGAGCTTTCGCCCCAGGCCATGCGGCAAATGGGTATCACGGAACCGATCACCGACGTGCAAGGGTTTTTGGATCGGCTGCATCCCGATGACAGGGAAGCCACGTTAAAGGCGTTCGACGATCATGTGCGAGGTGATTTGCCGATCTACGAAGCAGTGTTTCGATTGCTTCACGTCGATGGCGATTACCGCTGGGTGATTTCGCGTGGGATCTGCATTCGTGATGACGATGGCGTTGCCCAGCCGGCGGTGGGTTTTCATATCGACATCACCGAACAGCAAGAGATGAAGCTGGAACTGGAACGCAGCAACCAGGACTTGGACCGTTTTGCCTACATCGCTTCCCATGATTTGAAGGCTCCGCTGCGGGGGATTCGGAACATCGTCGGCTGGCTGCAAGAAGACTTGGACGATCGGGCCGACCCCGACATCGATGACCACATGCGGTTGCTGACGACCCAGGCCGATCGAATGAACCGGTTGCTGGACGATTTGTTGCAATACGCACGGATCGGACGCGAATCGGTGGCGGTGCAAGATGTCGATTTGGCGAAAACAGTTAACGAACTGTTCGAATTCATTTCCCCGCCGCAACACATCCGTTTGGAAATTCCGGATGACTTGCCGACGTTCCAGACCGCGCGAGCCCCGTTGGAACAAGTCATTCGAAATTTGTTCACCAATGCGGTCCAGCATGCCGGATCGCAGAACGACCGAATCGCGTTTGATTGCCAGCGGGACGGGGAGTTTTATTGCTTCCGTGTCCGCGACTGGGGCAAAGGTGTCCCCGCAGAGTATCACGAAAAAGTGTTCCAGCTTTTCCAGTCGATCACCCCGCGTGATCGACAATCGGGAACCGGTTTGGGGTTGGCTCTGGTGCGTCGATTGGTCGAACAAGCCGGCGGCCGTGCGTGGGTGGAATCGCCCCAAGACGGCGGGGCAGCATTCGGTTTCACTTGGCCGGTGAAATACCGCGTCTAGCTGTGCGATTGTCGGTCAACGATCGACCGACGGTTTTTGACGATCGAACGGAATGGACCAATTGTCCGGCTTTCCAGATGCGGGTCGGCACCGAATCACAGGGCGTCCGGAACTCTGGCCGATCGATTCGCGGCGGACCGTGTGTATGATGGGTTTGCAATCAATGAGGGAAGTGCGAAAGGTGTTTCCCGACAGATCCCACACGCCACCGGCCGGAACCGACATATTTCATCATGAGCGATTTGACCGCCGAAGATTTCGCCATGCGAGTGATCGACCATGGGCTGGCCGAACGCCGTGAGGTCAATCAGGCGATCAGCGACCTGGGTGTGGGTGAATTGACGCTGGACGACGCCGTTTCCGCGCTGCAAAAACGTGGACTGGTGACCACGTTGCAGACCGAAAAGATCATGCGGGGCGATCGCTCGGGATACTTTTTCGGTGATTACAAGGTCCTGTATCTGATCGGTGCTGGTACCTTCGCTCGGGTGTATCGCGCTCAGAAAGACGACCAGGTTTTCGCGGTCAAAGTGCTGCGAAAACGCTTTCGCGACGAAGTCAAAGAACTGGAACAGTTCTTACGCGAAGGCAACATGGGATTGAAGCTGCGGCATCCCAACATCGTTCGCATTTTTGACGTCGTGCCCGACAAGCGGAATCCGTTCTTGGTGATGGAATTCGTCGAAGGACAAACGCTTCGGGATCTGGTCCGGATTCGGGGCAAGCTGCCGCCCGAATTGGCGTTGCGATTGATGTACGAAATCAGCAGCGGATTGGACTATGCGGCGTCTCTGGGGATTTCCCACCGTGACTTGAAGTTGTCCAACGTGCTGACGACCGCCGACGGCAAGGCCAAGCTGGTCGACTTTGGTTTGGCCGCGCTCAGCGACCGCAACAATCCCGAGGAAATCGCGGATTGCCCCAACGCGCGGGCGATCGACTATGCGGCATTGGAACGTGGAACAGGAGTCCGAAAAGACGATCCACGCAGCGATATCTTTTTCGCCGGAAACATGCTGTACCACATGCTGGCCGGCCGGCCGGCGTTGACGGAAACTCGTGACCGGTTGGCTCGGTTGAACGTTTCGCGTTTCCAGGAAATCACTCCGCTGCATGAATTGGTTCCCGACATTCCTGGGGTGGTCAATCATCTGGTTCAGCGTGCGATGACTTTCCGACCGGACAAGCGGATCCAGTCGGCCCGACAGTTGATGGAAGAGGCCAAGCGGGCGATGGAACAATTGGCCGCCGGGGATCGACGCCGCGTGGATGAATACAGCGTGGCCAGTGATACACCCGACGACGATGAAACGGGCCCGTCCAACGAGGGCGAAGGTTACGTCGTGATGTTGGTGGAATCCAAGATCGCACTGCAGAACGCGGTTCGCGAACGCTTGAAATCCAAGGGCTATCGCGTCCTGGTGATCAGCGACCCCAACCGGGCGTTGGGACGTTTCGTCGAAGGCGAAGACAAGCCCGCGGACTGTGTGATTTTTGGCGCCGCGGAATTGGGATCGCTGGCTGTTGAAGCGTACAACCGATTCGCGACCGACGAACACACCTGTGAGATCCCGTCGATCTTGTTGGCCGATCGTCGTCAGGAACAAATCATTCGCCAAGCCCGTCGCGGACCCAATCGCAAGCTGTTGGCATTGCCACTGAAGGTCCGTGAATTGCGTGCGGCGTTGGTCAAACTGTTGGCATCGGTGCCGCGTCGCGAGATGGGTTACTAGCGGCGGATGCTGTGCCGACCGAACGGATCCGGTCGAAAGCGATCAGTAGCTTGATGCGTGCGGAACGCTGGTGACTTCTGCCGCACGACTGCGAAAGATCTGGCGTGTGCGGGCCGGCCGGTACGGTTTGGCCAAGTGACGCTGGGTGCTGCCGTGTTCAACAATCACACTGCCATCGCTGATGACGGCGCCGTCGGCGATGTGTCCACCACCGCAAGACGCACAACCGCCGCAGGATTCGACGCCACAAGCGGGTTCCATGCCACAAGCTGGTTCGACGCCACAGTCACACGCCGTTTCGCAACCGCAACTGCTTCCGGCGTACAGTGCGCCGTGTCCCATCGGCACTTGGCAACTGTCACATCCGCCGTCGCATCCGCCATCGCAACGGTATCCCCAAAGGTGCGCGATGCCGCCGAAAACGCTGCGGCATTTACCGCACGATTGGCCGTTGTAGTTGCCACACACGTCGCACGGATCACAGGCATCGGCGGGATGGTTGATCCACGGGTCGACGTACAATTCGCCACAGTCGCTGCAGCTTTGACAGCCCGTGTTGGCGTGTCCCAAGATGATCGGCCCGCCGGCATCGCATCCGCCTGAATCACAACCCATCGGCCCACATCCCATCGGGCCGACGCAGCCGGTGATGCCGGTCAAGCTGAACAGAGCCAGAGCCCCGGCGATCAGGGTGATTCGCGATCGGATCGCAAAGCGGTATTGGTTTGAAACGACAGTCATGGCGGTGGCCCTGTCCGTGGCTGGGGTGGATCGTGACACAATCCAGATCGGCCACACGACCGTCGCAATCCAGAAAAACCGCCCAATCGGTACAGATTCCCGTCGGGTTTCACGGCCGACCCAAGACGGATCCACTGTCGAATGCGTGCTGATTTTCGCCACAACCAGCCTTTGCCCGCTGGGGCCAACCAGCGTCTGCAACCCGGATGATCAGATCGCTTGCAACTGCCGCACCCAACGCAAAAGTCCGGCCCGGTCCAGTGGTTTAGCGTTGATGATTGCGTATCCGGCACGTCGCAGGGCCGTACCCCAGGTGGGCAGCGAATCGTCATCACTGATGGGCAACAGGACATGCACCGCCGTTTCCGGATCGTTTTCCTTCACGCGAATGGCCGGAGGACGCGTCTTGTCCGATAGTGCGATCCCGCCGAATCGGTGGACCAGCGACAGTCCAGCGGCCAACGCCATCGCGTCGGCCGGCCCCGCGTCACCACCGATTGCACCGGAGACGGATCCGATGGCGACCGCCGTCGATGCGACGCCAGTCCGTTTGATCACTGCGGCGGCGATCCGATCGATCAAGTCGATTTCTTTCGGTTTCCAACCTTGGTCCGATTCCGCGGCGACTACACAGACCACCACGCCCGATTGCTTGGCCGCTTCGTTCCAAGTTTCAATGGCCTTTTCCGGAGGCGGGTCACCCGGTTGTTGCAATGCAACGAACAAACCCAACGGGCGGCCCGTTGCCGATTCCCCGACCGACGGTGCCAGAACAACCGCTGCATTGGGGACGTCGGGCAACTTCAACGGTTCGGTGGACCAATCGGCGTCCTTCCAATCGCTGGCCCAAGACGTCGGAGTTTTGCCAGTGATTGGGCCGGCGACCGAATTCGTTTGAACGGAAAGTTCCAGCGGCGCCGCGTCGGATTGATCGGCATCGGGCTGACGCATCACCTTGAAAGTCGTCGGTTGATCGGGCGAAGCCGTCACCACCAAACGTCGCAGCGTTTCAATGTCGATGTCATCGATCTTTCCGGCGGCGACGATACGGTCACCGACTTGGAAGGTCTTCGCGGCCGGGGAATTGGGGATCACATCGTCGACAATGACACCCTGCGATTGTGCATCGTCCTGGTCGGATCCTGACTGGTCGGCCGGTGAGCTTGCGATGATGCCGAGTCGTTGTGGTTGCAGCGGCGGGATGCTGTCGGCCAACTGAATCTGGACGTCGACGACCTGATCATCGCGTCGTACCGAAACGTCGATCGTGTCGCCGGCGTCATAGGGTCCCAAAGCTTCTTTGATCTGTTGAAAACGTTGAACATCGCGGCCGGCCACTTTCGTGACCACGTCGCCGGCGATCAGCCCGGCTTGTTCGGCAGGCGAACGCAAGCGTACCGAAGCCAATGCGGTGTCACTGTCATAGGGATCTTTGGTTTTGGGGACCAAGCCCAGCAAACCCTTGCGGATGTCTTCACCGGACTTCAGGCGTTTCAGTTTTTCGGTGATCACGCGGGCTGGAATCGCGAACGCAATTCCGGCGTCGTACCAACTGGTTTCTTCTTCGGCGCCGCCGACGGCAACCGCGGGAATGACGATCCCCAGAATGCGTCCGGTCAGATCGATCAGCGGGCCGCCGTAGAACGATGGGCTGACACGGGCGTCGGTCTGGATTGCGATGCCTTCCAATCGCGAAAGTGCGCTCAAAATTCCGGTGCTGACCAGTGGGGATCCATCGCTGCCATAACGTCCCATCGCGATGGTCGTTTGTCCGACTTGCATCGTCGGCGGCGACGACAGATCGGCCGGGATCAAAGGCTGGTCGGTATCGATCTTCAACAACACCAAGTTTCGATGGTGGTCGGTCGCAACGACTTCGGCCGCGTGACGCGACCCGTCGTCCAGTCGAATCAACAGACTGGCGGCGTTCGCTTTGGTCACCAAGTTGGAGGTCAAAATGTAACCGTCGCCATCGACAATGATTCCCGTGGTGGGGGCATCGGCGCGGACTTCGTTGCCGGCGGAATCGGCCGTGCCGATCGGCTGGACGGTCACAACGGATTGCCAAAGCGGATCGCAGGCGTCGCGGACGCTGGACGCCATCGCGGTTTGAAACTGCAAACGCTGCGCGGCGGGCGATGTGCCTTGGGCGTCCGTGGTGTTTCCATCCGCCAACATCAAGACGACGACGGCAAGAAGGGGCGCCGAAATGGCCGAGTGAACGCCAGCGGGCAATGAATTCCGTAAGATCAATCGCATGTGCAAAGGCGTCGTTTCATCAAGGCTGGATCGTGACGGGAATGATTTGTGTGCCACGCTGGATCGTCAATTGGACTTTGTCGCGTCGGTCGATTCGGCGCAACTGGTCTTTCAGGCTGGCTTGGCCATCGATGCGACGACCGTTGATCATCAGTAGCAAGTCGTCGGGACGAAGCTCGGATTTGGCGCCGGGCGACTTGGCGATGACCTCGTCGACGAAGGCGGGCGTTTTCTCTAAGACATCCGGCACCAAAACCAGACCAAGTGTTTCCAGATTGTGGGATCGATCACGATCCAAAATCGGATCCGATTCATCGGGCACCACAGATTCGCGACCGGCGACGATGTCATCGACAGCCGTTTTGATCACGGAGATCGGTATCGCATAATTCAACCAAACACCGGTTTCGGAGTCACGCAGTTCTTTGCCTAACATCGCGACCAAGCGTCCGTCCGGAGCCACCAACGCGCCACCGGCCGCCCCCGGATTGTTGGCGATCAAATCCAACACGAACACTTTGCCGCGATAGGGTGTTTTGAAATTGCCGCGGCCCGCATCCAGACGCGCGACGGCCGCGATGGTTCCCTGCATCACGCTGGCGGGTTCGTTTCCCGTCGCCACGCCGAACAGGTTGCTGACCGCCAGAACGGGATCACCGATCGCCGGTTCGATCCAGGTGGTCGAGTCGGCGGGATCATCGCCTTTGCCGGGCAAGGGAAAGTATTCCAAGCCGTCGACATCGATTTTCAGCACCGCCAATTCCAACGCCGGTTGGAATCCGACGATCTTGGAATCAAAGCGTCGGCCGTCATCGGTCACGACGATGGGTTCGACGTCCAGAACGTAGCTCCACGCCGTGGCGACATGTCCGAACGGCGATACCAGGAACCCGCTTTGATAGGCTTCCAGTCCGCGTTTTCCGCCAGCCCCATAAATCTTGACAACTCGTTTTTGTGCTTCGCGGGCCAAGTCGTGCATCGTCGGCGGCTGAGCGTTTGATGGGCCGGCCGACCAAGCGAACACCAGCCCCAACGCTAAGGCGACGCATGTCATCGCCCGCGTACCGAGTGTCGCCGCGGATGTGCCGATGCTTTTCCGATCGTTGTGCTTCCACGTGATCACGATGCATCCTCCTGTTGATCTGATGCATTGGCGGCCGGCGACTGCGCGTCGGCGTTGGGGGCCGGCACACTGGTCCAGCTGTCGACTTTGATTCGCAGAACACTGTCGGTGCCGAAACGCAGGTCCAAAACAGCCGGCACGTTTTCGCTTTGGGAATCGCCGTATTGCAGCCACAGTTCCGCCGGATCGGTGTCACGGTCGGCGAAGACCTCCACCACTTCCAGGGTGCCCGTTTCGGGATGCGACAGCCAACGCGTTTCGGTATCGCTTCGCATCCCCAGCAAACAATCACGCAGCGGACGTTCGCCCGCCAACGGCATGGTGCCCATGAAGTAGGTTTCGCCAAAGCGCGCGGGGCCATCGGCTAGGATGCGCCGCCATGAATCCAGGGCAACAAGCAGTGCCGAATAGTCACCCGAATCGATCGCGTCATAGCGGTCCGATGCCGTGGTCAGTTCCGCCGAATCGTCGCCCACGATCAACGCGGTGCGATCGGCGGCGATTCGAATTTGGACGTCTTGCGGCCGTGGTTGATCGGTCTGGCCGGTGATCACCCAAACGTCGTCCGCTTGGACTTGGCCGGTTGGTGATTGACGGTTCAACTGGTTCACGACGCGATCCGTTTCCAATTGATTGTAATAGCCATTGGCGAATCCGCGGCGACGCTGAATTCTTTGCTTTGCCACTGGCGGAATATCCGAACCCGCGTCGGCAGAACCGTGGGGATGACCGTGTGGGTCACGCTGTTTCGGTTCCTCCGGTGCATCGGATGGTTCGCCGCCCGATGGTTCCGCATCGTCATCGTCCGGTGCTTTTTCCGGTGCCGGTCTGGGTGGCGGTGGTGGTAAAGCGGCCTGCATCTTTTCCAGCAATTCGTCTTGTTGATGCACGCTGGAAAGGCGGACCAGTGTTTCCACGGTCTCGCCGTCTTGTTCAAAAGCGATCTTGATTCGCCAGTGCGCCGGGATGGTGGCCAAGACGTTTTGCAGTTCGTTTGCGGTGACCACGGGCCGACCGTCGACTTCCAGGATTTCCGAACCGTACCGCAGGCCACGCCGATACGCGTCGCTGCTTTCCAAGATGTTCGTCACCACCACGCCGGCGTCCGGATCGGTCGAAACGGTTGCGCCAAGCGTGGCGTGGTCGACGATGCGGCCACTGTGCAGGTATCCCAAAAAGTTCTGTGCTTGGCGGATGGAGATCGCATAGCCGACGCCGACGTTGACGCGACTGCGTTTTTCAAAACTGCATCGTCCGATGATGCCCAACAGTCGGCCGGAAACGTCGTACAGCGGGCCGCCAGAGTTGCCCGGGTTGATCGACGCATCGGTCTGCAAACAGTCGCCGTATTCCAGCAACGTTCCGCTGGGATACTGATAACGTCCGACGCCGCTAAGGATTCCCCAGGTCACGGTGGGTTGCAGATCCGTGGCCAACAAGAACGGGTTGCCGATGGCCATGCACCAATCGCCCGGTCGCGCGGCCAAACTGTCGCCGATCTCGGCGACGGGAAAGTCATTACGTCCCAGCAACTGGATCATCGCCAAATCGCCCACCGGGTCGATCCCGACGATCACGGCGTCATAAATGTTGCCGTCGCTCAGGCCGCACCGCATGTATTCACCGGCCGGGCTGGTCACGTGAAAGTTGGTCAGGGCGAAACCGTCCGGCGAAATCAGAACGCCGCTGCCACCGCCCGCACCGCCGGGGACAAAGACGCTGACGGCCGAAGGCATCGCTTTGGCGATTGCGGCGATCCGGTCCGCTTCGGCCTGTCGCACCGGTTCGGGCAATTCGGCTGACGCATCGGGCGGGGCCAAACCGCCCATGACAAAACCAAGCGAACCGAAAAGGCACAGGAACAGGATACGCTGGAACATTCGACGCCCGGGTTGGATCGGAAACGGCGTGACGGTGGGCACGTCCGCTTCTTATTGTGGCGTCTGGGAACCGTCCTGTCATGCGTGACCACGATCAAGGCGGATCAGAATCGCACTGCCGCGGGATCATGGCGAACAGAAGGCCGGCGTCATCGCGGCCGGGTGTCACGCGGCGGTGCCTGATAGTCGCCCGACTTTCCGCCCGATTTGTGGATCAGCCAAATCGGCCCGATCGTCATCCCTCGCTCGATCGATTTGGCCATGTCATAGACCGTCAGACACCCGACCGACACCGCCGTCAGGGCTTCCATTTCCACGCCCGTCTTTCCCGACGTCTTGACCGTGGCATCGCACAGCAATTGGACCGGGCCATCGGAACCGGTTGATTTATCGGGGGGCGATTCCTGGGTGTTGGATTCGCGACCGGCCCACTGGAACGTCACGTCGACCGATTCCACGGCGATGCTGTGGCACAGCGGGATTAAATCCGGCGTTCGTTTGGCGGATTGGATCGCCGCCAATTGGGCGACCGTGATCACATCGCCTTTGGCGGTATCCGCGTTGCGAATGCGATCGGCCGTTGCGGCCGACATCGTGATCACGCCACGGGCTGTTGCCGTGCGGACGGTCGGCGGTTTGGCGGAAACGTCGACCATCCGCGGGTCGCCGTCGGGTGAAAAGTGGGACATTGGATCGTAGGTGACAGGTGGACGGGTAACGGGGGGATGGGTAACAGGTAGACGGGCGGCGCATAAAAAAACGCCACTCGACCGCGGCAGTCGAGTGGCGTCTTTGTAGTCGACGAGGCATTCAGGATCTTAGCGAACCGAAGCGGGTCGAAGTCATGCGACGGTTCGTTTCAGGCAGCCGTGTCCCGGCGAAAGGGTTGGGCTCAGACGAGCTCTTTACGAGCACCGACCAGCGTTCGCAGACGTTCGGCCAACAAGTGGGCGTCGAACGGCTTCTTGAACGTTTCGTTGATGCTGCTGCGATCGAAGCTCATCGGCTGACCGTCATCGGGCAGCAGAGCGATCAGGACGATATCAGTAAAGTCGATGTTCTTGCGCAGGTTTTGGCAAATCTGCACGGCTTCGATCTTGCCGATCGAAAAGTCGACGATGATACAGTCCGGGCTGAAGCTTTCGGCTTGAATTCCCGCTTCGAAACCGCTGGCGGCCACGGCCACTTTGAACGATTTTTCCGGGGGCAGTTCACGCTTCAAGTTTTCGATCAGAACCTGATCTTGAGCGACGATCAGGCACTTGGCCATCGCTTCGTCCTCCAAGTCGCCCAGCGGCATGCCGTGCTCCTTGAGGAACTTGATCAGATACTCACGCGGGATACGGCGGTCCTGGGATCCAGGAATGCGGTAACCTTTCAAACGTCCCGAATCGAACCACTTCGATACGGTCCGTGGTGCTACTTTACAGATCTTGGCGACCTGTCCAGTTGTGAAGACCTTCATACTAGGTACTCCATAACGCCTCGTTGAATATTCCCTTGGGACAATGGTGCGTCGGTAACCATTGTCCTGTGGCCCTGTCTCGCAATTTCACATCCAACGACGATCGGTCCTGATCGATCGCACCGCACAACCGGTGGGTTTGGCGACGGTAAAGTTGAATGATTCATCACGCTGGGTCTGGGCCTGCCGGCTCGCGTCCTGCAAGACGCTCCCCGAACGGGATCCTCGCGGTTTTTGGTTGTCACAAGTCAATTCGACCGCGTCATGGGACGTGGCCGTTTGCGGGGCAGAAGCTGTGACAGAAAACCGTGGTGCGGGTGCTCGGTGTCGACGTGATCTCGATCCCTCGGCGGTCGACGACTTTGGGTGAAAGTCGCGCGGTCGCGTCTGAAACGTTTCACGCCGACGCACGTCGCGTCGGTGTTCTGCGTTCGTCACTCGTTTTCTGTCCCCGTCCACAACCCGGCAAAAGGTCATGGCCAACGGACGAGGCCGCGTGTCACGAATGCGTTCCCAGATTCCCCCCTGGGTGATCCGAAGCGTTTGACTGCCACCTGCCCGTCCCGGTTCCCATGCGGCGTCTCGGACGAAGTTCCCGAGAAACAAAGGCGGCCGGAAAAAGGCGTTCAGTTAAAAACACTTCTTCACGGGAGTAATGTCGAGCCGAGACGGTGCAATTCTTTAACGCGTTTCAGGTCGAACAGGCACTATCGTCCCTACGCACCGGGCAGGAGGTCGTAGCGGCGCCATCGCTGCGAAGCGGAAACACGTTAAGATTGGCGAAAACACGGCATTTCCGTTCATTACGGTGCGACCGGACCGGTGGGTCAGACGGATCCAACGGTTTGGAAATTTTTGTTTACCGCGCCGTCGCTTTTTCTTGCCCCTTCGATTTTTTGGACTGGTTGTCATGGAACCGACCGCGCTGGACTTCTTCGAGCAAGCCTTGCAAACCCCCAGCCCCTCGGGATACGAGGAACCGCTGCAGCGACTGGTTCGCCGATACATCGAACCTCACGCCGACGCGACGTCGATCGACGTCCACGGAAATTTGATCGCGACATTGTGCCCGGCCGACCAACCCGCGACGTCGTCCAAGTCGACCGGCGATTCGGATTCGTCGTGCGGTCCCCGACTGATGTATGCCGGACATTGTGACCAGATCGGGATGCTGGTCAGCCACATCGATGACGACGGTTTTGTTTACGGCCAAACCATCGGCGGCTGGGATCCGCAACAATTGATCGGCCAAGCAATGACGATTTGGACCCAGGCCGGTCCCGTGTCGGCGGTGATCAGCCGCAAAGCCATCCACTTGTTGACGCCCGAAGAACGGAAACAAGTCGTTCAACTGAATCAGATGTGGCTGGACGTCGGTGCCGTCAAAGGACGGCCCGGTGACGATGATTCGATGATCGATGGCGACACGGTTCGAAACGCGATCCGGATCGGCGACCCCGTCACGCTGGAACTGGGGATGCGTCGTCTGTTGGGGGACCAAGTCACCGGTCCCGGCATGGACAACAAAACGGGCATGTGGACGGTCATCGATGCACTGCGCCGCGTGGCCGCCGATCGCGACGGTCTAAATTGCGAGCTGAACAGCGTGTCGACGGTCCAAGAGGAGATCGGATTGCGTGGTGCGAAGACAGCCGCCGGGCACATCAACCCCGACGTGGCGATCGCAGTCGACGTGACTCATGCGACCGATTGCCCCGGCATCGATAAAAACACCCAGGGAGATGTCCGCGTCGGCGGTGGACCGGTGATTTTCCGCGGACCCAACATCAACGCGAAAGTTGCCCAACGTTTGATCGATTTGTGCCAGTCCAACGACCTGCCCTACCAACTGGCCGCACTGGGCCGCGCCGCGCCGAACGATTCCAACGTGCTGCAGATTCACGGCGGCGGCGTCGCCACCGGCTTGGTCGGCGTACCCAACCGCTACATGCACTCCGCCGTGGAAGTCGTTTCCCTGTCGGATATCGATCACGTCGCCGAACTGTTGAAGTGTTTCGCGTTGGCGCTGGAGCCCGACGACGACTTCATTCCCGGGTGATGGACAAAGCCCGTCGGTGTCGGGGCAACCCGAATGATCCGCCGCATCGTCGACGGTTTTTGGATGGTTTTCGCCCCTGGCAAAGGCTTTTGCTTGTCCGAGTCGTCGGCCGCCGTGATAGGCTGGTGGGAAAGACACAGAACCGGAATCTTCCTGACCCATCGGTCAGCCTGGCCGACCGGTCGGCCTGTCCCACCGGTCAGTTCGTTCCTTCCGCACCAGCGACGCATGAGCGATTCGTCAAGCAACGACGGGATGATCCGTTTGGAACAAAACGGCGACGATTCGATTCGCAACGAAGACCTTTTGGATGCGTTGCTGGAAAACATTCCCGACGCGGTCTATTTCAAGGATCTCCAAAGCCGGTTCCTGCGGATCAGCGACGCGATGGCTCGCAAATTCGGCGTCGAATCAGTCGAAGCGGTCAAAGGTCACACCGACGCAGAGATCTTCAGCGCCGAACATGCCCAATCGGCACGCAGCGATGAACTGAACATCATTCGCACCGGCCAGCCGATGGTCGAAATTGTCGAACGGGAAACTTGGCCCGATCGCGACGACACATGGTGCCTGACGACGAAGATGCCGTTGCGGTCACGAGGCGGTTCGGTCATCGGCACCTTTGGGATCTCGCGCGACATCACCGAATTGAAATTGTCGCAAGATTCGCTGAAGCAAGCGTTGAAGGCGGCCGATGCGGCGAACCGCGCCAAGAGCGAATTTCTGGCCAACATGAGCCACGAGATTCGCACGCCGATGAATGCGATCATCGGTATGGCGGAATTGCTGGGCCAGACCCCCTTGGTCGACGAACAACGCGAGTACGTCGAACTGTTGCGTCAATCGGCGACGTCCCTGTTGTCGTTGCTGAACGACATTTTGGATTTCAGCAAGATCGAAGCCCGCAAGCTGGAATTGGAAGCCATCGATTTCTCGGTCCGCGAGGTCATCGGTCGCTGTTGTCAAACGCTGGCCATCAAAGCCGCCGACAAAGGTCTGGAATTGGCCTGTCGGATTGCACCGGAAGTCCCCGACGCGATGTGTGGTGACCCCGGACGATTGCGGCAAGTGTTAACGAACCTGGTCGGAAACGCGGTGAAGTTCACCGACGCGGGCGAAATCGTCGTCGACGTACAGCCACATCAAGAACATGACGGATTGGCCGCTGCACATGACCACCCCGATCACACGTGGCTGCGCGTTCTCGTCCGCGATACCGGAATCGGTATCCCCATCGAACAGCAACAGGAGGTGATGAAGGCGTTCACCCAGGCCGATGCATCGACAACGCGCCGCTACGGTGGGACCGGTCTGGGACTGGCGATCTGCCGACAACTGGTGGAATTGATGGGCGGGCATATCACGCTGGAAAGCACCCCCGGGGAAGGCACCACCTTCACGTGCTTTATCCCCTTCGAAGAAAGGGAATCCGAAGGCCGGGCCGAAGCGACACCGTTTGAGATTCCCGGCGAGCTTACCGATCTGGGCCCCGAACCGCTTTCGAAACTGGCCGGCTTCAAAGTCCTGGTCGTTGACGACAACGGGACCAACCGTCGGATTCTGGACGAAATCCTGTCGTCTTGGAACGTTCGCTGTGACGTCGCTGCCGATGGCGATGAAGCCATCGAAAAAGTCAAGAACGCAATCGAACAAGACGCGATGTACCCGCTGGTGCTGTTGGATTGCATGATGCCCGGGATGGATGGGTTCGAAGTCGCACGTCGTGTGCGAACCGGCTGGGATGTTGCCGGGACCAAATTCATCATGTTGTCGTCGGCCGCACGCAGCGACAACGCGCGCCGGTGTCGCGAAATCGGCATCGATCGATTCTTGACCAAGCCGGTCATGCAATCGGAACTGCTGGAAAACATCTTGCAGGTGATGGACTTGGACGTCCGGCGCGAAAAAGCGAAACCCGTCAAACGCCCCGCCGGTCGGTCGTTGAAAGTCTTGGTCGCCGAAGACGGTGTGGCCAATCAACAAGTCGCGATCGGCTTGCTGAAAATGGCCGGACACCAGCCCACTTTGGCCTGTGACGGAAACGAAGCCGTCCAGTGCTGGTCCAAGTCATCGTTTGACGTGATTTTGATGGACATGCACATGCCGGAAATGGACGGCTTGGACGCGACACGAATCATTCGTCAACAAGAATCCACACGGGGATCCGGACGCCATGTCCCGATCATCGCTTTGACCGCCGCGGCAATGGAAGACGATGCCCGTGCGTGCCTGGATGCCGGCATGGACGCTCACGTCGCCAAACCCATCGACCCCGCGCAGCTGGAATCAACGATGCAGCAACTGTGCGGTGAATCATCCGTCGATTCGCCGGATGCGGTCGCGGCCGGTCCGCCCGCGGAATCTGTCGCGAGGGTCGATAATGCAGCCGGCCATGACGCGAGCGGCCATGATGCAACTGACAAGGACGTAATGGACCCAGTCGCTGGCGGGCAACCGCCGATCGATTTTGCCCGCGCGTCCGAGCGGATTCCCGGCGGGGAACCTTCGGTCCGGCGTGTCGCGGCCGTTTTTTATGACGAAACCACCAAGCTGTTGCGTGACATCGACAAAGCGTTCCAGGCGGACGATTTGAAAACGCTGCGACGGTCGGCCCACACGATCAAAAGCTCGGCCAACCTGTTCTTTGCAACGCGTTTGAATCGTGCCGCGACCGTTGTGGAACACGCGGCC
This sequence comes from Crateriforma spongiae, assembly GCF_012290005.1. NCBI lineage: Bacteria > Pseudomonadati > Planctomycetota > Planctomycetia > Pirellulales > Pirellulaceae > Crateriforma > Crateriforma spongiae. The sequence continues at coordinate 201,531 of NZ_JAAXMS010000005.1, forward strand.
AAGGATGCGGACGACGACATCGCGCCGAAGATCGCCGAGTTGTTCGATGCGTTCAGCGAAGTCGAACCGGCGCTCAAAGCCTTTGTAAAGTCATAGCCGAACCGTCGCGACAGGACGCCGAAAAGCTATCGCACACGTCGCATGTAGCCGACCAAGTCTTCGTCCAGTTCGCGGATCGTTGTTTCGAAGACTTCTTCGATCAATGCCAAACGTTCCTGGGGGCTGCGGGCGACCAGTGGTTTGCCTTCGCTAAGCCGTTGCATGAACTTGGCGTACTGTTCACGACGTGTTTTCAACAAGAAATACGTCAACGCCCAGCTTTCGGCGTAAGCAGATTCGCTGGACCCGCCTCCGCGAAAACGCTTGTCATCGGCCAACAACGTCGTGAGTGACTCCTCCGGCCGTCGCGGCAGGTAACGACGCCAACGTGCCAGATTCACTTCGTTCACCCGACCGATGGTTCGCCAACCACGCGGGTTGCGAAAATCGGGCGCCTCGAAAAACGTTGCCAACCCTTCGCTAACCCACATCGGGTTGTCGGCAAAGCGTGTTTGCAAACCGCTGTTGTACGCCAGTTGATGCGTCGCTTCGTGGATGATCGTGGCAATGTTGCGTTCCAAATTAGGAACGTTGAACGTCACCATTCGATTGCTTTGCAAGTGATAATAACCGATCAGGTTTCGCGCTATTTCGCCGATGTCGGCTTCGGCGTACTTCAGAAACGATGCTCGGTCAGGAAACACCAGAGCGACCAAAGGAAACCGTGGCGGATCGAGATCCAAACCCTGATTTTCCCAGTACGTATAGAAACCGCGATAAAGTTGTTCGAAAAGCCCACCGACGCGGCGCACATAGCCTTCGCTGGTACGGTGTGCGATGACGTAGTGCGTGGTTCGGAAAACGCGAAATCCTTGCGGAAATTCGTCCATCAACCGACCCGCCATCTCCGCTGCATCGATCGGTTTCAACTCCAGATCGTTCCCCTCACGCTCCACAATTGATTCGGGTTGCTGGATATAGATCTGGCCGTCGTCGCTTTGCAACATGACGCCACCGTCACGTGCTTCGACCAAGATTTCACCGCGAATCGTCTCTGTCGACGCATCGGTGCCGTCACCCTTGATGACAAGCGTTTCCACACCCGGCGTCGGTGCGGCAAGCAACCCGACCAGGATGCCAACGACCAAACATCGTGTTGCGGTGGTGCGCTGAATCGTGGTTTGCGGAATCATCGTGTGGTTGCAAATCCCGGTGGGTAACGATTGGGCCGATGAATCGAACGGAAACGTCCGTCCTTGTTGGTTGCCCCCGGCGTCCAGGTCTAGCCTATCACGTCCCAGCCGCCGGTGCGGCGACGACGCGCGATCCAAGTTGCCGTGATCGCCAGTGTCGTTGTCGCGGCCACGTACCAAAACGCCAATGCGGCTTCTTGATACCGGGCACCACTGTGAAGCAGTCCGAACAGACGGGTGGTAACGGTCGTCACGCCGGGGGGGACAACAGGCAACAGGACCGGAACATCGCCGGAGGCCACCACTGCGGACGTGATCCAGGCGGCAGCAAGCACCGGTGCGAACATCGGAATCCAAATTCGAAACACGCGTTCGATCGGCCCGGCGTCCAAGTCGGCTTGAGACCGAATCGTCGTGGACCTGCCCGCCAAGGCCACACGGATGCAGAAATAGGCCACCGGAACGGCTTTGAAACACAGGGCGATCTGCGTCGGTACCAAGGTTTGCTGGTACAACGCACCCAGTCCGGCAATCGGCCACTGAAAGACGCCGATCACTCCCAAGCCGACGATGGGGCCGGGAATCGCGAAGGCCGCCAGACTGATCCCGTCCATGCAACGACGCCGCGTTGGGCGAGTCGCCGTGCCCAGGGCCGCGATGCCGCCGATGATGGTGGATACGGTCGCCGATAATCCAGCGATCATCGCCGTCTGTACGTACTCGCGACGAAACGTCTCCGGTGCAGACGCTAGTCTTTGGATACAGCTGGACAGACTCCACGCGACCTGACGTTGGTCAGCGACCACGGTCACATCGTGTCCTGCTTTCACGATCAGGCTTCCCACCGGGATGACCAAGACGACCAGCATGAACGCGACCAAAATGGCAAGCGAAAGCAATCGTGTCAGACTTCCGCCGGGGGCGTTCGGGCTGGCGAAAGTTTGCGATGCCGAATCATCGCGGTGTGGATGCACCGGACGCCCCGAACGATGTGAAGCGATGCGAAACATCCATCCGCCGAAAATTGCAAGTAGCATCGGAATGAAACAGACCATCATGACGGCCATCGCCGACGGTTCCGCGGCATGGAACAGATAAAATTCGTCGGCCAGCGTGCGAAAGCCGTACAAATCCGCCACCGTCATTTCCGTTGCCGCTAGCATCCCAACGCCCAGCGCGGCAGTGGCGATCCAGGGGGCCGCCATCGGCAGCAACAATAGGAACGCTCGTTTCAACGGGCCCGTGTCCAATCGCGACGATTCCAACAAGACCCCGGGGATGCGTCGCAAACCGATCCAGGTGGCCAGCGCGACGGCCGCTGATCCGTGGATACCATGAACGATCGAGCATGCGATCAGACCGCTGAATTGACCAAAGCGACGGCTGCCGGTTTGCGTCAGCGTCCACCATCCGAATTTGCCGGCCGCGGATTCCCAGGCGGCCGCATGCAGCACCAAGGGCATGATCAGCGACGCCACAGCCACGCCAAGGAACAAGGACGTCACGATTCCCGACGCTCCCATGCGGTACGACCGGCCTGACCCGGACAACCGCTTGATCGCATTCAACCAGGCCGCCCAGCCCACCGGGACACCGATCAGCAGCGCGATCGCGACCGCAGAAACGGCAAGCTCGCACGTCAGCAGGAAACTTCTGGTCCACAAAACGGAAAAGACCACCAAATCGATCGCGAAAATTCGTGGACCAGTCACAATGAAAGCCCGGCCAGCGGCGAATGTATCGATAGCTGACCCGGCAACAACATGCGCATCACGGCGATCCCCCAACTTTACCGAAATCTGCGACGGTGGCGAGAGATTCTCGTTGTGCTGCAGCGGTATGGACTGGCCGATTGGCTAAGCCGTTATCAACGGGTGCCTTTCCGTGACGCCTTTAAGGATCGACGCGGCGTCTCGCTTGCCGAATACAGTCGTGAAGAACGCGTCCGCATGGCGCTGACCGAACTGGGACCGGCATTCATCAAACTGGGCCAGATCTTGGCCGGTCGCCCCGATTTGGTCGGTCCCGAACTGGGCGAAGAACTGAAACGGCTGCGAAGCAACGTAGCGGCCGAGGATTTCGAAAGCGTCCAAAACACGCTGCGGACCGAATTGGGCGACGAATATCAGACGCATTTCCAAACGATCCACGAAACCCCGTTGGCCACCGCATCGATCGGCCAAGTCCACCGAGCCGTCTTGGCCGACGGTCGCAAAGTCGTCCTGAAGGTTCAACGCGCGGACATCGAAAAAACCATTCGACAAGACATCGAGGTTCTGACCGGATTGGCCATGCTGGCCGACCGCGTGGAGGCCTTGGCCGCGTGGGGACCCAGCGACTTGGTCCGCCAATTGGCGCCGATTCTGATTCGCGAACTGGACTTTGGTCGCGAGAAACAAAACCTGCAACACTTCACCAAATCGCTTTCGCGTTTTGATGACGAAGTCGTCGTGCCACAACCGGTCGAACATCTGTGCACACGCCGCGTCTTGGTGATGCAGGAATTGGTCGGCACTCCGATCAGCAAGATTCACGCCGCGCCCGATGGCATCACCGACCCGAGTTGTGATGAACCATCGCCGACGTCCGCGTTGTGTGAAACCATGGCCAAAGTCTATCTGTCGATGGTGTTCGAAGAAGGCTTGTTCCATGCCGACCCCCACAGCGGCAACCTGCTGTTGCTGGCCGATGGACGGTTGGGCATCTTGGATTTCGGAATGGTCGGGCGGATCGACGAAACGCTAAGAGAAACCATCGAGGAGATGTTGATTGCGGTTTCCCATGGCGATCAAAACCAGCTGACACGATTGATCCGGCGCGTCGGTGATCCGCCACCCACGCTGGATGAATCCGCATTGGCAATTGATTTGTCGGATTTCGTCGGCACGTACGGGCAACAAAGCTTGGGCGGGTTTGACATGACCGGCGCACTGAATGACATCAGCCGAATCTTGCATCGCCATTCCATCAAGCTGCCCAACCAGTCGGCGTTGTTGTTGAAGATGATGGTGTCGCTGGAAGGCACGCTGCGTGAAATGGGCGCGCGATTCGATTCGTTGCAGGTCGTCAAGCAATTTGCGCACAAAACCATGTTGCGGCGGATCAGCCCCACCAGGCGAATCCGTCAGGCACGACGGATTTATTTGGAATCCGAGAATTTTGCGCAACTGGCGCCCGATCAGATTCTGCAATTGCTGACCCAGGCCCGACGTGGTGAACTACGAATGACGTTGATGCATTCGCACCTCGGCCCGACCGTCAACCGATTGGTGCTGGGGTTGATGACCAGCGCCGTCTTCTTGGGTTCTTCGTTGATGTTGGCTTTCGAGGTCAATCCGGTTCTGTTTCCCGAAAACCCGTTTCTGGGCTTCACCCGCGTCAGTGTGATGGGACTGACCGGCGTGGTCGGCAGCATCGTCGTGATGCTGCGATTGTTGATGGCGATCAACCGCAGCGGTCATCTGAACCGAAAAGGCGACGACTGAGCGTCGGCTGGGTTTTCAAGCGATCGGTCGGCTTTGCTGCGCTGGGGGGGAGCCCCCTAATGATCAGGGTTTTCGGTGCCCGTCCGGTCAGGTTGGTCTTGCCCGGAAGCCGACATACCGGGCACGCTATCGATTATCTTCGGTTCGTCCCACTGACGGACGTGGAATTGATCATCACCAGCTGGAAATTCGGAAAGGGTTGCACGCGATGAAGTCATGGATTGTGACCGGGTGCGTTATTGTTTCGCTGTGGACTGGCATCCCCGCCGGTGCCGCGACGCCAACGGAAGTCCGCCAGGGACCGCAACCGATCAAACCGGGCGACGTCGGCGTGGGACGACGGGTCGCCGATTTGGCTTTCACCGACATCGACGGCCACACGTATCAACTGAGCGACTGGTTCGGTGGCCCGGAAAGCTCGGCGAATGAATCATGCGATGCAGTGGTTTTCGCGATGACAGGAATCGGTTGTCCGCTGTGCAAAAAGTACGCGCCGACGCTGGCGAAGATTCAGCGTCGATACGCTGGCCGTGGCGTGCGTTTTGTCTTTGTGAATCCGAACCAGTCGGAAAAGATCGCTCGGCTTCGCGATGCGATGGAGACTCATGGCATGGGTGACGTTTACGTCCGTGACGATGATGAACACATTGCTCATGCGTTGGACGCACACACGACGACCGAAGTGTTCGTGATCGATGCGGCTCGGACACTGGTGTATCGCGGCGCCGTCGACGACCAATACGGTTTCGGTTATTCGCTGGACGAACCACGCAAACACTTTCTGACCGACGCACTGGATGCCGTGCTTGATGACCGGCGTCCGTCGGTGTCGGCGACCACATCACCGGGGTGTGATTTGTATTTTCAGACGGATCCGCCTGCCGATGCATCGGCGGGGACGCTGACCTATCACAACCGAATTTCACGGATCATCGCGGACAACTGTGCCCAGTGCCATCGTGACGGCGGTTCGGCTCCATTTGCCTTGGATACCTATTCCAGCGTCATCGACTATGCGGGGATGATCGCCAGCGTGGTCCGACGCGGGGTCATGCCGCCGTGGTTCGCCGCGGATCCGAAACAAGAAACCAATCATGTTCCGGTGACCTTTGCCAACGATCGTTCGCTGGCGGAAGATGATCGACGCGATCTGCTTGCCTGGATCGAATCAGGCGCCGCCGAAGGTGACATCGCCGACGCCCCACTTCGTCACGCCGACGTTCCATCGACACAGTGGCACATTGGAAAGCCCGATTTGGAGGTTCAGATTCCGAAACAGATCCAAGTCAAAGCAACCGGACAGATGCCGTACAAACACACGTTGGTGCGTTTGAACTTGAAGGAAGGCCGCTGGGTACAGGCCGTTGAAATTCGTCCCACCGATCCGTCCGTGGTGCATCACGTGTTGGTGTTCTTAAAGGATTCACGTGACCGCAACGTGGACATCGACGAAGAATCCGGATTCTTGGCGGCGTATGTGCCGGGCAACACGTTCCAACGGTATCCCGAAGGCATGGCGAAACGATTGCCCGCCGGTTCGGATCTGGTTTTCCAACTGCATTACACGCCCAACGGGACCGAAACCAGCGACCAGACCCGCTTGGGGATTCGATTTGCTGACCAACCGCCGCGTCGAGTGGTGAAGAACGTGGGAATCGCCAATCACCGAATCAAAATCCCGCCGGGGGCCGACAACCACGAAGAAACGGCGTCTTTGGTGGTTCCCGCCGACGTCCATTTGTTAGCGGTGATGCCGCACATGCATTTGCGCGGCAAGGCGTTTCGATACGACCTGACGACGCCGGGTGGTTCGCCGCATCGTCTGTTGGACGTCCCCAACTATGACTTCAATTGGCAGTTGGAATATCGATTCAACCAACCCTTGGCAGTGACCGCGGGTAGCCGTATCGACCTGACCGCGTGGTACGACAACAGCGAAAACAACCCGGCCAACCCCGATCCCGGAATGACGGTCCGCTGGGGACCGCAAACAGACGACGAAATGATGTTGGGATACGTGGAGTATTTTGAAAGCGATGAGATTGTCGGTGACTCTGCCGCTGACGACCCAATTGATGTCAATTCGAAGCGATTGATCGCCGCATTTCGCAAAGTCGATGGCGACAATAGCGGGACGATCACTCGGCAAGAGTTTCCGAGACCTTTGTTGTTCGGCCGCATCGACGCCGACGGTGATGATTTGCTGACCAGCGACGAGGTTCTGGATGCCGCCGAAATCATTTTGCCGTTGTTGGGCAGATGACCTTCGCGAATTGATCCCATCACCGTCTTTCGCTGCGCGACAGTAGCGAAGAACCAAGCCCGAGCGCCGTTCCCTTCACAGGCGCCTGCAAGCAAACACGCGGGAACTCCACTCGGTGGAAGCTGGCTTGGAACGGGCGACAAAGACCGTCCGCTATCGACGGGGCGCATCGTTGCGGGGCAGGTCGATCTTGGTGACCTCGGCGCTAAAGACTTCTTTACAGGATTGCACCAATGGATTGGCTTCCACTTCGCGCATCCACTGCACCCGCGACTTTTGTGGTGCCTTCGCCACTGGTTTGTCTTCGGCGACGGCTTTGGTCGAAGCTTTGATGATGATCTGATGATCGCGTCCGGTCAGGCGGCGTAGCGATTCGATGATTTCTTGCCGGTGCACGGGTTTGTCGCACCGTCCCATTGCCAGACCCGCCTTTGCGGGAAACGTCATCACGACCTGGCCCGAATCATCAATGCTGACGTCTTCGACCGACGTCGCCAGCGTTGACGTCATCGGGTCCATGTCCTGCAGCGCCCTCGCCCACAACTCTTTGCCGCTCAGGCTTCCGGCCGGTACCGGTGGGCTAGCCGTGGCGACGGCAGAAGCAGCGGCAACGGCTGTGTTGGATTCCGTTCGACCCAACGATTCACCGTCGCTGCCGCTGACCGGTGACGATGCGACATGGGCATCGTCAATCCGTGCCGCGTTGGCGGCGGGAGACGGCGTTGGACCCGTATCCGTTGAAGTGGAATCAGGACTTACCGCGGGGGCTTTTTTTTTTGATTCGGCTGCGGATGAACCCGATGCCTCCGGTTCAATCGATCGTGTTGTCGAAAGACGTGCGCCTTCGGGAAGCGTCTTGGCGGCTTCGGCCAAATCAGCGATCGATTGCAGATCCGGAAGGTGACAAATTTGTATCAACGTTGATTCCAACAACACTCGCGCGTAAACGCTGTGTCGGATTCGGACCAGTGTGTCGTCGATCAGCCCGACGACGGCCAAAACCGTTTGCAATCCCCAGCGTTTGCCCAATTCCGTCAGTTCGTCGTACAGTCCTGCCGACGTGTGACGCAGCATGGATGCTTCGCAGCCCACCGTGACGGCCATCAGATCACGGAAGTAACCCAACAACTGTTCGGCCAACCGTCCCGCATCGACCCCCTCATCGACGGCAGCGTCCAGCTGTGATAGCGCCGATGCTGCGTCACGAGCGGCCATCGCGGTAGCCAGCGCGTGCAAGCGTTCGTCGTCCGCGGTGCCCAGCATTTGGTGGACGGTTTCGGCGGTCAATTGATCGCCGCTGAACGACAGCAACTGCTCCAACAATGACTGGCTGTCACGCATGGAACCGGCCGCACGTCGGGCGATCAATTCCAAAGCGGTGTCATCCGCCTCGGTCCCTTCGGCGGCACAGATTTCTTTCAACCGCGCGACAATTTTGCTGACTTCGACCGGTGCGAAATCGAATCGCTGGCACCGGCTGAGTACCGTGATCGGAATCTTTTCCGGATCCGTCGTGCAAAAAATGAACTTCACATGCTCGGGCGGTTCTTCCAGCGTCTTCAACAACGCATTGAAGGCCGCTTGGGTCAGCATGTGGACTTCGTCGATGATGTAAATCTTGTATCGCGATCGGCTGGGCCGGACGCCGACGTTGGCACGCAGACTGCGAATCTCATCGATTCCACGGTTGCTGGCACCGTCAATTTCGATCACATCGACGTCTTCGCCCGCATCGATGGCCTGGGCGACATCGGTTTCCTGGTCGGGGTTTCCGGTGGGGCCGCCGGGATCGTTCAACGCTTTTGCAAAGATCCGCGCGGTGCTGGTTTTGCCCACCCCACGGGCGCCGGTGAACAAGTACGCGTGTCCGACGCGGCCAGTTTCGATCGCATTGACCAAAGCCCGACCGACGTGATCTTGGCCCACCAGTTCGTCGAACGACTTGGGGCGATAACGCCGCGCGACGACGACGTATCCGTCTTGCGATGCGGCGGACGGTGGATGCTGTTCGGATGAATCGGACATGCGTGGCGCGTCGAGGGGATCCGGACAACAACGGGAAGAAGTTGAACGACTGACCGGTGGAGGCGACCTTCACACAAAGCTACACCGCTTATGGCTGCTCCAGTTAAGGCCTGACCAGGTTCACGATTCACAATCGCAAAGGCCGCCACCATCGATCAGTCGTTCCATGCATCGGTCATCCGGAGGGCTCATCGGACGACGTTCCGCCGGCCGCCGATCCATTGTCTTTGTCGGCGGGCTGACGGGACGGTTGCCGTGATGGCGGGCAAGCGTGTTGCCTGCGCCGCGTCACTCAACCGTCAAACGGTATCTTGGCCGCCGGCGACCGATGTTGCAAGGCACGCGCGGCGTCCGATCATTCCATCGAAGCGATCAGCTTCGTCGTCGACCGCGTTGGTTTCCCGACTTGCCGCCGTTGCCACCACGACCCCCACCGCCACGCGAGGGACGTTTGTGGTTTTCGATGTTGGAATCGACCAGCAAGTTGACCGTGTCCAGCCAAGTCGGCACGTTGCGGCGACGTGGTGCCGATTCGTCATCGTCGGACGAATCATCGTCGCGGGACCGCCGGGAATCTTTCGAGCGTTCCGAACGATCATCGTCGTTGTCGCGGCGTCGACGTCCGCGTCGCGACCGGCGTTGGCGAATTTCTTCGACTTCCGCGTCGTCTTCGTGATCGTCGTCGAACGCATTGGCTGGCAGATCGTCGTCATCGGAATCACGATCGGCGCGGACGTCGATTTCGTTGTTGTCCGTGTCGCGTTGTGAACGTCCGCGACCGCCGCGGCGCCCCCGGCGTCGTGAACGTCCGCGTGGGCGATCGTCTTCGTCATCACCGGATGAAATGCGAGCTTCGGTTTCCGAATCGTCGTCATCGTCGACCAATCCGAAGGCGAACGATTCATCATCGTCGTCTTCTTTTTCGCGGCGTCGCGACGGGCGATTCTTGCGACGCGACGATCGGCTGGTTTCTTCGTCGTCATCGACCGCGGCGGATTCGACGTTTTCGCCGCGTTCCATCCGCTGGGCGTCTTCTTCGCTGATCCGCTGGCGTTGACCACGACGGCCCCGGCGTCGACGGGGTGATCGGTCATCGTCGGATTCATCGTTTGCGTCGTCACCGGAGCCCGATCGTCGTCGGACTTGCGGTTCGTCACGCGAATCATCCGAATCTTCGTCCCGGTCGCGGCGTCCGCGTCGTCGTGTGGATCGACGTCCACGCGGTGCGTCATCGGAGTCGTCTTCGCTGCTGTCCGTGACAGCCGATTCAGCGTCCACATCGACGACCGCTTCGATGTCGTCGGACGAATCATCGTCGTCATCATCGAAATCGTCTGCGTCGATCAGCCCCATTCCAAAGGCATTGCCGCCGGACTTGCGTTTTTGCGGAGGTTTGGATGATTTGCCGCGGCTGGACCTTTCGCTTCGGCGGGACCGGCCACGTGGCTCGTCGTCGCTGTCGTCTTGCGATTGAACCGGAGCGTCGGCTTCGGGCGGGACTTCGATCCCCAGTTCTTCCGCCAAGCCTGACCAAGCTTCGTCGCCGGACGAGTCGTCCGCGTCGGTGTCTTCGGCAACCGTCTTGGCGGACGCTTCGGCATCATCGACTTGTCTGGCAAGCGGGTTGTCGTCTTCGTCGATGGGACTAGCATCACGTTTCAGCCGACCGGCGCTGTCCCGTCGATCGTCGCGACGTGGCGATTCTTTCATCGACTGGGAAAACAGATCATCGGTGCGTTGCTGGGCTTCGTCACGCGTGCTGCTGCCGAATCCGGGCAAGACGGCCGGAGGTTCTGGTGCGGTCAGTGCGTCCAGAATGGTTTCCGGATCCACATCGACGTCGGATTCGTCGGCCGGCGAAGGGTCTGCCGGCGATTGAGCGACGGGGTCGCCACCGGGCGCGTCCGCGTCGTCTTGTTCGTCGGTCGACTGCACCACGTCGTCTTCGTTAACGTCGGCTTGGTCGGCGGGTGGTTCCGCTTCATTGGCGACGTCCGACGGTTGGTCGTCTTCTTGCTTTTTGGCTTCTTCTTTGGGCGGCTCCGCCGCGCCAGGGGTTCCCAGCAAATTGGCCAGGAAGTTCCAGTGATCGGATTTCATTGATTTTTTTGTCGGGTCAATTCACGCCGTCGCGGAGGGGCGGGATCGGCGTCCGTCGAAGGGGCGACGGTTTGGGTTGACGGAAAAGTGTTTCAGGGGGTCGAGCCGATGGGCGTTGGGGCGTCCGAGGCATCGGTCGCGTCGGAAAGACCAACCAGAATCGATTCCGCAATTCGTTTTCGATCCATCGATTTCTGCATCGGCTGCTGTGTTGGGTTGCTGCTGTGTTAGGTTGCCGGGCGTCGCCGGCGACTGTGACATTGATTTTGGGGGACCGGGGGGCGTGGCCGTCGGGCGGACGCCGTGGGTGTTTGTTGGTCCGAGCCATCGGTCGTCCGCGTTTGCGGGCAAACCCTGCAGCGCCCGTATCTTATACCGCTTTGGGCCCCTACCGACAGATCTATGCAGGCGGTTTGGCACGAAATCAGCTATGCCGGCTACCAATTGCACAAAATGACGGGGGCAAGTGGCACCCGATGCCAGGGGCGAGTGGCACCGAATGCCAGCGGGCGGCCGCAACGAAACGGTGGCTTTCTCCGCCGCGATCCCCCGTGTCCCTACAGACCGAAAGGCCAAGCGTGCACCAACTCAACGCACGCTTGGCCTTGTCGTGAGACCAAATCCTTTGGTTTCATCCGCACCTGTTGTCCCATCGTTTTGACCTGCCGCGATCCGTCGGGCGTTCTTTCAGCATCCTGCCGAAAAGGTCGTCGGTTGTTTCCGTGGATCTTGGCGTCGGCCGCGGGGGCCGGCGTCATTCCTGAACTCGATCCGCTGCGATTCCGTGCATCCGGGTTCAACCGATGGTGTGAGAGACGAACAGGTCCACCATCCTTGATGTTTGCGAAAAACGGTGTCGGTCCACGGCCGGTTCTGATGGTCAGGCGGCCGCAAAAAAATCCGCGTTCGCTGCGTCGGCGGGCGTCGCAAAGCGAAGCGATGCATCGTCGTTGCGGCGGTTCAAGGGGGGCAACCGCCACACGTCTTTCTCCGTTAGGCGACCAAACGCAAGCGTTGGTCCATTGATTCTTTCACGCCATCGACGAATTCTTCGAAGATGCGAATGTCCAAGGCGGACGCGGCGGAGCACTCGGGGTGGAACTGGGTTCCGATGGCGAACCAGTCCATCATTTCGCTTTCGATGGCTTCGATCACGCCGTCGGGGCAACGTGCGGTGACTCGGAATCCTGGGGCGACTTCGTCGATTGCCATGTGGTGTCGGCTGCTGACGCGGATTTCACCGTCGCCATAAACGCGTCCCACCAGCGAATCGCTGACGACGTCCAAGGTGTGGCGGTGGTTGGCGTCTTGGGCGTCAAAGTGCGGGACGGCATTGGGCAGGTCTTCCTTGATGTCCAAGAAAAGGTTGCCGCCCTGTTGGATGTTCAGCAGTTGCATGCCGGTACCAATTCCCAACACGGGCATACGGCGTTCGGCGACTTCGTTCATCAACATGCGGTCGCTGGCTTCGCGAGCCGGGTCCAGCGGCCGGACGCTGGGATGCAGCATGAAACCGTCGTTGCGGGGGTCCAAGTCGCCGCCACCGATGAACACAAAGCCATGGACGCCTTGCAGCAAAGCGTGCACACTATCCAGATCGTCCAGGGGCGGCACCACCACCGGTACGCCGCCGGCTTTCAAGATTGATTGGAAGTAGCCCGATGCCAGATAGGCGTAGGCCGGTACGCTGCGAGCGGCAGCACGGAAATCCGCATTGATTCCAATCAACGGTTTGCACGACATCCGAAGGGTCCTCTTTCAGATTCAGTGATTTTGGGAGGCCGTCGCAGGATCGTCCCGCGTTCCCTGGCCACGAGCGTGTTTTGCCTTGCCGGCGACTCGTGGGCGTGAAACTAGATAGCGAAGTCCAGTTTTTCGTGAAGAACCTACAGATTCCCGGATTTTGCCGGTGCTAGCACTAGCTGTGGTGATAGCAAAGCGGTTTTTTGATAGCAAAGTCGGTGGGGTCGCAGCCTCGGGTGGCCCCGTTGGGTCGGGCTTACCCATTAGGGTGATTCCCCTAATCGACTGACACACAAGGACTTAGGAACGATCGATGCGATTCGACGACGTGTGCTTGGAAGCGATCGGTGCGACGATTCCCGATGAAATTTGGTCAAGCGAGGATATTGAACGACAATTATCCCCGCTTTATCAGCGTTTGCGGCTTCCCGAAGGTCGCTTGGAATTGATGAGCGGGATCGCCCGACGCCGCGTCTGGCCCGCCGGAACCGTGCCCAGCGGCCCCAGTATTCGGTCGGCCGACGCCGCCCTGACCGCTGCGGACTGGGACCGTGGCCGTGTGGGATGCCTGATCCACGCCAGCGTTTGTCGCGACTTTTTGGAACCCGCCACCGCGTCCCGCGTGCATCACGAACTGGGGCTGCCGCCACAGTGCTGGGTCTATGACGTCTCCAATGCCTGCCTGGGGTTGATCAACGGGGCCGTCCAGATCGCGTCGCTGATTCAATCCGGTGCGATCGAGTCGGGGATCGTGGTGGGGACCGAAAACAGCCGTCCGTTGTTGGAATCGACCATTGCAACGCTGAACGCCGATACGTCACTGAACCGCAATCGCATCAAGCCCGCGTTTGCTTCGCTGACGATCGGATCGGGCAGTTGTGCTTGGTTGCTGACGCATCGCAACCATTCGCGGTCCCAGACACGATTGACGTCCGCCATCGCGCGGGCGCACACGGAATTCAATGATCTGTGTCGCAGCGATCACGATACGGCCGGCGCCGGTATGCAACCGCTGATGGAAACCGATTCCCAGCGGTTGATGGTCGAAGGGATCGCGACGGGCGCCGCGGCGCTGAAAGACTTGTTGCAGGACAGCACTTGGTCGGCCGAACAGATCGACCGTACGGTGTGTCACCAAGTGGGATCCAAGCACCGGTTGTTGATGCTGGAGGCGATGGGATTGTCGCCCGACAACGATTCGGTCACGTTCCCCTTTTTGGGAAACACCGGTTCGGTGGCTTTGCCGTTGACGCTTGCTTCCGCGGTGGTCAACGGCGACATCCGTGACGGTCATCGCGTGGCCATGTGCGGGATCGGTTCGGGAATCAACAGTGTGATGATCGCTGCCGACTGGGGGGAAACGCCTGTTGCCGGTAACTTGGATGCGTCGTCCGCCGACCAGCGCCCGGTCGTTGCCGCCGAGTGACGCAATCAGCCCGACCACGAGTGTATCGAGTTCCCCTTCATTCATCCATGAAACGTGCCGGCGTCGTTCCCTTTTCGTCGCCCATTTGTTTCACCCGCTAAGACCAACATGTCCCAATCCAAGCCGATCGAAGTCCCCCATACGCTGTTGCGTACGCTGCACCGCATCCAGGAACAGCGTACCGATTTGAACGGCGCGATCGGGCGTGTCCCGCGGCAAATCAAAGCCGCCGAAGCGTTGGTGACCACGGCAAAAGCCGCCGTCGATGCCGCGAAGGAAGAACTGAAAAAGGCTCGCTTGAACGCCGATGAAAAACAGCTGCAATTGCAAAGCCGCGAAGCGCACGTGGAACAATTGCAGGCCAAGTTGAACACCGCCGGCAGCAACAAAGAATTCAATCTGCTGAAGGATCAGATCGCCGCGGACGTCCAAGCCAACAGTGTCCAAAGTGATGAGATCTTGGAAACGTTGGAACAGATCGATGTGCTGGGCGAAAAGTTGTCGGCCGCCGAAGCCGAGTTGGAACAGCAAGAAAAGCAATGCAGTCAACGCGTCGCGGAGATTCATGAAAAACAGGAACGCCTAAACGAAAACCTGGCCAAGGTCAACGAACAATTGGCGACCGCCGAAGCCGAGTTGCCCGCCAGTGTGAAATCCGACTACCTGCGTTTGACGGCCAGCCGAGGCGACGAAGCTTTGGCACCTTTGGCAACGGATTCATGTGGCGGTTGCTACCAAACGTTGACCACACAAACGATCAACCGGCTACAGCTTTCGCAATTGACGCATTGTCCCAACTGCAATGCGATCCTTTACATGCCCGAAGACCTGCGGGTCCGCTAGCGATGATCATCTTGGGGTTGGTCGGCAATCCGGCCAGTGGCAAATCGGCTGTGGGCGAAGCCGTCCAGCAATGTGGCGCGCCGTGGATCAATGCCGACTTGGTTGCCAAGGAAGTCTTGGACGCGCCGCCGCAACGTGCCGCATTGCGACAAGCGTTCGGTGACGACGTCATCGCATCGACCGGTCCGATCGATCGTGCCAAGCTTGCCGGGCAAGTTTTCGGTGACGACCCGGCCAGCGTCGACAGGCTGCGTCGACTGGAATCGATCGTTCATCCGGCCACGCGTCAGCGGATCCGCCAGCAGTTGGTCGACCTTGCCGTTGACCAGACAACGATGTGTGTGTTGGAAGTCCCGCTGATGTTCGAATCCGACTGGGACGTCGTGTGCGATGCCATCTGGTGTGTCGACGCGCCCTGGTCACGCCGGTGCCAGTGGGCAGAAAAACGTGGATGGACCCCCGATGAATTGCGGCATCGCCAGGACAAACAGTTGTCGATCCAGCAGAAGGCTCGCCGCAGCAACTGGCTGATCCACAACGACGGCACGCTGGACGATCTGCGAAATCGAGTGGCCCGCCGTCTGGTCCAGTGGTCCGGTCGTCCGTCCAGTGATGTGACTTGGCCGATCGAAGTCAGCCGTTGGTTCGATCCGGCGTCCGCACGGTGCCATTTCGTCCGGCCGTAAAGGCGGATCGGGCATACGGTGGGGCATTTCGCTGGATCGGCTGGGGAACTTCATGGCAACGCTGTGGGGAGCCGCCGACGGAATGGATTCCCTTACCGTCGCGAGTGTGGCAAGCAAACGTTTGCAATGACGAATAATTGCAAACTGCCGGTCCGTCCGCCTCGGACTTGCGTTAACCTAAATGGTCTTACCCCCACACCGCGTCGTCATCGATCGACGCCGGCCTTTTCGCTTTGCCGAACCTACTTTTCTACTTTCCCTGCCCTCCTTTTTGCTTTGGCGTGGCCTAGCGCCATTCATCATGTCATCGAATCGGAATTCCCCGCTGGGTGGCCGTCATGGATCTGGCAATCACCACCATGGCGGATCAGATCGTGCGCGCGACGGCCGCAATCATCGACGCGACCGCGCCCGACACCCGGACAAACAAATCGATCGTCGCATCCGCGAACTGGATGCGGAAAAAGATCCGTTGTCGTTGCCGGAAGAAATCGTCAGCGAAGCCACCAAGACGGGCAAACGTGTCGGCATCCCCGATGCCAATGAACCGCACCCCCGCACCAACATCGCCGAACTGCAGCGACTGGACATGGATGTGCTGGTCGGCATGGCGTCGGACGACGGTTTGAAAGACATCGACGGCTTGTCCAAGCAGGATTTGATCTTTCGCATCCTGAAGGAACGAATGAAGGCCGGCGGGCTGATGTTCGGCGAAGGCACATTGGAAATCTTGCCCGACGGATTCGGCTTTTTGCGCAGCGCCGAATACCACTACGTTTCTTGTCCCGACGACATCTACGTTTCGCCAAGCCAGATCCGTCGCTTCGGATTGCAGACCGGCAGCCACGTTGCCGGCCAAATTCGTCCGCCGAAGGAGAACGAGCGATACTTTGCGTTGCTTCGCATCGAAGCGATCAATCGTCACGATCCGATGCGTCGCAACCAGCACACGTCGTTCGATGATTTGACGCCGTTGCATCCGAATTCTCGGATCATCATGGAAACCGCCGCGGAAGACCTCAGTACTCGCGTGGTCGACATGCTGACGCCGATCGGCTTTGGGCAACGAGGGCTGATCGTCAGTCCCCCGCGGGCCGGTAAGACCGTGTTGATGCAACAAATGGCTCGATCGGTGCTGGCCAATTATCCGTCGGCTTATGTGTTCGTCTTGTTGATCGACGAACGCCCGGAAGAAGTCACCGACATGGAACGTGAGGTCCGTGGCAGCCAGTGTGAAGTCATCAGCAGCACGTTCGATGAACCACCACAACGTCACATCCAAGTGGCGCAAATGGTGATTGAAAAAGCCAAACGGATGGTGGAAACCGGTGTCGACGTGGTGATCTTTTTGGATTCCATCACACGACTGGCGCGGGCACACAACAGCGAAGGCGAAACGACCGGCAAGCTGTTGACCGGTGGATTGGATGCCGGTGCGCTGCAAAAGCCAAAAGCGTTTTTCGGTTCGGCGCGTAAGGTCGAAGAAGGTGGCTCGCTGACCATTCTGGCGACCGCCCTGGTGGATACCGGCAGTCGTTTGGACGATGTGATCTTTGAAGAATTCAAAGGCACCGGGAACCTGGAAATCGTTTTGGATCGCGCGCTGGTCGACCGTCGCGTTTGGCCGGCCATCGACATCGCCCGCAGCGGGACGCGACGCGAAGAAATGTTGTTGGACGAAAACGAATACCGACGGATATCCGCCCTGCGATCGCACTTGGCCGATCTATCGCCCGCCGATGCGATGAAACAGTTGATCAGCCAATTGCGGAAAACCCAAAACAACGCCGAATTTTTGATGGGACTGAAGAATGTCGACTGAGATGACGGAGATTCACGGCGGTGACGGCAACTTGCCCGACGGGACGATCGTGATCGTCGCCAGCCGCTACAACGCATCGATCTGTGATGCCTTGGTGACCGGTGCCGTCGAAACGCTGCAGGCGGCCGGTTTGGACAAGAACACGATTCGTGTCGTGCGGGTTCCGGGCGCTTGGGAATTGCCGCTGGCGTCCGCCAACGCGGCCGATGATGAATCGGTATTGGGCGTCGTCGCCCTGGGGGCGGTGATCGAAGGCGAAACCACCCACGACCAACACATCAACCGCGCGGTCAGCGACGCGCTGATGGATCTGGGGCTTCGGACTGGAAAGCCGATCGGATTCGGTTTGCTGACGTGCCGTTCGCTGGAACAAGCGATCAATCGCAGCGGCGGAACCGTCGGCAACAAGGGCGAAGAAGCCGCCGGCGCGGTGATCGAAATGTTGCGTTTGGCTGAAAAAGTAAAAACCGCCGCCGTTTAGTCGCTCGCCGCTTGGACAAGTGGCTGCAAACCGATACGGTGTGCGGCCCGCCGTTACCGAATGAATCGGCCAAGCCTTTGGCAAGCAAACAGGTCGCCACACCGATCGGTGAACGTGCCCCACTTCCTTCGACGTCTTACCCGCTGAACCAATCCACCTTTCATGTCCACCCGCCGTCGATGTCGTGAAATCGTTCTGCAGTTGTTGTACGAACACGACCTGGGCGGCACGCGAACGCCCGAGGCCGCTCGTGCGTTCATCAAGTCACGGTTGCAGGGCCGAAAGGCGTTGACCGACTTTGCCGATCGGTTGTTGTCTGGAACGCTGAAGCACCGCGACCAGATTGATCGCCAATTGTCGCGGTTGTCGACCCATTGGACATTGCCGCGGATGCCGGCAACCGACCGCAACGTGTTGCGTTTGGGGGCGTACGAAATCCTGTTCGGCGGGACACCGGGTCAGGTCGCCGTCAGCGAGGCGATCTTGTTGGCCAAACGTTACGGGGACCGCAACAGTCCACGGTTCGTCAACGGCGTCTTGGACCGGCTGTACAAAGAACACATCGGCCAAGTCAAACCGGCCGTTGCACCGGAGACCGGCGGGGCCCAGGCGGTTGATGGTCACGCCGACCAGGGACCGTCGGCTAATCCTGGTCTCTCAGATTCCGCCAAGCTTCCATGATCAGCTTGCCGCTGGCAAGAAACGCATCCAAGACGGCGGGATCAAAGTGTTCACCGCGTCCTTCTTCCAAGATCTTGATGCTTTCCACCGGCGTCAGGGCGTCTTTATAGCTGCGTTTGCTGGTCAACGCGTCGAACACGTCGGCCACCGCCACGATGCGGCCTTCGATCGGGATGTCTTCGCCGCGCAATCCGTAGGGGTACCCACGTCCGTTCCATTTTTCATGGTGCGTCGCAGCGATCACTGACGCCAAGTCCAGAACCGGTGATGTGGTTCCGCCGGACATCGCGTGCTGGATGGTGGCGGCTTCGCTGGACCCATCGTGCTCGATCGGTTTGATGATCTGAACACCGATTTGGCAGTGCGTCTTGATCACGTCGTATTCTTCGTCGGTCAGCTTGCCGGGCTTGTTCAGGATGGTGTCGGAGATCCCGATCTTGCCCAAGTCGTGAAGCTGAGCGGCCAGTTCCAAATCACGAAGCTGGTCTTCGGTAAAGCCCAAGGCCTTTGCAATGATCGCACTGTAACGCCCCACCCGCATCACGTGACGGCCGGTCATGTCGTCGCGGTATTCGGCGGCACGGGCCAGACACTGGATCGCTTCCAATCGTGATCGTTCCAAATCCGCCGTGCGTTCGCGGACTTGGTGTTCCAAGCTGTTGGAATAGTCTTGCAGGAAGTCCGAATAGACTTTGGCCGCTAAGACGTTTTCGATTCGCAGGATCAATTCACTGGGGTCGACCGGCTTGGCCAAGAAGTCCGTCGCGCCCAATCGCAGTGCCATCAGTTTCGTGTCGCCGGCCGTTTCCGCCGTCAACACGACCGTGGGAATGCGTTTCAGCTTGGGATCCATTCGCATCGACCGCAGGATCTGCAGGCCGTTGACGTGGGGCATGTTGATGTCCAACAACACCAGGTCGGGCGAATGAGTGTGCGCCTGGTTGATCACGTCACGCGAATCGGTCGTGGTGACGAAATTGGTGAACCCTTCGTCTTCCAGATACGTCTGCACCACGTCGACGTTGATCTCTTCGTCATCGACGATCATCACGCAGGCGTCTCGCGGCGCGTGTTCGATCAACAGATCGTCGACGTGCGGCATTTCGATCGAACCGTTCGAAACGGCAGCCGGCATCATTGCGGCAGCCAAGTTCGATTCGGTAATGGTCGACGTGCTCATTCGTTCTTTTACTATCAGTGTTCGTTTGACTGCCCTGGGTGCTCGTCTTGAGCATTGCTGTGGGTAGCCCGGCTCCCCGATTAAACCCTAGGTCAGAACAAGGTGTGTCCGATTTTGGACGGCGTTGTTTTCGGTTTCGTGCAAAAGGTGTGTCGGTTTGTGCGGTGTTTAAGGTCTTTAGCGGGGGGGCGTTTCGGCGGCTTCCGCGGGGTCCGTGGCCGGGTTTTTCCGCGGGGTGACGTCCAGTGATAAGTCCAGCGACATCATTTCTTCTTCCGTCATTGCCCGACGAGATCGCGTCGGGGTTTTCCGCGCGGGTGTCGCTTTGACGGAGGATCCTTCCGGCGCCGGTGCGTCGGGGCCGACGACACGTGACGCCAATGTCTTCAGGTCGCGGATCAGCGATTCGGCGGATTCGATATCGCTATCCTTGGCACACTGTTCCACTTGCGCGACGACCTTGGACACCGGCATAAAACCACAGTTGGCGCTGGTTCCCTTCAGGCCGTGAGCAAGCGATCGCAAGGATTCGGCATCCTGATCGCGGCACGCTTGTTCGATCGCATCGACCGACGCGTTCAAACGATCGGTGAATTTGCGAACGATGCCTTGGAACTTGGGATTGGCCATCGGCAACGTGGTTTCGATCGGGCCGGTGGAGGCCATGATGTCGCTGTGGTCGGCGGCCTTGGATTGGATCTGCGAATCCGAATCGGTCGCCAAGGGTGTTCCCTGAGCAACCGCGGGTTCGGCGGGTGTGACAATTTCCTTGCGTCGGGTGATGCCCAGTTCGGCGGCAATTTCGCTGAGCAAGCCCAACAGTCGGTCGATGTCGATCGGCTTGGTCAAGAAGTGCGAACACCCGGCTTCGAAACACTTGTCCGCATCGCCCTGCATCGCATGGGCGGTCAACGCAACGATGGGCAACGTCATGCCCGCTTTCCGCAGCGTACCGGCCGCGGTGTATCCATCCATGACGGGCATTTGCATGTCCATCAGGATTGCATCGAACGATTGTTGGCTGGCCAGATCGACCGCTTCTTGGCCGTTGACGGCCGTGACGAAATCGACCCCCGCTTGTTCCAAGATGACCGAGATCAAATCACGGTTTTCTTCGCCATCGTCGACGACCAATAGGTTCAGCGCCGGCAGATGTTCGATTCCAGCATCGGCACGGTCGTGGTGCATGTCCAAGTCGTCCAACGTCGGTTCGATGCGATCGACGCCTTGGATATCACCGACCGCGACACGCACGATGAACGTGCTGCCCACGCCGATTTCGCTTTCGACGCGAATGTCACCGCCCAGTGCTTCGCTGAATCGCTTGCTGATCGACAATCCCAAACCGGTCCCGCCGAACTTGCGCGTCGTCGACGAATCGGCTTGGCTGAAGGGATCGAAGATCTTTTGCATCGCCGAATCGGAAAGCCCGATGCCGGTGTCTTTCACACGGAACTCGTACAGCGGATGCGGTCCGGTTTCATCCAATTGCACTTGGATAGTCACGCCACCTTCGCTGGTGAACTTGATCGCGTTGCCCGTCAAGTTCAACAAGACTTGGCGAATCCGTGACGGGTCGCTGTGAATCGTCGCCGGGATCGGTCCCAGACATTCGAAGTCCAGTTTCAAGTTTTTCTTCTTTGCGGGCGCCGACAAGACCTGCAAAACATCGCCGACAATCGTGTGCGGATGGCACTCGATCGATTCGACTTCCATGCGACCGGCTTCGACCTTGGACAAATCCAAGATGTCGTTGATCAGCGACAACAGGTGTGACCCACTGGCGTGAATCGTGTTCAGGTATTTCTGCTGCTTGGTCGGTTCGCTTTCGATGCCGCGACGCAGGATATCGGTGAAACCCAACACCGCGTTCATCGGTGTACGAATCTCGTGGCTCATGTTGGCCAGAAAGGAACTTTTCGCCTGGTTGGCCGATTCGGCGTGTTCTTTCGCCAGATTCAGTTCACGCTTGGTCTGTTCCAATTCGGTCACGTTGGAAAAGCTGATCAGCATCCCGCGCAGTTGATCGCCTTCGTCGCGAAACACGCTGCATCCGACGGTGAAGATCGATTGGATGTGGTCGCGGATCCGACAACCCAGCACGATGCTTTGGTTGATTTCTTCGCCGTCAATCGCACGCACCCAAGGCAACTGTTGTTCATCCAGTTCCGCTTCCAAGTCCAGGCTGTCTTCGTTTTCGTGCACCAAGAACCACGGCAACTGGTTCAGTCGTTTGCCGATCAGTTCGTCCACCGATCGGCCCACCGAACCCGCGAACGATTCGTTGGCCAGAATGATCCGCTGGTCTTTGTTCACCAACAGGACGCCGTCGGCCATCTTCGAATATGCTTCGCGAACCCGCTCGGGCGCCACGTTCTTCGCATCCACTTGCCGCAGCATCAGCCACAGGTATCCGTTGAACAACAGACACGACAGCACACCGACGACCGCAACCAATTGATAATGCGGATGGGATACCAACGCGGCGATGCCCGCTTGGCGGACGGGCTGGAACGTCAATTCCAATTGGCCCCATTGTTCGTCCTGGCCGGTATGCAGCGGCACATAGACTTGGCGATCGTCGTTTTGCGTCAGATTGCGGTTCCACAGTTGGTGGTGTTCGCCGACGCTGACCACCAGTTCGCCGTCACTACGGCGAAGCCCCGCAGACAAGACGTCGTCATTGCGGTTGGTGATGGCTTCCAGCAATCGCTGCATCTGTTGCAATTCGCGTTGCAAAATCAGGGGACGCGTTTGCAGAGCCAGTGATTCGCTTAGGGCGCAACGACCCTTCATGACGGTCATCTGATGATCGGGCAGGATTCCAATGGCCAACGCCATCAGCATCACGCTGACCACGATCATGGAAAGGCCAAACGATAACCGCGCCCGTGTCGATAGCTTGGGTAACATGAGTCAAAGACCGTTTCAAAATTCCCGATCACAACGTGCGGTTGCGATCATCCCGTGCTTGTTGTTTTCCCGTGTTTCATTCGCCCGCATCGGCGGGGTCGTCCAAGATGCTGTCCAGCGATTCATCGTCGTCATCAAACTTTCCGTCCATCGTGTCCAGGACGGGCAGCGGGTCCAACGTTCGCCACGCTGGCAACACGAACAAAGCCGAACTGGCCAGATAGCCCGCGTTGACCACCCAGACCGCTTGTCCGATGCTGACAGCGACGGCCGTCGATACGGCAAAGCCGACCACGATGGATTCGTACTGGACGTCGCCCAGCAGGTCGTCACGTAACTGGTCCATCGCTTTCCATTGCCGCATTTCCGTTTCGCCGCCCAGTGTTGATGCAAGCGCGAAATCGATCGACGAGTTTTCATCGCCATCGCCGTTCGGATTGTCGGAACTGGATCCGCGAGAATCGCCGTCACCGCGTACGTTGGTTCGCTGGACGTCGCCACTGGTTTGGGCATCGGTGAACTGCAATTGCAGAACATCGACAACGGCACCGTTCGCGTTGCCGTCGCCGCTCTGGTTGGCTGTAGCCCCGTCGTCTTGACGGATCATCGCCTGGGATGACACCGAGTCGGAATCGGACGACTCGCTGTCGGAAGATTCGGCTTCGGCTGTCTCGGCCTCGTCAGCTTTTTCTTCGGCGGTTTCTTCCGCATCGGCGGATTCATTGGATTCGCCCGGGTCCTCCGATGCATCGGCCGGTTCGGGATCCGGGTCCGGTTCGCTCGTCAGCGTCAAAGCCGGTGGCAGGATGATCAACGATTCCTGGACATCCACGCGAATCGTTTCGGTGTAGGTGGCTCCGGAACCTCCCCGGTCGGTCACCGATACGGTCAAGAAAAGCGTGCTTTCAACGTCGTAGTCGATTGATTGGCCCGCCTTCAGACGAAGCTGGCCTGCGGCAATTTCAAAGCGACCGTCGTCGACCGACCAGACATGTGTGTCGATCACATCGGGGTCGACCACCGAGATCGCACCCACGACATCGCCGTCAACACCTTCTTGGATCTGGGATCCACTGATAACGATGTCGGTTGGCGCAGCGTTGGTCAGGCCGACGGGCGTCGTTGGATTGCTGGACAGAGCGGATTCGGTGTTCCCGGTGTTGTCGGTGACCACGACCGAGACGCTGATCGCCTTGCCGACGTGCGTGGCGTCCAGTGTGATCGTCGAACCGGTTTGACCGATCAGCGAGACGCCGTCGGCGTACCACTGAAAGGCTTCCGACTGAATGCCTTCGGGGTCCGAAACGGATGACATGTCGACGGACAAAGTCTGGCCAGTCATCGCCGATCCCGTGATGCCGGGCGTTCCCGTTGCGGCTTCATTCACGTCGCTGACATTGATCGTCACGGTTTGCGTCGCGGACGTGTTGGTTCCGTCGCTGACCTGCAGCGTTAGCGTGTAGCTGTCGGTCGATTCATGATCCAGGTTGGAGTTGTCGGCGATCGTGATCTGGCCGCTACTGGCGTTGATCGCAAAGATGCCGTCGCCGTTGCCGGCGGTGATCGTCCAGCCTTGCAGGGTTCCATCGGAATCGGTCGCCGTGGCGGTTCCCACGACATGATTATCGGCGACGTTTTCGGCCACGGTGAAGGTCTGGCCGGCATCGATCACCGGCACGACATCGTTGACGTCGGTGACATTGATCGTCACGGTTTGCGTCGCGGAGGTGTTGGCTCCGTCGCTGACCTGCAGCGTCAACGTGTAGATGTCGGTCGATTCATGATCCAGGTTGCTGTTGTCGGCGATCGTGATTTGGCCGCTACTGGCGTTGATCGCGAAGATGCCATCGCCGTTGCCGGCGGTGATCGTCCAGCCTTGCAGCGTTCCGTCGCTGTCGGTGGCCGTGGCCGTTCCCACGACATGATTGTCGGCGACGTTTTCGGCCACGGTGAAAGTCTGACCGGCATCGATGACGGGGACGACATCGTTGACGTCGGTGACATTGATCGTGATCGTCTGTGTCGCCGACGTGTTGGCTCCGTCGCTGACTTGCAGCGTCAACGTGTAGCTGTCGGTCGATTCATGATCCAGGTTGGTGTTGTCGGCAATCGTGATTTGGCCGCTACTGGCATTGATCGCAAAGATGCCATCGCCGTTGCCTGCGGTGATCGTCCAGCCCTGCAGGGTTCCATCGCTGTCGGTTGCCGTGGCGGTGCCCACGACATGATTGTCGGCGACGTTCTCGGCCACGGTGAAGGTCTGACCTGCATTAATGACCGGAACGACATCGTTGACGTCGGTGACATTGATCGTGATCGTCTGCGTCGCGGACGTGTTGGCTCCGTCGCTGACCTGCAGCGTTAACGTGTAGCTGTCGGTCGATTCATGATCCAGGTTGGTGTTGTCGGCAATCGTGATTTGGCCGCTACTGGCGTTGATCGCAAAGATGCCGTCGCCGTTTCCGGCGGTGATTGTCCAGCCCTGCAGTGTTCCATCGGAATCGGTTGCCGTGGCGGTGCCCACGACGTGGTTGTCGACAACGTTTTCGGCCACGGTGAAGTTCTGACCGGCATCAATGACCGGAACGACATCGTTGACGTCGGTGACATTGATCGTGATCGTCTGCGTCGCGGACGTGTTGGCCCCGTCGCTGACTTGCAGTGTCAACGTGTAGCTGTCGGTCGATTCATGATCCAGGTTGGTGTTGTCGGCGATCGTGATTTGGCCGCTACTGGCGTTGATCGCAAAGATGCCATCGCCGTTGCCGTCGGTGATCGTCCAGCCTTGCAAAGTTCCGTCGCTGTCGGTCGCCGTGGCGGTGCCCACGACATGATTATCGGCGACGTTTTCAGCCACGTTGAAGGTCTGTCCGGCATCAATCTCCGGCACGACATCGTTCACGTCGATGACATTGATCGTCACGGTTTGCGTCGCGGACGTGTTGGCTCCGTCGCTGACTTGCAGCGTCAACGTGTGGCTGGAAGCGGACTCATGATCCAGGTTGGAGTTGTCGGCGATCGTGATTTGGCCGCTACCGGCGTTGATCGCAAAGATGCCATCGCCGTTGCCGGCGGTGATCGTCCAGCCTTGCAACGTTCCATCCGGATCAGTGGCCGTGGCGTTTCCGACCGCAGTACCATTGGGTGCCGATTCGGAAACCGCGAACGTTTGCCCAGGATTGATGACGGGGACCGTGTCGTTGGCATCCAAGACGTTGACCGTCACGGTCTGGGACGATGATGTGTTTTGGCCGTCTTGGACCATGATGGTCAGGGTATAGGTGGCCTGGAACTCATGATCCAAGTTGACGTTGTTGACGACCGTCAGTTCGCCCGTACTGGAATTCAGGCCGAACAGACCGTGATCATTACCCGAGGACATGATCCAGTTTTGAAGCGTGCCATCGGGGTCGGTCGCCGTGATGAAACCGAGTGAAGTTCCAACATTCGCGGTTTCCGAGACGCTGAAAGATTGGTTCGCATCGACGACCGGCACGACGTCGTTCAGGTTGTTGACGTCGATCGTGAGACTTTTCAGCAATTCATTGCCGTCGCTGTCGGTGACCTTCACAACGACGTTGTATTGCGTTTGGGATTCGTAATCCAAAATTCCGTCTTCAAGGATAAGATTGGATCCCGAAACCGAGAACTTGGACTCGTCGCTTCCGCCGACAACGTCGAATGTGTGGGTGTCCGTCAGGCTGGGGTCGACGGCGGACAGCGTTCCCACGACGTGGCCGCCACTGGTGTTGACGTTCTCGTCGATGTTGTCGTTGCTGATTTGGATATCGGTGGGGCGATTGGCCACGCGAAGCAGCGCGATCGCATCGATGGATTCGTTGCTGTCGCCAAGTTCGACGTCGCTGCCGTCCAGCAGTTTCGTCGCGGTGGCTTGCGTGGTTCCAGCCAGTGCCGTTTGCGTCACGTCCAAGACGAAGATGTCGGTCGTCTCGATATCGACTGAATTGGAACCAACGCTACCGGCGGAATCCAAAGCCAACAAGATTTGGCCTTCTTGGAACGTATGTCCGCCGATTGTCGTGGTCTTTTCGATGATTTCGACGCCGTACAGCTTGTCGCTGATGTTGATGTCCGCCCCATTGATCAGCAAGCCGGACGTGCCGGCGGTCGTTGCCTCGCCCACGTCGTCGACTTGGTAGTAGTACACGTTGCTGTCTTGGCTGCCACCGCTGGTGACAAAGACGAACGTGCCGGCCGCCAGCGTTTGGCCGTCGGCGAATTCCATGTCATTTTCGACCAGACTGATGCCCCGCAAATCGCGACCCATGGGGTCTTCCAAAAGGATCGTGAACGTACCGCTGCTGTAGTCACCGGGCGAATCCGGGCGGAAGACGACGACGTCCTCTTTGCCAACGGTGATGGAATTCGTGCTGGTCAGTGTCGGGCTGCCCTTGGTGCTAAACAGCACGTCACCGGCTTGCAAGTCAAACGCGGGATAGCTGTCGCCGCCGATGGTGATGGCTTTTTCGACATAGTGCAGACCGTCGACGTCTTCACCACTGGCAAACGAGTCGATGTCAAAGACCTCGGAAAACTCACCCGCGGTGGTATCGGCGGGATCACCGGTCGGATCAAAAGACAGCCCGCTGCCGCCGAATTCGACGACCGATCCCCTGGTCCAGCTGGGCAGTGTCGTCGTGCTGCCGTTGCCGGTGCTGCTGAACCAAAGTTTGCCGCTGGCGCCCGATTCGGTGACCTGGACCTGGTGCGATGGCGTGAACACCAGCGTGCGGAAGTCGGATGCGGATGCGTTGTCGGTATAGACATCAACAAAAACGGCGGAGGGGCCGCTGGTGTCGTATCGACGAATGTCGCTTGAATTTTCGCCCGTGACGTACAGCAATCCATCGGGACCGAACGAAATTCCAACCGGGCCGTCCAAGCCGCCACCGCTGATATACGCGCCCGCGTCGACCAAATTGCCGCTTTCGTCAAACCGATAAACGCTGTCGTCGTTGTAGGAGGCGACGTAAAGATAGTCGTCGTTGCCGAACGCCATGAATTCCGGGCCGTCCAGCGTGCCCGGCGAAACAAAGTTGGCTCCGCCAACAGGAGTACCTGTTGTGGCGTCGTAGCGATGGATGGTGTTGTTGTTGTAATTGGAAACGTACAGATTGCCGTCGTTGTGAAAGACTAGTCCGATCGGTCCCGACAATCCGCTGATGAATGGCGCGTTGGACGCATCGATGCGTGCACCCGTTTCACCGTCATAGCGATGAATTTCACCGGTTCCGTGGCTGGCGACGTAAAGGTTTCCGTCGGGACCCCAAGCGATTCCCGCGACCTGGTTCAGATTGTTATCGTTGACGAAGGTGTCGACCATGCTGCCGGTTTCGGGGTCAAACCGCAGCACCGTTTGCGATCCAAAGGATCCCACATACAAAAGCCCATCGGGGCCGACGGCGATCGCACCCGGGCTGGAAAGCTGAGTTCCGCCGATCGGTCCCCCGACGACCAGACCCGTGGTCGTGTCGATTTCATAGACCGCGTCATTCGGGTTGGCCGCACTGCTGGTCACCCAACTGCCCGCGGCGTGCCAATTTCCGTCTTCGTCGGTGGCGCTGATCAGGATGTTGTGGAAGCCACCGTTTTGATGATAGGCGTGTGAAACGGTCGATTCGGTTCCGGCGACCGTGTCGATATGACCGTCGCCCCAGTTGATCGTCCAGCTTGTGATGGTGTCATCGCCGTCGTCGGATGCGTAGAAATACAGGGTATAGGTTTCGCCGGCTTCCACGGTGGTGGTCCCCGTCGCGTGAATCTCCGGTGCGACGTCGGTCACGGTGACGGTCGCAAAGTCGGTTCGATAGTCGCCGCTGTCGTCGGTCACACGCAATCCGATGACGTAATCGGTTCCGGCGACCACTCCATCGTCGATCCCCCACAAGGTCGACAGGTCCGCCCAGCTGATGGTGGGACTGTCGGTGACCACGTCGCCATACACGCCGTCCAGGTTTAGGTCCCACTGATACTGGGTGATGGATCCGTCGGGATCGGACGACGATGATGCGTCCAGGGTCAGCGATTCACCTTCATCGATGGTATAGGCACCACCGGCATCCGGATTGGGCGTGGTGTTTTCGCCTGAGGCGGGACCGATCATACGCGCATAAACGCCGTCGGTGTCACCGGGACCATCGCCCGACCAGACGACGACGTATTGCGTCGGGCTCAGCATGGCGACCGATGCCCGGCTTTGATTTCCAGTGGTCGTGTAGTTGATCAGCGTTTCGCCGCCCAACGCGTTGCCCGAGGCATCGTAACGCTGTGCGAACACGCCATCGGTGTCGCCCGTTCCTTCGCCGGTCCAGGTAAACATGAAGTTACCTGAATCGTCCATCGATAGGGAAACTTCGGATTGTGGACCGGCGGTTGTGGAATTGACCGTGAATTGGGATCCAATCAGATTGCCCGATGCGTTGTAGCGTCGCGCATAGATGTCATTGTTTTGATGCCAGCCGACCACAAAGGAACCGTCGTCGTGCAACGCGATCACCGCTTGGTCCGCAACACTCAGGATGTTGGTCTCAACGCCGATTTCGCTGCCGATTCGACTGCCGTCTTCGTTGTATCGATTGACGTAAATATTTCCGGTGGTTTCGGCAATGATGGCGAATTGCCCGCTGCTGTTGGTGCTGACCATCGGGTCAGGAGAAACAACAATGGCTCCGGTGGTCACACGGAATTCTTGAGCATCCAATGCATTGCCATCGGAGGCATATCGACGGGCGTAAATGCCGTAGCCCTCCGGTCCGCTTCCATACCAGGTGATGACAAAGTCGTTCCCCGCATCGACGTCGACGGAAGATGCTAATTGGGAATCGGAGTTGTGAGTGTTGACTCGGAATTCACCATCCTTTGCTGTGCCGTCGGCATTGAAGCGTCGGGCGTAGACGCTGCGATCCGTTCCGTCTTGATTGGAACTTGTCCAAGTCACGACAAAGTCACCGTCGGCTTCGCTGGCCACCATCGCCCAGCCTTGAAAATCTGCGGTCGTTTGATTGACCAAGATTTCGTCGGTCAGCGCGATCCCGTTGGCATTAAAGCGTCTGGCGTAGACGCCGTAGCCTGATGAGTCTTGTCCTTCAGATGACCAGACAACCACAAACGATCCATCCGCCGCGATATCGACGGCTTGCGCGACTCCTTTGTCTTCGCCATCAGTCGTTTGGTTGCCCGATGTGGTTTGGTTGACGTGGATTTGGGCTTGATACTCGAAGGCACCGATGTCGATATCGGTGTCTCTTGCAAAACGCCGACCGTCCAGTGTGACCGCTCCCGCGGAGTTGCCGTTGTCGATGGCCGTGCTGGTGCTGTGCAGCGAATGCGTCCGAACGCCGCCACCATAGTGATCCAGGGCACCCAGTTTTGGGTCAACGTTGTTTTGGTCCCCGGTGCCCGACAGGCCGGCTGATCCGTCGCTGTCGATGTTGTATCCAAGGCTGGTCAACGTGTCGGCGGCGTTTTGTCCCGCGTTGTCCAGAATGGTGTTCTTCAACTGGGTGACTGCGGCGTTTTCGTTGTCGATGCCGGTGCTGTTGTCGGCGACCGTGCTGTTGGTCAGCGTGACATTGCCGCCGTAGTTCAGAATCGCGCCGGCGGATTGGTGAGCCGCGTTTCCGCTGATCGTCACGTTGGACAGATCCCCAGTTCCACCGTTGATATAGATCGCACCGCCTTTTTCGCCCGCGGAGTTTTCGGCAATCGTCACACGTTGCAACTGCAGCGAGCCGGCGGAGTGAATCGCACCGCCGAACTGGGACGCTTGGTTTTGATAAAGTTCGACGTCTCGCATGGTCAGGGAGGACCCCGACAGCGACATGACCGCCCCGCCCTGATCTGCAACCCCGCCGGTGATCGACAGGCTTCGGAAAAGAACGTCCGATCCAGATTGAATCGTGAACGGTCGCGTGCCCAGACCGTCGGCGTCGATCAGGGTATCCGTCGCCGACACGCCGATGAACGTGATGTCGCTGGTGATCGTCAAAGTGCCGTTGGCAAAATCATCCAGCGTGTAGGTACCACCGCCCAAGACAATTTGATTGCTGCCGCCGTCGGCATTGGCTTGCTGGACGGCTTCACGCAGCGACGTCAAACCGTCCGACGCGACCACATCGTCAAACGTGTCGACGGTGATCGTCGCCAGCTTTCCTTTCCAATCGTCTTGAACGGATTGGCTGGCAAAGACGTCCGTTTCGATTCGGCCGGTCGAGTATTCCAGTTCCCAGTCGCCCGAGAAGTCTTGGTGTCCGGTGTCGTCATCACTGGCGGCGACGTCGGCACCGGTCAGCGTGGCCATCGATTCGATCAGCGTGCGTCCGTCGGCGTTGGAAGCCAAATCACATCCGTACAACAGAATGTCGGCGTCGGACGTCAGCGAATCTTCCCAGGACGACAACGTGCCCGCATAAGCGTCCAACCGGTCGGCCGAAAGCACGGCGTTGCCCAGACGTAACGTGCCGTCTTCACCGTGTGAAACGATGTGAATCGAACCAACGTCTTGCAGACCGTCCAAAATACGAGTGATCTGGTCGACGCCATCGGAATCGCCATCCAGAACGAACACTTGCGTTTCCGGGGCCAAATCGCCGATTAGCGTTTGATAATCGGAAACGCTGGAATCGACGAACACGATCTGCTCGCCCGACGATTGGGCCAGGTCATGGATCGATTCGGATGAAGTGTTGTCGATGCCGCTTGCCGATCCGTCGGTCGTTGACTGGACTTCGGCGACTTCGACGACCATTTCCGTCGGGTCGACACCCGCATCGGGCATGACGGGAAGTGGGGTGGCGGAGTACAGGATCCGCGGCTCCAGCGCGGTCATCGGGGCAAGGACCGGTCGGTGAATCTGTGGTCTGCTGGATCGAACCAGCGGCAAGCCGGGTTCGGCGCGATTGCGATCCCACCACAAGCCCAACCGGCACTGGGTCCGCTGTAGGTACCGCCGGCCGCGTCGAGACACGGATTCTCCGTGGCTGACAATCGTCTGCCATATTCCGGTCGTGTCGGGAGTGCGGTTCATAGCGATTTCGCGAAGGTTCAAGTGAACACTCGCCGCGCGGGTGGCGGCATCACTGGAAACGCTACGACACAGATGCGGGTCCGCTGTTGTCGGACCTTGGCCTGGTTTCGCCCGCACGGAACATGGTTGGGATCATGCGCCATCTGCGACGATTGTTCCGGTCGATTTGAGCAAACGGATCAACCAAAATACGCACAACACGATTCGGTAGCATCGTGAACCCTGTCGGATCCGACAGGGTTTTGGACGGATCGTTGTTCGGATCGCGATGTTGGTAACGATTCGTCCGGTTGTCAAAATCGGCCGGCGGAATTGGCCGTCACTGCCGTCCGCCCCATCGTGGTCTTTCCACCCTCCCAACCCGCCATCGAATGCAAGGCCTTGGTCATGTCCCGCCACCATCATCGAATCCGCATCCCGTTCTGGATCGTGATCGTCTATTGCCTGTTGATGACGATGTGGATCCGTGACATGGCGGGTGCCGAAACGAGCGTTGAAACGATGTTGGATCGGCAAGTCACCGCGCCGGCGGACGGCGAAGACTGCCTGGCTTTCGATGATCCGGCACTGACCACCCTCAGCCACGGCCGTCTGCCCGAAGCGTCCGCCCGCTGGCTATCCCCGGCGACGGCAGAAGCGGGGAGACGTGACGATGTCCGTGTTTTCGAAGTCGTCGTGCCGCGTTCCAGTCCCCAAGCCTGGGATGCACAGGTTTCGATCCCCTTGCAACGAAAGATCGCCAAGGGAGATCGAGTTCTGCTGATGTTCGATGCTCGCTGTGTGGCGTCCGACAACGAAAGCAGCACGGGCTACGCCGGCTTGTTTGTCCAACCCCACGGCGAAGACGATCGAACCAGGTATCCCTTCAACGCGGGACCCCAGTGGCAGCGTTTCGCTTACCCGTTTGTCGCACCGGTCGATCACGATGTCGACCAGACCAAAGTCGTCATTCACGTCGCATCGATGCCTCAGACGTTGCAGTTCGCCGCGGTCAGGCTGATCAACTACGGTTCCACGATCCCTGTACGTGATCTGCCCACGTCCAAGTTCACCTACCCTGGACGTGACGATGACGCCCAATGGCGAACGCAGGCGTTACAACGAATCGACCGGATACGCAAAGCCGACATGACCATTCGCGTCATCGACACTGACGGAAATCCGGTGGCCGGACAAAAGGTTCGGATCCGGCAACAGCGTCATTCGTTTCCCTTTGGCTCGGCCGTCAATTCGATGTTGTTGGGCGGCGACGCGTCGGACTTTCCCTTTCAACGCTACATCCGCGGCGATTCTCGCGGTCGACCGACGACCATCGAAGACGCGCGGCGTTATCGCGAAATCGTCCAAAGGTATCTCACACGGGTCACGTTCGAAGGCGCCTTGCGCCCACACGTCTGGCAATGGGGTAAAGATCCTGGGGATCGAAAGTCGGATCTGTATCGCCGACAACAAGTCCTTTTGAACTCCACCGTTCCATGGCTGCAAGAGAATCGAATCTCAATACGCGGCCACTACATCGGATGGGGATCGATGAACAGCCCGCCGATCCAGCGAGACTTTGTCGACGACGTGGACGCACACAAGCAATGGCTGTGGAAACACATGCAGGACATTCTGCCGGCCACCGAATCGTTCGTCGACGAATGGGACACGATCAATCATGTTGTCGGGTTCGGCCAAACCTATCATCAGCTGTATGGCGACATGCAGATCGATGTCGACATCATGCGGGAAGCACGACGCTTGGCTCCGTCGCTGCGGCACGCGATCAATGAAGGCCAGATTCTGCCCGGCGGCAGCCGCCGTGATGCCTATCGAGCGGTCATCGAAAATCTGAACCAGCACGGCCAAGCCCCCGATGTGGTCGGATTCATGGGACACTTTGATTCTGCATCGTTGACATCGCCTCCCGATATCTTGGCCCTATTGGACCGCTACGCCAAACTTTGTCCCCATCTACAGTTGACCGAACTGGATGTCGACACGGGAACCGATGAAGCCTTGCAAGCGGATTACTTGCGCGATGTCATGATCGCATCGTTCAGCCATCCGAACATCGACGCGATCGTGATGTGGGGCTTTTGGGAAAATCAGCATTGGAAACCCAACGCGGCGCTTTGGCGTAGCGACTGGTCACGCAAACCGGCCGGCGACGTGTTTGTCGACTTGGTTCGCAACCAGTGGTGGACCGACACCATGGTGGTGACCCAGGCTGATGGTTCGGCAACGGTCCGTGGGTTCATGGGGGATTATCAGTTGTCGGTGGGCGACGTTGATTCGGTCACTTCGTCCACGGCATCCGGCGTCACATCGGTGGTGCTGGACAAAAAAGGTGCGACTGTCGATTTGATGGTGCCCTGATCGCCTGATGTTGAATCAGCCAGATTTCGATGGCTTCTGGACACGCCATTCCAACGATTCAGACTGACTGGACAAGAGGTTTCCATCTTCTCGTTGTCGGAAACGATCGACAGACTGGCGGGGGCGATCAACGGTGCATGCAACAGCACCGGAGCCGGACACGATTGCAATTCCAAACGGTGAAGCCGCAAGATGCGGATGACTTCTTCGATGGCTTCGGCGTGCTTATTCAACATGGAGTGACGTGTGTGGATCATCCGTTCAGACACTGCGTAGAAATCTCGTGCGCTGTCGACGGTCACGATGCCGTCACACGGTTCACCCACACAATTCCCGAAACGATCGCCAATGATCGAATGGGTGACGATGCCTTTGTTCGGCGGTGTGCCATTCAGGTCGACCAAGTACGGGTTCCCCACAATCGTCAGGTCGATGTTGTTTGACCGATGTGGGCATCCGGGCACGTGGTCCTGGGGAATGTTTCCACGCAGCGCACGCACACCATCGACCAAGATCGAAAGGGCCCGGTTGGACGGCACCGCACCACGATGCGGCGTCCCGATATGAACGATACGACGGATGCGACAAGCAGGGTCCTGATCAATGTCGGGCGTCGTGGAGATGACTTTGGCAATCAATCCACCCAAGCTGTGCCCCACGCCGACGCAATTGGACAATGCATCGTCGGTAAAGTCGGGATCGATGGCGTGTCGAACACGGATCAGTTCAGATCGCAGCTTTCTTGCCGCGGTTGGATACGGCAAGCCTCGCGGATATTCAAATTCCCAATACTGGAAACGTGATATCAAGTCGGGATGCGAACGCAGCGCGTTGACCATTTGCACCCAGGTCGCTGGGCTGGATCCCAAACCATGAATGAAGACGACCGGGATCTTTCCAGGCTGGTACGGCTCAATCGCAGCCAAGCGGCACGGCCCGGTTGAATCGCTAAGCGAGGTGACATTGCCAAGACTGGTTCCGCTGCGTTGGCTCAACCGATAGGCCAGCGGCGCGGAAATATCGGTGGCGATGTCCGTTGAATCAATCGCGTTCGATTCTGGTTGCGCATCATTGCATCGGTATCGTCCGGGGCGTTGTGAAGATCGCAATGGATCGTGAAGCGTCAATCGAACGGACGATTGGTCTTCGTTGGATCGGGTCATGCAAAGCGTTGCCGCGAAGGGAACGTTGGGCATCACCAGGGGATCATCATCGCCTCGCGCGGTTTCGACCACCAATGGGACGCCGCGACCAGCAGTGCGATACAACGGATCGATCGCGTCGGTCCGGTAATCACCGACCAACCGCAAGTAACGGAAATCGCCGGGCCGCCACAAAAAGCCATCGCGATGCAGCGGAAGATGCACCACTTGCGATCCGGTGTGCACGGTCAACTGTTTGCCGGGATCGAAACGTCCAAAACGTTGCCCGCTGTGGACAAGACGGCTGAGAGCGGATTTATGAAGGTCGCGGCCAAACGCCGTGGTCGAACATCCGTAG
This sequence comes from Crateriforma spongiae, assembly GCF_012290005.1. Classification (NCBI taxonomy): domain Bacteria; kingdom Pseudomonadati; phylum Planctomycetota; class Planctomycetia; order Pirellulales; family Pirellulaceae; genus Crateriforma; species Crateriforma spongiae. The sequence continues at coordinate 237,318 of NZ_JAAXMS010000005.1, forward strand.
TTGGCGTGACCGCCGCAAACGTTAAACGTTCCTTGGGGTAACGGCCCATCAAACGGCAACGTCGCGGTGGCGACTTGGAAGTACAAGTCGACGCAATGCGGCTGGCAGTCCGATTCCATCTGAACCGCCCGATCGTAGGTCTTGCGGATCGCATCCAGGCTGCCCGCTTGATCACATTCGGAATCTGTCGACGCTCGGTTCCACGGGACCAAGCAAACCGTTGCATCGGTTGATGCCGGCATCACTTTGACCGGGATCCATGTCGCGCTGAATGACCCACAGCAACCGGACAAGACCAACAGCAGCGACGATAGACCGACGATCGTCGGCACGTCTTTGCGTCGGGCGGTTGGCTGGTACACGAGATGGATCCGGGTATAGATTCGCCGCGATCCATCGCTATCGCCCACGGGCCGTGCGATCACCGATTCCTTGGGGACGCAACTTATTGGCTCGCGGGTGTGTCGTCGCTGGTTTGGACCCACGCGGGTCGCGATTGCGGCGCACATCAGCCAATGTCGGCACCGGTGACCGACAAAATGAAGCGATGGGTGAAAGAAGTTCGGTTCGATCGAATGAACCGATTGCGCGGACCTTGCTCGGCCCAGCTCGCAATGATTTGACCGGCCCACGCCAAAAGAAAAAGCCCACGCATCGAGTTCGGCATCGCCAAATCTGGATGTGTGGGCTGGATTCTTGATCGCCGGCGATTCGACCGACGTAAGCGGAGCGGACAGGATTCGAACCTGCGGAACCCGTTTCCGGGTTCACCGATTTAGCAAACCGGCGCTTTCGACCACTCAGCCACCGCTCCTGGTGATATTCCGGTCAGTTCCAGGCGGTCAAACCTGATCCCGATGATCGGCCGCAGAAGCATCCGCAGCGTTTGGCGAGAGAACCCGCCAGGCCGGAAAGCTCGAATTGTGCTGGAAACCGTCTTGGAACGCAACCCAAGTCGGCCCCGTTTTGTGGGATCCTAGATTCGTACCTAAACTGGCGACATGAACGGAACCGACGAGCCCTTTTTGACGCATGTTTCGCACCGCGCGATGGCATGTTCCTTCGTCGTCGTGCTGCCGCCCTGGCACGCGGCGAAAGTGGAGGTGGCCGTCGCCGCACTGGAATCGCTGGACGAGATCGAAAGTCGCCTGTCGGTCTATCGCGCGGACAGCGAAATCAGCCAAATCAATCGGGCCGGTGTGGGGCAGGCGGTGAAGGTATCGGCGGACACGTTTGACGTCCTAAGCCGTGCGATCGAAATCAGTCGTCAAACGTCCGGTGCGTTTGACGTGACGGCCGGCCCGCTGGTCAAAGCGTGGGGGTTCATGCAGCGGAGCGGAAAGAAACCGACGTCGGCGGAGATCGACGCAGCACTCAAGTGCGTGGGATACGACGCGATCGACTTGGACCCCGACCGACGGACGGTCACACTTCAAAAGCCGGGGATGCAGATCAACTTGGGCGGCATCGGCAAAGGCGACGCGATTGACCGTGTGGCGGGTCGCTTGCGCGAAAACGGTATCAATGATTTTCTTTTGCACGGCGGTCAAAGCAGCGTCTTTGCGGCCGGCAATGGCGACACCGATGCGGTGGGCTGGCAACTGGGCATCGCCCACCCGACCAAACCCAACCGACGAATCGGCGGGATCCGATTGCTGGATGCCGCACTGGGGACCAGCGGAAGCGGCCAACAGTTTTTTCACCATCGCGGCGTTCGCTACGGGCATGTCATCGACCCGCGAACCGGATATCCGGGCAGCGATCTGTCGTCCTTGACCGTCATCTGCGACACGGCAATCAACGCGGACGCCATCGGCACCGCGTTGTTCGTCGAAGGGGCCCGTCGATCGATCGCGTTGAACCATCAGTGGGCGTCGTCAACGACCAGCAGCATTGATCCGTTGCCCAGTTCCGGCACACACGACGGAATGTCCGCGGCGCAAAGTAGCGCAAACGCGGAGGCGGCTGGCGAACAAATGCAGGATGAAAACGTGGCGACCTTGCCGACGGTGCGACCGAGGCATCACCGGGGCAAATTCGGGGCCGTGTTTTGCCGTCCGGGACAGCGACAGGACCAAGTTTTAGTCGATCTTTCCGGGCCGATTGAACTGTTTGATATCGATCTGGACCTGATCGATCCGCAGTCATTACAAGCGGATTGAAGGGCTCGCGTCGGCGGAAGCGCGCCCGCGTTTAGCACATACCGTTTTCGGACACAGATAGAGCAGTTTCACATGAACTTTTTCGATTGGATTCGCGACGGCGTTCGAAACTCCGTCCTGCACGGTGTCAACGACGCCATCGAAGCCATCGGTACGCCCGAGCAATCCGATGATTTCCACCCCAACATGGTGGCACTTTTGGGTTCCGACACTTCGACCACCAAGCCGAAACGTAAACGCAACACCGGCGGCACGACGGCAGCCGGACGCAAGCGTTTGGGCAAAAGCCTGAAAGACATGGACGGGGCAAAGGCGTCCTGACATCCACGGCCGATCCGATGGCCGATAGGAAAGCAATGTTTCACAGCGCAGTGATGAATGACACTGCGCCCGGCGGATAGGCTTGGGTTAGCGTCCGGCCAATTGATCGACGGCGGCCGGATTGGCCACCATGCCGTCTTGATCCGGTGCCGCGACAGGTTTCTTCGCGGCGTCACCGGCCATCTTTTCCAGCTGCTCGGTCAATTCGGTCAGCTTCTCCAAGAAGTCCCTGGTTTCTTCCAACGACTTGTCATTCAAGTCCGTCAGCAAAGTCTCCATCTCGGTCACCCAAGTGGTGATTTTGCCTTTGGACGCGTCATCGGCGACGGCCAGCAAGCCACCCGGCTTGGACGGCATGCCGGGCTTGGCCGATCCGGTCACGCCCAGATGGATTTGTTGCAACACATCGTTCAATCGTCGACGCGTCGCCACCACTTCGGCTGGCTGTGGTTCGTATTCTTGGACGACCGGAGCCATCCCGTAGCTGCCGTATCCTTCGTCCATCCCCATGTCGCCATAGCCTTCGTCGCTGCCTTCGGCACCCATTTCATAACTGCCGTCGTCCATCTCCATGTCGCCGTAGCCATCTTCCATCGACGCGTCCATGACGCGTTCCTCGGCGGGTACCAGCAGGTCGTCGGGTTTCTCAGGCTGCTGCATCGCGATTTCGCGAGGCTGGTTGAACTGTTCCAGCCGCTTGACTTCTTCGCCAAAGGCTTCGAATGCGATCGCCGTCCAGATGTCCAGCGTCTTCAGCGGCGCGGCGACTTTGGCCTTGGCCGCGCCGGCGTGGCGGCCGAACGTGGCGGCCGAATGCAACGCGATCAAGTCGGGGCGATTTCGATCTTGGCTGATGGTGACCAATGCGGTCGCCAAGTTCTCGTCGTCCGGACGCAGCAATTCCAAAATGTCGACCGCATAGCGTTGCATGAACGCGTGGGCTTCCGGGCTGCGTCCGGCGGGAACCGGTGCCTGCAACAGCGTTTGCAGCGGCGGCGCCAGTTGGTTTTTCACGTTGTCGGGCAACCGATGGAAAGTCAGCCGAGTGTAACGCAATAGCCCGTGCAGTGCGGCGGCGCGAACGCCGTCCGGATTGGTTTCCGTTTCGAACAGTTTCTTCAATACGCCGAACCCGTTCATGTACGGCGTCGGCGGAATTTCGCGGAAATCGCCGGGATCCGAATTCAAGCGACCGATCGCCATGGTTGCGGCGATCCGAGCGGCGGGCTGGAAATTGCCGCCGGCCACACCCGACATCATCGGGGCAAATTTGGAAATCATCAGGTTCGCGACCTGTGTATTGCCACGACGTTGGGCCGCGTCGATCGCGGAAACCACGTCGTCGATCAGTTCCGTGATTTCCGGTGTCGCGTCGGCTTGGGTGATCCGGCGGGGCACGTAGTTACTGACGTACGCCATCGCGGCACGGGCATGAGGCGACGATTGGCCTTCGCTGCTGTTGGAAAAGGCTTTCAAAGCCGTTTTCATTTGCTTGACGGCCGCCTCGGACTTCAAAGCGTCCTGGATCGGCAGTTGTCGATACGTCGCCTGACCGAACGCGGTCGCGGCCAGCGATGCAATCAGTGCCGTCAACAAAAACACGAACATCGAAATCATCTGGCGGCGTCGAAGTTTCCGCATCGATTCGGCTTTCGCGATCACTCGATCATTCATGTGCGTTTTTCCGATTGCTGGTAAAGCAGATCTTTGGCGTGGTGTCCGTACGTTCGTTCGTCTTGCCATCCCTTCATCCGCTGGGTCGATGCGGGCGTTCCGCCAACGGTCGCCGGATGACGACCACGTCCGCGTGTCGGACCGATCAGTGAATGCGATGAAGCGATTGGGGGGACCAGACGAGTGTCAGAAAAGGTATTGCGGGCGATGTTCCCGTCGCACCGCAAAAACCGATTATCTCCGCCAAACCCCTGGTCCGTCAAACAAAATCCGACGCTGTGACCGGTTGTGAAGCCGAATTTTGCGTCCCGAAGGTCCGTTTTCACGGCCTGTTTGGGTCCGAAACGTGGCCCCAGTCGCTTCCACTGGGGGGACTGATCCGACTTTGCGATCGATCCACCCGAAACGTCGGGACGCTTTGACCAAGCAGAAAGACCGTTTGATCGCCGGTTCCGCAACTCCGTTCCAGGGTTGAAACTGACACACGCACAGCGGGCGTGGACCTTCGTTGGACGACCCGCTGATACGCCTGGCGCTTGCAGCAATCGCCAAACTGTTTCGTAAACGTTTTGTTTCGCGGACGCATTGCTTTGCAGGCGTCTGGTTCAGCAAACGCCTTGCTTCGCCAACCTCGATCCGTTCCGCCATCCCATTGAACGCTCGAATGATTCCCTCTGATTCACTGCCCGAATACGAGATCTCCGAGACTCGGATTCAAACCATCTGCCTGATGATTCTGGCCAGCGTCGCGGGCATCTATTTGGTTTTCTGGCTCCGCCCCGTCCTGGTGCCACTGGTGGTCGCGTTCTTTATCGTCAGTGGTGTGGCGCCGATTTTGGACTTCTTGGAAAAGCGATTCGGCGTCTCGCGATTGGTGGCCGCTGGTATCGCGTTTCTGCTGGGCTTGGCTGTGATGACGCTTTTCGGCGTGACCATTTGGGTTTCGATGGTCGACTTGTCCGCCAATTCATCGGACTATCGTCAGCGAGTTCGACAGTTGGTGATGAAAGCCGAATCGGTGCTGCCGTTTGACTTGTTCTCCAGTGACGTTTCCCTTTTGAAACCGCCACCGCCACCGCCCGCCAACGATCGACTTCCCTCGCCCGCCGATCCGCCGCCCCCGGCTGGCGACCCACTGACTGACAACGAAGCAAATCCTCTCGGCTCGGGCAACCCTGCCGGACGGTCGACATCGAGCCCAGCGGCCGAACCAACCCAGGACCGCAAGGGGGCCGCGTCATCGGATTTCGATCTCACGACATCAGCTCAAGAATTGGCGGATCCGGCCAAACAAGACGCCGTTGATTCGAATCATGACAATTCTGGTCCTTCCGATACCAACGGTTTGGTTTCCAACGAATCGGCGACCGATCGCGGCGAAGAGATTGCAACGCGTTCGTTGGTCACGATGCCGTCGGTTGCGGATCCTTCGGTGTCTTCATCGCATGTCCCCAGTTGGCGCGAAGCTTTGGCGGCTGAAACCTCCGCTGATCTGCCGCCGATCGACTACGACGACGAACGAACCAAACAGGCGACACGTATCGTGGACGCTTTCGTTCGTGACGGTATCGCCATGATTTCCCAGGCCTTGATTAGCCTGGTGTCCACCAGCGTCGTCGTGCTGATCTATGTCTTCTTTATCCTGTTGGGCTCACCAACGTTCAAGAAGAATCGCACCATGGAGGAAGTCGATCAGCAAGTCCGCGGATACTTGTCGCTGAAGACTTTGATTTCGATCGGCACCGGGTTTCTGTTTGGCCTGACGTTGCACTTGTTCGGGGTTCCCATGGCATTGTCGTTTGGGGTCTTGGCTTTCTTGTTGAACTTCATTCCCAACATCGGTCCGATCGTTGCCAGTGTCTTGCCAGTGCCGTTGATCATTTTGGATCCCAGCGGCAACGTTTGGTGGATGGTCGCCGTGATCGTGGCGACCGGGACCATTCAATTGATCAGCGGTAATGTTGTCGAGCCCAAGGTGATGGGCGATTCGTCTGACCTACATCCGGTGACGATCCTGTTGGCCCTGATGTTTTGGGGCATGATGTGGGGGATCGTGGGCATGTTTTTGGCCACGCCGATGACCGCGGCAATGAAAATCTTGCTGGAACGATTCGAAATGACCCGCCCCGTCGCTCGGTTGATGGCCGGACGATCCAGCGACGACGACGATGGAGATCCGTTCGGCCCATCGGCGACGAACGTTCCGGCGACGACGGGGTGATCCCCGGCGGGCTAAACTGTAGCCATCGACCCTTTTCCGATCCGAAAACCGAATGTCTTCTTTTCCCTCGCAACTGCTGATTCGACCATGATCGCCCTCGGATTTTCTGACCGCATTCTTCGCGCATTGTCACCTGTGATTCTGTTGGCCGCCGCTGCCTGTCTTGCTACGCCGGCCCATGCCAGAACTTGGACCGACAAGACCGGCGTTTACACCATCGACGCGGATCTATTCGCGTTCAACGACGAACATGTCGTGCTGCAGCGTGCCGACGGCGAACTGGGCATGTACAAGTTGGAAGACCTGTCCGATGCCGATCGCGAATACTTGAAAGACGAAGACGCGTTGGAGGCATCGCAAGCAAACCTGGATAAACAACAGGTTTGGACGCTAACCAGCGGCGCGAAAGTGAAGGGCCTGGTCGTTGACTATGCCCGCGTCGAAGTGTCGATTCAACGCCGTCGGGGGAAGTTGTATATCAATGATCGCGCTTACAAAAACTTGCCGCCGGTGTACCAGGTGATCACCCGCAAAGTGGTTGCCCAAATCCAGCAGAAAGACGATGTCACCGAACAAGAAATGTTCGCCTGGGTGCGAACCCTGGGCGGTGAACCGAAGAAGGTGACCATCGAAGGTGTTCTGATGGAACTGGCGGACGAAAACGAATACGTCGTTCCGTTCTTTTTGTTTGATGACGCCAGCTACGACTTGTTGCAAGGCGGTTGGCAACAATGGTTGGCCGCGCACGAAAAAGATGACTACGAAGCCAAAGACGATGAAACGTTTCGTTTGCAATCGTCGGCCGCATCCGCATACCAGCGTCAACAGTTCGACCAGCAAATCGCAATCGCAAACTTGAACATGAACGCCATTCGTGCCGGTGTAACCAGCCTGTGGGAAGTCACGCTTTACCCCAAACCGGGCAACCCTTACCCGCCGCGGTGGATCACCGTGTACGGTCGCGACAGTTTGGTCGCCCAGCAGCAGGCGCAAATGCGATTTCCAGCCTACACGATCGGTTCGGTGCGAAAGGTCTCTCGCTAAGTCCTGATTTGCACATCAAACCTTGGCGGTGGTTTCGAATCGCCAAGGTTCCGGCGGGCGGGATGCTTCATTGGGGATCAACGCGATCATCAACAAAAACAATCCGATGACGATGTGGTTCTGGTGCGCGGCAATCGGCGGTGTGCCCGACAGTCGGCCCCAAGCGATCAACCCAACGGAGATCAATAAGATCACCAAGTGCGCCCCTCGCGTGGGACGCCAATAGGACAGTCCCGAACAGGTGGCGATCGCCAGCGCGATCAGCATGTCCGACCAGACCAACTGGGGCTGGTCGCTGACGCCGAAAATCCAAGGGCTGATGGCCAGCCAAACGGCGGTCATGATTTCGACAACGCGTCCCCACATGGCTCAATTCTCCTGTGCCAGAATCTTTGCGGCGGCGCGGTCAAACGCTTCGTCGTGATAACCCCAAAACGCCCGCCACAATTGTTGCCAACTGCGATCGTCTTTCCAAACCAAAGACAGGTAGACGACCGACGAACGCACCTCGTCCCAGGCCCAGTAAACCAAGATCAACGAAATCGCCGCGGTCACCAAACACAGAAAGCACCATTGACCAACGATGAACGCTTGGCACAGCACCAAGATGACGCTGACGATGCCCAGTGGAATGACATCGATCCCGAACAGGATCACTAACCACGGGCGATATTGCCAACGTCGTGTGGAACCCGCAAGCCCCAGAATTGCGTCACCCAGATACGCGATGACACCCAGCGCCGCATCGTGAATGCCCAGCATGCGGTACATCCATTTGGCCGCGTCTGATTTCAAGACTCGGTTGCTGCCGTCGCCGAAGACCGGATCCCAGGTGGAATCGATCAAGCCCCACTGAAACATCGCCAAGTGGGTCGAGATCCCAGCGGCCACAAAAGCCAGCAAACAGATCGGCAACCTTTGAATCCACGACGATGGATTGTGGGGATACGGCGGGACGACGGCATCCAATCGGGCGGGCGTTCGGTCGATCGCAATGTCCATCGTCAGTCCAACCCATTCTGTTTGCGGAAGTGTTCCGGATTCTGTTGGGCCATTTGAACGATCCCGGTCAAGGTTTCGCGCAAGTCATGCTTGGGTTTCCAGCCCAACAGTTCTTCCGCCCGAGAGATGTCCAAGGCGTAGTGGTCATCAGCCATCTCGACCATGTAGGGCTTGATGAACGATTCACCACCGCTGACGGTGTCATTGACCGCGGCGCCGACTTTGGCGACCGCCTTGGGAATCTGGACCGTTGCCCAATCTTCGCCGTGCAACTGCTGGCCGATACGGTCTTGCAGTTCGCCGTAACTGGGCGGATCGGGTTCACCGATCAGAATCGCTGTTTTGGGCTCAATGCGGTCGCGGCGATTGACGGTTCGGACAATCGCTTCGACCGCGTCGTCGACGTGCACCGCGGATTGTCCATTCTCTCCGTCGCCTGGATAAAAGTGTCCTTGAAAGTCTTTCTCGGCGATCCGTTTGATCTGTTGGACCAGCGTCGGCTGTCGACCGTAGTCGGTGTAGACGCCCGCGATCCGTAGAAACACCGAAGACACACCGGGATGCCCTTCGCGAATCAACCGTTCGGTGGCAATCTTGCTTTCGGGATAAGCCCACTTCGCTTGCAGCGGGCTATCTTCGCCGATGCGTTCACCCACGGCACAGGGCTGATGAACCAGCATGGTGCTAGTGAAGATGAACTGTTCCAAGCGGAAATCGCTCAACCCGTTCAATAGCCGATCAGTACCATTGATGGTCACTTCACGATAAAGATCGCTATCGGCGCCGCTGAAATCGTAGTACGCCGCCATGTGAACCACGCTTGCCAAACGGCCACCGGTTCGTTCGTGTACCTTGCGAAGCGCGCCCTGAACATTGGCGTAGCTGGTCACGTCGCATTCGATGTCATGAACGTGCCGCAAGTGTTTCGGGGGCTCGGGAAGACCGACGCGGTCAAACCCGAACACTTCGTAACCCTCTTCAGCCAAACGTCGACAGACGGGACCGCCTAACAGCCCGGAGCTGCCCGTGACGATCACCGCCGGGCGATCCTGTTGATGTTGTTCTTGCATTGTTTGGTCGCTCCTCGATGAACTTCTTTCACCGCTTGACATTCCGAAAATGGATTAGCGCTGTCGGCCGTCTTCCGGCCAGCGGTCGGCCCGTTTTCGGTTATCGCCTGAACATAAGTGCGGTTTGTTAAAATTGCTGTTGTTCGAATCGTGAGGGTCGCAATCGCTGTGCCACAAAGAATCGCTCCGGAGCGATGGTCGGTATGGGGACGGCAATAAAGTGATGACTTCGTTCGCGTCGCTTGCACGATCAACGCAGTGACATGAGATGCGGCATTCGCGGGGATTACAGCGTGGAATAGATGGTCATGCCGATGGCATAGACGACCAGGACGGCGAAGGAATCGATTCCCATGCCCAGGAATGTTTTGTCTCGCCGCTCCAGGACGCCCCACAGGTACAGACAAGTGACCAAAATGCCCAACGCGGCCAGGAAGGCCGACGATGGTGCGACCGCATTCATGATGCCTCCGTCGCGATACGCCAACTCGGCCGGCAAAAATAACGCGACTTCCAAACTATTGGTGCCCAGAATGTTGGCCGCCGCCATGCTGTAGGCACCGAAGCGGACTGCGGAATAGGTCGTGCTTAATTCAGGCAGACTGGTGGCCACGGCAACCAAAGTGGCGCCGATGAAACCTTGGCTGATTCCCGTCTGGTTCGCCAACGCTTCGCCGCTTCGCGCGACGAAATACCCACCGACCAATACCGCCAGGCCGCTTAAGCAAAACAATCCTATGATTGATTTTGTGCTGACGTTCTTGAATGCGTCGTGAAAGCTGTCCTTCAGGTCTTTGGCCGACTCAGGCGGCTGGGCCACTTCGCCGCGTGGTTCCCAGCGGGGGCTGCCTTCATAGCGATAGATCACGGCCATCGACGCCACATAGGCGACAAACAGCACGGGCGGCCAAATCCCAATGCCCTGCCACACGTACCGGTCTCCGCTGGCGATCGCGGCACAGGCAAGTGCGATCATCGCGATCAACATGATGCCGACCAGCAGCAGAGAGGATCGCGGTGAAAACAGCGTCAGCGGTTTGCCACGCAACACAAAGGCATCAATGAACGCCAAGACAGCGATCTGCATGACGATACCGCCCAACAAGTTGGATCCTGCAAGCGTGGCGGCGCCCGACCAACTGGCAGTGACGGTTGTTGCAAGTTCCGGCAAGCTGGTCGCGCCGCCCAACAGCATTGCGCCGGCGAAGGCTTGGCCGACACCCGTGCGTTCGGCAAACAAGTCAACGTAGCGGCTTAGTTTCGTGCCCGCCAACCAAACGACGCATGCTGCAACGGAAAAGATGACCACATTGATGGGGATCGAAAACTGTTGAAATTCAAGCATGCCCTTGGTCGGCTGCAACCGCCGCGCCGTCTTGTGGTGTGGACGTGTCGAGAACCGCCAGGGGAAAGAACCAGAGAAAAGGACTGCGCTGGACAAAACGCGTCAGGTTAGCGGAGTCGCCCGTGTCTCCGCGATTGACGAACAATCCTGCGGATAAACAGCGTCACGGCATGTCGATTGCGTCTTGATTAAGTCATCGGCGGCCATTCATCGGCGGCCGTTCAATTCCACCGCAACTTGATACAACGGAGTCCACCATGGCAGATCCCAAACCCAGTGAATCCAACCCGCAGATTGATGAATTGTTCGATGAGCTGGCAGAACTTTGTTGCCAGTGCCTGCAAGGCGATCAATCCCACATGGCCGATCGGTCCGAAGCCTTGTTGAAGTCGTTGATTCAGAACGGCTACGCTCGCAAAGACGGCAGCATCCAAGCGGAAATTGAATCACGCGCTAAAGATGGCTGTCGCGAGTCGGCGATGCATCGTGGTGGCGAGCTGTCGGGGCTGACTAAGAATCTTCAGGACCGGTTCGATCGCTTGGCCAAATGGAACAGCGACAACCCTCCATCGGACAACCAAGCCAAAGCGGCCAATATCAGTTCCGCGACAGACGCCTGATCTGCTTCGGCATCTGGCGACGCAAAGCAAGTTGCTTTGCGTCGCAGTCGCAGGTTGCCGCCCCTCGCATGCTGCACGGCATCGGCCACCGCGGACGCAACGATGCTACGCTGCATCTTCCTCGCGAAGGAAGACTTCCAGCGTCACAGGGTCGACGGTTTTTAAAATGCGTTCCGCTTCACGCAGCTTCAATGGTTCGTCTTCCATGATGATCAATCGCGACCCTTCCTCCACGCGTTGTTGATACGTTTTCGCGTTCTCGGTTTGAACTCCGGTGTTGGTCAGTGCGGCGATCAAGCCACCGCCGACTGCACCAACGGCCATCCCGGCGATCGGCCCGGCGACCAAAAATGGGCCGACCAGACTTGCAGCGCCGATTGCGCCCCCGACCAAGCCGCCGGTCATCGTGGTCGCGGAGGTCAGCTTTTCACTGTCGACCTTGTTGGCAGTTCTCTGTCCCGTTTCCGGAGTGTTAGCTGTATCGAACTCGTCGGATCGAACGACGGTCGAGATTTGTTGTTCATTGAAGCGGGCTTTCTGCAACGCCAACAGGCCGTTGCGAAACGCTTCGTCGCGGCGAAACTCTGCGATCAGGCAATTTTTGTCGACAGCCGAATGTTGGCGGGGTGTGATGCTGGACATGAAGAACATCCTTGGATGGGAAGAAAGTAACAAAGTGGTCGGCGATCGGGTTCTGCGAAGTCCACGACGGACAAGATTGAACCGGATACGTTGCCCCACGAAGTGGATTGCAATCGGCGATACAGGCGATTAGCGACGCGGATGGCGGTCGGACGTCTTGTCAGACTCACTGGGATATCGCAGCGGTGGATGTTTGGTCGGCGTGATGTCACCGGGATGTTCGACGTAGATCTTGTTACCGCAATTGGGACAGGCGACTGCGCGGTCATCGACGGACTGCTGACAGTTCGGGCATCGCACGCGATTCAATGGTGCTGACTTAGATTTCATGGCTCTCACCGTGTTGATCGAGACTTGAGTGTTTTCCTTTGTTGGAACGTTTCATTGTTGTTAGCGATGCAAGGGCCATGCCGATGAAGGCCGAAAACACTTTGGCGCGATATCTGCATCCGGGGATCTTTCAGGTGAATCCCTGCGTTGATGGCCACACCGTGACCGAAGACCGCTGCGATTCATTGGACTGATAAGCAACTCATACGGAAATTCACTGAATGAATCGTCGAACAGCCATCGTGACCGGCGGAAGCACCGGCATTGGACGGGCGATCGCGATCGAATTGGCCGAGTACGGTCACGATGTTGCGATCACGTATCGATCCAGTTGCGACAAAGCCCAAGAAACGGCGGACGCGGTGGAAGAGGCGGGCGGCCGGTGCTTTATCCACCAACTTGATCTGTCATCGCCCGAAACCGCCGGTCCGGTGGTCGACCAGGCGGTCGATCAGTTGGGCGGTCTGGATGTGCTGGTCAGCAATGCCGGCATGATGGTTCGACAGACAGTACCAGACTTGGACCTGGAAACGGCACGAAAGATCTTCGATGTCAACGCGATCGGCGCCGCCATGCTGATCCAGCGTGGCGTGCAGCACATGGTGCCCGATGGGGATCTTTCGCAGGCACGTCCGACACCAGGTCGCGTGATCGTGGTCACCAGCGTTCATGAAACGATTGCCAATCCACAAGACACGCTTTACACGATGACCAAGCACGCACTTGGCGGCTTGGTGAAATGTTTGGCGTTGGACCTGTCGCCACGAAACATCACGGTCAATGCGATCGCTCCGGGTGAAGTCGCGACTCCGATCAACGGCATGGATGCGGACGATTTCGACGACGTCGATCGACCCGCGATCCCCGTCCGACGTGCCGGCGCACCCAAAGAGATTGCCGCCGCGGTACGGTTCCTGGCATCCGACGACGCCGGGTTTGTTACCGGTGCCAGTTGGGTCGTTGATGGCGGTCTGAAAGTCGCCGCGCCGCTGGCGGCTAGCGGCTTCCGAAAGTCATATCTTCAACAGGGATGACGCGGAAAACGGCGACCGAATTTGTCCTGACTTATTAGTCCCACTCTCTCTCCATTTTTGTTTCAAACAAAGGAAATCGAATGTCCACGACGACAACCGTTTTTAAACGCAACATCTTGGCCGACAGCGATAACGAAAAGACTGCTGAAGTCCTGCAGTCGAACCTGACAAACTTGGTCGACTTGGCACTGTTGCTGAAGCAAGCTCACTGGAACGTGGTCGGCCCCAACTTCCGCAGCGTCCACTTGCAACTTGACGAAATCATCGAAACCGTGCGTGACGGTAGCGACGAAGTGGCCGAACGACTCAGCACCCTGGGCGTTGCACCGGACGGACGTGCCGGCACCGTCGCTTCCGACAGCGATTTGGCACAGTACGATGCCGGGTTTGTCTCCGTGAAGCAAACAGTCGACAACGTCGCCGATGCACTGAAGACGGCGATCGAAGGCCTTCGCACCGGCATCGAAACGGTGGGCGACTTGGATCCGATCAGCGAAGACATGCTGATCTCCATCTCCGCGCCGCTTGAAAAACACCTTTGGATGGTTCAGGCCCAGCAAGCGGACGTTTGATTCGCTTCGGCATTCTGCCGAAACCTCGGATACCACAGCGGTCGGTCCTTCGGACTGGCCGTTTTTTATGCGCCGACCGATTCGTTTACGATCCACTGGGTCCACGGCCCGAATGAACGAACCTTCCGCAGCAGGCCTTCGGGACGACTTTGGTGATTACAGTTCGGAAGCGAACAACCGCACCAGCACGGACATCATCCGACGGAACAGCGAATCGTCGATGACGCCGCATTCGCTCTTCTCCAGAAGGTTTTCGTACCACGCTTTCAGTTTCTCGATCGTTTCCCGATCGTGAACGGCGACGGACAGTTCGTAATTTAAAAAGAACGAGCGAATGTCGAAGTTGGCCGAACCAACCAAGGCCACCTCGTCGTCGACCAACCCGACTTTGGCGTGCACCATGCCATCGGTATAGCGATACAGTTTCGCACCGACCTCAATCAGGTCTTTCATATAGTCGTATCGGGCGTAATCGACCGGCCACAGATCGCTGCGGCTTGGGACCAGCAACCGGACATCCAATCCACGACGACACGCCAGTTCTAGCGAACGCATCGCGCTGGGGGACGGGACCAAGTACGGTGTGCAAATCCACACCCGATGTTCCGCTTGGTGAATGGAGTACTGCCAAAAGTCTTCCAGGATTTCTTCCGGCCCATCGGGGCCGATCGGAACGACGGTCAAGCGGGATGATTCACAGTCGGCACCTTCGGCGGGAGTTTCGATTTTGCTGGGCGGCAGCGTTTCGTCGGTCACAAAGTTCCAATCGCTGCAAAAAACCGCCTGCAACTGTGCCGCTGCCGGGCCCTCGATACGTACGCTCAGGTCGACCCAAGCATCTTTCGGTGGATCCTCCGCGATTTCTTCCTGCACCAAATTCGCGCCGCCCAGGATGGCCATCTTTCCATCGACCACCATCAACTTGCGGTGATTTCGATAGTTCAAGTAAGCCAAACGGCTGAGCTTCGATAGCGGTTTAAAACGTCGCGCTTTCCCGCCGGCTTCCCGAATTGCTTCCAGCTGGTCGTCGGACATCTGGAACGATCCGAAACCGTCACACAACAATCGGACTTGCACCCCGTCCCGGGCTTTGCGGCACAATCGTTCCACGATTTCCTCAGACGATTCACGTTCGTCCATGATAAAAGTCATGACGTAGATCGCTTCCTGTGCCTGATCGATCATGTCCAGATAGGCGTCGTAGACTTTGTGGACTTCCGTCAAGATCTCGAACTCGTTCCCGATCGTCGGGGGACGCAGCCCGCGCGACTGTAGCAGCGATTCGAATCCGTCGCCGTGATCAGGAACCTCTTCATCATCCTTGGGCAAATCGACCAAGCGTCGGGACGCATGCTCGGCGGAGATCTTTCGACCCCCCAGCCACAAGAACAACAGCAGACCAATGGGTGGCGTCAAAAGAATCAGCCCCATCCAGCCCAAACGCCCGACGTTGTGGCGGGTGTCGTTGCGGATGATCGTCATCGCGACCAGCGTCAACAAAGCGCCGAGGACACTGCTTAGGTAGGCGACGATCCAGATCATGTTTGCGATTGAGGTGTTCAAAAAGGGGCAAAGCGAAAACTGCGATGCGAACGCGACGTTAGTGTAGCGACCGTTTGTCGACACGAATTTGCCGGCGGTGAATCTTCACGTCCAACAAGTTCCGGTCATAAATCTTTGCCGGCGGCCAAGCTTTCGGCACGGTGATTGCGATTGCTATGCCAGTGTCAGGCGAACCCGCGTGTTTTGGAAATTTCCCAAGACATGTGGGTTGGCGAATCAAACACAACCTTCGGACAGGAGCTTTCTAGCCATGTTGGTGCCCATTTTGGGTTGGATCCTTTTTGGTTTGATCATCGGTGCCATCGCACGGTTGGTCGTTCCCGGTCGTCAAGACATCGGAATGCTGCGAACCATGCTTTTGGGCATCGTCGGATCGTTCGTCGGTGGTTTCGGCGGCTGGCTGTTGTTTGGCGGGTCTCCGCTGCAGGCATCCGGATGGATCGGGTCGATCCTAGGTGCCGTCGTGGTTTTGTTGATCGCGGTTCGTTCGCCCAGCAGGGCCACCGGCTGATCGACAGGGCACGCGCTCTACTGAACCGCCACCCACGCATCCGTCGCGGATCAACGTGATAGAAAGAGGAATTTTGAGAATGAATACTGAAGAAAAATTGGTCAATATCATCCAAGCGTTCGACAATGCCATGTTGGTCACCAAGACCGATGACACCAAACTACACGGGCGTCCCATGGCGGTTGCCGAAGCCACCGAGGACGGTCATCTGTGGTTTGTAACCGATCGCAGTTCAGGAAAGATCGCCGATCTGATGCTGGACAGTGACGTTGCCGTTACTTTCCAATCGGACCGCCGCTTTGCCACCGTCAGCGGGCAATGCCATGTCGTCGATGATCGATCCAAAATCGAAGATTTGTGGAAAGAAGCCTGGAAAGTCTGGTTCCCGGGTGGTCCGTCGGATCCTTCGTTGACGCTGCTGCGTGTCGATCCGGAAATTGGTGAATATTGGGACAACTCGGGTTTGTCGGGCGTTCGCTATCTGATCAAAGCAGGCAAGGCCTATCTACAAGGCGATACACCGGAAACCGATGAATCCATCAATGCAACCGTGGACATGAAGTAGGCACTTGCACCTGATTGCGAACATCTCAATCGGCTTGTCGTTGTCATCTGGCTATGACAAGCTGTATTTCATGCGCCGTTTCTTTTCTTACGCAGTTTCGGCTTCTTATGCAGTTTCGGGACTGAACAGGCATAAAAAAATCCCGCGCAAACGAATCATGTTGCACGGGGAGGCGAAGATGGTTGGATCTGTTGAGATTTGAAATCAAAACGTCCAGTAAACCAGGGCGGCGATTCCGACGACACCAGCAAGGATCACCAAGTAGCTCAGTGCGACCAGTGCGAAGGGGGTTCCTGGTGCGGCCTCGCCGACTGAATGCTTGTTGTCTGTGATCGCCTCTTTCGTGTTTTCAAACGCGCTTTTGTCTGCCATTTCTCTTCATTCCAAGTTTGGTTGCTTCGATGACCAAGATCATCGCGGCCATCACTCTTTACACAATCGCAACTGGCGTGCCACAGCCGCCGCGTTGCGAAAACCTGCCGCCGATGCTTCCAGGCCGACGCAAAAGAACCCGTCAGTTGTTGGATGATCGTCCAACGCGGTGCCACGTCGATCATTGGGGCGAACGTCGAAGGGGTTCCCCATCAAGCCGCTGACAACAACCCGCTGACAAGTGGCGATTGCTATCGACACGAATCACGACGAACGGTCCGCCGTTCGCCGTCATCTGGTGACCACAGCGGTCGACTGATATGAAAGCCAATGGCAGATCCGCTTATACGGCGGAAACCTTCAACGGATGATCCGATCAAGGGTGGTTCGACGCGTCCAAATCAAACGTCGCATAACCATCGAAACCTTTGCAAAGCGAAGACGAAGCGTCGATGAATCAGTCCAACGACAAGTCCGCAGACGGCAACGCCGCGCAAATCGGATCGAGCAATCAAGCTTCCCCACGGTCGCCCGGCGAAGACGACACGGGACAAGAATCGAAACCCGGCGAAGGCACCGGTCGGCTGAACCTTTCCGGTTACGCGCTGATCGCGTTGTGCTTGCTGGTCGGCGTGATGTTCTATCGCATCGTGCAGCCGTTCCTGATGGCATTGGTCTCTGCCGCGATTCTTGCGGTTTTATTCCATCCTTTTCACGACTGGATTCAAAACAAGGTCGGGGGACACCGCCGGGTTGCCGCGGGGATAGCCGCGTCGATCATCTTTTTCCTGATCTGTCTGCCCATCGCCGCCGCGTTGGCTGTGGCCGGGACCCAACTGTTCGACATCAGCGAGTCGTTGATGGAGGTCGTCGAAGATCCCGAGGATTCGGATTGGGCCAGGCGAATGGACCGATGGGAACAACTCTGGATCGTCCGTGAAGGCATGCAAGCCTATGGGCGTATTGGTGACGAAGAAAAGGTTCGGCTACGCGAATTCGCGGGCAAGGGGATGCAGGGGATGGCATCGGGGCTGTACGAAAAGACGGCTGGTTTGATCGCCAACTTGATTCATTTGGGGATCAGCATCTTCGTGGCCATGATGGCTTTGTACTATTTCTTTGCTGATGGCGATTCGATCATGGCAGAATTGCATCGACTTTCGCCGCTGGGCCGTCGCGACGAAGACAAATTGATCGATCGTTTCGGACGTGTCTGTCGCGGCGTCGTCATGGGCAGCGTCGTTGCGGGACTGGCCCAAGCCGTGTTGGCGGGCATCGGCTATACGGTGGCCGGGGTTCCAAACGTCTTTCTGATGGCCGCGTTGACGATGTTCTTCTCGTTCGTTCCGTTCTTGGGTGCTGGTTCGGTGGTGACGGCGATCTCCATCTACCTGGCCTTCGACGGTCAGTACGCGGCTTGTGCGGGGTTGTTGATCTACGGGTTCATCGTGGTCGGCTCGGTCGACAACATCATCAAAGCAAAATGGATCGGTACCGAGGCGTCGTTGCATCCACTGGTCGCACTGGTTTCGGTCATCGGTGCCGTTCAGTTTCTGGGTCTTTGGGGCATCTTTTTGGGGCCGATGATCGCCGCGTTCTTCTATGCATTGCTGCAGTTGGTGCGGCAGCGATTCACTCCAGTCGACTCGGCATCGTCGGCCGCGTAGAAGAAAGCTTCGCCGTGTCGGGGAACCCGCCGGGCTGACGGTGCGTCCAACGCCCAAGCGAGCGTCCGAAAACAACTATCATGGTGATGGACGGACGTCATTGATTGTCAATCGTTTTCGCGGTGGGTGTGGTGCACCAGGATTCCGATTCCGCGATGCCATCGCAGGATCCATTGGGGGACAACATCCGTTGCGGCACGATGAAATATTGCGACGGTCGCGAACGAACCATCAATACAATCGGCCGATCAAGACAATCAGTCATGACAAGCCACCAAAATAGGGATACCACGATGCGGCGTGTGATGTTTCCAGCTTTGACAGGGATTGCACTGACGGCATTGTGCTGGACGGTGGTCGTTGCACAGCCTCCGCGTCTCGGTCAGTCCCAACCGAGTGACACCCGCGCCGACTCTCCGCCATCCGGCCCGTCGTCACCCCGCTTCGGCCAAGCACCGGCCAGCGTCTCTCGGGCAAGCATTCAGCCGGCAAACGTCACACCCGCCAGTGTTGCCGCGGACCGGCGTGCAGGGACGAACCCTTCGGGAATGGGCGTCCAGGATCGGGGTGGTCAAATCCCGATGAAGGAAGCGCGTGTGCAGGTGTTGTGGTTGATCGAATCCGACGACGCAAACCGCGCGGTCTATGACGGTCCAGCGGCCGACGGTTTGGCCTCGGCCGGCTTCGGACGGTTGGTGATCGGCGCGTCCAACGTGTTGACGACGTCGGTTGGCCAGCGGGCAATGGTCAGCGGCACGGGACGCTACGGATCGCTGAATGTGTCGCTGACGCTGTTGAACACCACCGATGTCGGGGAATTGCAAATTGCCGCCAAACTGCAGACCCAAACCCCGTCACCGTTCCAGTTGGACACGACCACTCGAGTGCCGGTCGGTCGTTGGGTGTTGCTGGGGGCCGCGGAGACACGAGCGATCCATCCGACGCACGTGCAAGACGGGCACCGCAGCGTGATGATCCTGCGAATCGACCCCGGCGTGCTGGTCCTGCAGTAGCGAATTTGGCCGGCCAGTTTTGTGGCATTGTGGCCTTGGCGACCAGGCCGGTGTGACGCTAGAATCCCCGGCTTGACGCGGCCAGCCTGGCGACGGGCAGCGCTGCACGTCACGTTCGGCCGGCGGCGATTCAAAGCTCCGCCGAATCAGCCACCACGGCGGCATAGCTCAGCTGGTTAGAGCAGCGGAATCATAATCCGCGTGTCGGGGGTTCGAGTCCCTCTGCCGCTACTCTTGCGTCTGACGGCCCAAGACGATCAAAGCCAAACACGGATAACCACTGCGTTTGGCTCTCTTTTTGCGCCGCCCCTGTTGGCGCCTCCACCACGATTCGAATCCCGTGGCCCAAAGTCTTGAGCGGCAAGGCGCTAGCCGCCGGTTCGTCGCCCCTACTTGCCGCGATCCATCCGATCTTGAGCTCCTTTCACGCGCCCTTTGCACCAATCCTCCAGAACGTGCTGCGGCTGTTGCCCGCCCTTCTTCCACTTCATTCAACCGCGAGAATCACCCGGCAACCATGAACCATACGTGGTCCATGTGATGAGCGTTATCGGTTCATTGAACTCGTCTGGCATATCAACATCGTACTAATCGCATCGAACCGGCGGCTAGCGCCGTGCCGCTCACGAATACAATTTTGTGAGCGGCAAGGCGCTAGCCGCCGGTCCCACGGTGAAGCCGATGAACGAGGTTTTGGGCAACGCGTCTCGCATGTGTCTAAAGTAGCCGAAGACGTCGTTTGCACCGGTGACTTCGCCGGTTTCCTTGTCTCATCGGAAATCACAAAAACGTGAGCGTCAATGTTTCCAAGCCGCAATCAATGAAACAGAACGGCGATTCTCCACAAACCAAGGAGAGCTACCGCGACGACGACCAGACGCGCGGAATGCACCCTCAGTCTGTCCAGTGACGTCGTTCGGCTGTCTCGTCTGGGAGATGTGGCAACTAGCAGAAACAAGGCGACGATTGGCAGCAAAAGACCGTTGGTTAACTGTGCGAAGACGATTGTTGCTGACGGGCTTTTGCCGAACCCCAACGCGACGGAACCTCCGATTGCAACGACGCCAATCGCAATGCTTCGGAACCGGGTCGACGATGGATCGACTGACCAACCTAGGCAACCGCATACCGCATAGGCGGTGGCCATCGGAGCGGTGATCGAACTCGTCAGGCCCGCGGCGAACAGACCGATTGCAAACGCGATAGCACTGGCTTCGCCCAGAGTCGGTTTCAGCTGAAGCGAGATGTCGTCGACGGATTTCAATTGAGCCTGCGTATCGAAAAACGCCGTACTGGCGGTGACCAGAATCGATGCCGTGATCAGTCCGCCAAGGCAAACCGAACCCGTGGTGTCCCAATCGGACTGAATCACAGATTCGGATATCGGCCGATTCTTCCAAGTCTCTGCCGCACTACTGGCGTGCAAAAATAGGTTGTAGGGAACAATCGTGGTTCCAATGAGCGCAAGGGTGAGCGTTAAATCCTGGGAACTCAGGCGGGGAATCGCCGTTGCCCAGGCGTTGCCACTGACCGAGGGAAGCGATAACGCGGCGGTACAAAGGAACGAAACGCTCAGGATCGCGACCAGGCCGACCAGAACGGCATGCAGAACACGATATCGCCCCACCAGAAGAATCACGCAGGTGCAAATGACGATGATCGCAAGCCATGTCTCTGGACTTCCGCCGACGCACGCGTGGACTCCGATTGCAGCACCGGTCAGGTTGCCGGTTTGGTAGGCCGTATTGCCAATTCCAATCGCGGAAATCACCAGAGCAATCGCGGGCTTTAAAAGTGGTGACTGGGCCAGCGTATCGCGGATCGACTCACCCAGTCCTTTTCGACCAATGATTCCAAGTCTGGCCGCAAGCGACTGCAAAACGATTGTCCCGAAGCACGCAAAGACGATCGCCCACAGCAATCCAAGGCCTCGCTCCGCTCCCGCCTTGCTGGCGGTAACCACGGTCCCCGGCCCGATGAATGCAGCGGTGATCAGTAGCCCGGGACCGATGCGAAAACCGCGGCCACCTTCGCTGGATGATTCGGCACGATCAATCGCCGACACTGGAGACCCCGACTCGCTTGACCGCGTAGAGCCCAAAGGTTGCAAGCCAGTGATCACCCTCGTAGTGTCCGCTGTTGATGTATGCCAACCCGGCGCTCCGATGCATTTGGGCGCTTTTGCTAATTGGATCGCGAAGTGGGTGGTCTGCGGGAAGTGCCGCTGCGACCGATTGCATGCACCATGCGCGGTTCAAATTCAGACCGGCCAAGTGAACGATTTTTGGATCCGTGACGTCGCTGACGCCGACTGGCGTGATCGTGCCGTCAGTAAGCTGTTCGGACAATTCCGGAACGAATCGGTCCAGCCACGCAACAAACTTTCGCTGCGGCAAGACACGCCGCATCAAGTCCGCCTCGTTCCAACACGATGAAAAGAAATCGTGCCCCGAAGGTTCATAGTTTACGGGGTAATCCACATCGTCTTCGTAGAATGACTTGGTTCGATTTACGACCAGCGATTCCAGTTCTGCGTGGTTCATCTGGCGGGCGTAGTCCAGGATCTGTCCAAGGGCGAACCCGGTGTCGGTGTGTTGCCCGATTCGAATGGGATAGGTCAGAAGCGGCAGGTAATCTTTGATCCGATCGACCAAGACGATTTCCAAAGGACGAAGGTTTTCACGCCATTGTTCCGCATCGGGGTCGTCCCAAGTGTCGACTTCCATGACCAGACGCAGGAACCACGCCCAACCGTACATTCGTTCGAACGTCTTCTGCTCGTCCTTGGTAAAGAAGTCTGCTTCCTTCTTCAGGTTGGCCGCAGAGAGGTGTCGACCGAGAACCTGCCGTATTCGTGGTGCTGATTCGATCGAGGGATGATCCTTCAAAAGCCGAACGAGTAACCAATGTCCGTGGACGCTGCTGTGCCAATCGAAGCAACCGTAGAAGGCGGGGAAATGTTGTCGTGGTGTCTTGATCTGTTCTTCGCTCGAATAGACCAACGAAAGCTTGTTCGGAAATTCGGTATCGACTCCCTTCAAGACAAGCTTTCCCCATTCGTTTGCGACCGATGCATCCAAGTCAGACATCGTCGGCTCGATGGATTGCACCGAAGTGGTGGAGACCGCTATTGCCATGATCGCTAGCGACAAAATGGCATAGGAAATTGAGTTTCGACGCGGTTGCCGTCTGATCATCTGCTTCCAATCCATTCACGGGCTCATCGATAGAATTCAACAGGAATCGATGATTTCAACCAACGGAGAAGACTTTGGCAATGCGAAGTCGCCACTTTGAAGCGGAACTCGCAACCGAAACCATTACCGGTATCGACGAATTGAAAGAAGGACCTTTCGATCGGCGGCGTCGTTCTTGACGGCAACCGATCTCGGGTGGAATCGTGTTTGCGACGAAGATTTGACCTTTCGATGCCTTCGTTGATTGAAGCCTACTTCGACAGCGGTCTGGGGTCGTCGACGAACGCGGCGGGACGACTGTTTTCGGCGATGTCGCGGGCGAAGGTGGCAAGATGCTGTTGCAGACGAGCGACAACGTCGGGGTGCGATTCGATCACGTTCTTCGTTTCGCCGATGTCGGTTGACAAATCGTACAACTGTGCGGGCTTGCCACGATTGATGTGCAGTTTCCAATTGCCGCACCGAACCGCCGCAAGCGTGTTGCCGCGGTGGTAAAAGAAACACTCGTGCGGTGTTGCAGACTTGCCGATCAGCGTGGGCCAAATGTCTTTGCCATCGATCACGCGATCGCTGGGAACGGATGCTCCGGCAAGCTTCGCAAAGGTGGGCAGCAAATCCATCGTCGTCATCAGTTCGTCGTTGGTCTGGCCTGCCGGGATCTTGCCAGGCCACCGAACCACCGTGGGCTCTCGCATTCCGCCTTCGAACGTGGTTCCCTTGTTGCCGCGTAGCGGGCCCGCACTGGCGAACAACGAGTTTTTCGGCGGTCCGTTGTCGGAGGTGAACAGGACGAACGTGTTTTCGTCCAATCCGTTGGCGTTCAACGTGCTAAGGATCTGTCCGACGGACCAATCGATCTCTGCGATCGCTTGACGGTAAATCTTGTCTCGCGTGCGATAGTCGATGTTGCCGTCTTCTGCGTTAATTGCGTCGAGCGTTTCCTGGGCGACGCCTTTCATGAACGGGGGTGATGCGTGCAGCGGTGCGTGGGGAATCGGGTGAGGGACGTACAGAAAGAACGGTGCATCTTGATGTCGTTCGATGAACGAGACCGCGGCTTCGGTCACACGCTTTGTCAGGAAGTCGGCGTCGGGTTCCATTTCCACCACCGTGTCGTTTTCCAGCAGCGGCAGCGGTGGAAACTTGTAATGGCTTTGTCGAGGGTGGAACGGATGGATGTCGTGGCTGTAAGGGATTCCAAAGTATTCGTCAAAGCCTTGCTTGGTGGGCAAGAATTCCGGTTGGTCACCCAGGTGCCACTTGCCAAAGATCCCCGTGCTGTATCCGGCGGTCTGCAATACTTCGGCGATCGTGATCTCGCGGGGATGCAATCCTTTTCGATCGCCCGCAAGCAAGACACCGAAATTCGATCCGGTCGCCATGTCGATTCGCTTGGGGTAACACCCGGTCATCAATGCCGCGCGTGACGGTGTGCAAACGGGGGCGGCAACGTAGAAGCCGGTCAGCTTCATCCCCTCGGCCGCCATTCGGTCGATGTTTGGCGTGTCGATGTGGTCGCCGCCGAAACAGCTGAGGTCACCGTAGCCCTGATCGTCGGTAAAGATCACAACAAAGTTGGGCTGTCTGGATTCGACTGGAACACCTTGCAAACACAGCAGGAGCAGCGTGATCGATCCCAAAGAGGTCGTCTTGATTCGACTCATGGCTATTTTGCCTTGTCAGTGGATAAATGCTTCGATTGTTTTGCCGCGGGTTTGCGCGGGGCGGGAACCGGAGGTCGTGTTGGACGAGGACCCGTTAGATCAAAGAATCGCATGTTTTCCCCGACACGGTCGAAGTCACCCAAGTCCTTTCGCATGTCTTCGGCCAGGGCGACCAGCCGCCGGACGACTTGGGGATTCTGGTCGGAAACATCGGTGGTTTCGCCAAGATCGTTTTCCAGGTCGACCAGGAAGGGCTGTGCAAAGCCCACGCGATCCGCCGGAGCGATGTGCATGTTGCGACCGAACGGGGCGGCGCCGATCGGTTCCTTTTCCCGCGGCAAGTGAAGTTTCCATTTGCCTTGGCGGACCGCCTGCAAATGAACACGCAAGTAGTAAAAGTACGCTCGGTCGGGATCGGCCGAGGCAAAGTCACCGTGGAATAGATGGCGAATGTCTTGGCCGTCGATCACTCGGTCCGAGGGAACCTCAGCGCCGGCCAATGCGGCAAAGGTCGGTAGCACATCCATCGTTGTTGCAATCGATTCGCACGTGGTTCCGGCAGGCACGCGACCCGGTCCCCACAGGATGGCGGGAACGCGAACGCCGCCTTCGAAGACGGACACCTTTCCGCTGCGAAGTGGTCCGGCCGAACCACCATGATCTTTTGGTAAATGCCCATCGGCAAAGTTCTTGTTTTTGTTCAGCCAAGGGCCGTTGTCGCTGGTGAACAACACGTAGGTGCGATCATGAAGTTTCAGCGATTCAACCGCATCAAGGATTCGCCCCACATTGAAATCGATCTCTTCGATCACATCTCCATACAAACCACGCGGACTGGATCCTTTGAAATCTTCCGATGCCGCAAGGCGAGTGTGTGGCATGGTGTGAGGCAAATAGACGAAAAACGGCTCGTCCTGGTGACGCTTCATGAATTCGATCGCTTGATCGGTGTAACGCCGCGTCACCGTTGACATGTCGGTTTTGGGGTCGATCAGAGTTTCGTTGCGGTACAGATTGGCAATGCGATCGTTGCTGGTGGGGGTGCCGTAGAAATAGTCGAACCCCTGACGTGTCGGAAACAGATCCAAAAAGAAATCCGTTTGCGAATGCTTGGCCAAGTCCCATTTTCCAAAGCATGCGGTGGCATAGCCTTGTGTTTTCAAGACTTCGGCCACGGTGATTTCATCCTGATGCAGAATCGGGTGAACTTGCTTGGTGTTTCCTCGTTCGGCGACTCGCATTGGATAACAACCGGTCATCAACGCGGCTCGTGATGGTCCACAGATCGGTTGTGCATAAAAACTGGTGAACTTCATCCCCTGCGACGCCATCGCATCCAAACGTGGCGTGCGTATGTCGGGCGACCCAAAACAGCCGACATCCTGATATCCCTGGTCATCGGTGAAGATGACCACGAAATTGGGCTGGGGCGTTTCGTCGGCGCGGACGGCGATGACGCAGCATAAAAGACACGCCAGCACGCCGATGCGCGCGGCCCAAGGTGCAAGATGCATGCGAAATGCGGAAGTCATGGAATGCGTGGATCTCGGTGAGGTGCGGTTTGTGTGATGCGATGAAGCGATCATGAATTGGCCCCTTTATTCGGGATACTGGTTCAAGATCTGAGCATCCATTTGAAAGTTGTCAGCGGTCACGTGCCCCCATCCGGTCTTCGAATGGTCGACAATCTTCAAGAACATCTGTTTGCCAACAAAAGGCCGCAGATCGAAGGTCGCGTTTTGCATGGTTTGATCGTTGATGCCATGAGCCCGGCTGACTTCTTCGCCATCGGCGGTGCACAGTGCGACGTAAGTCTTTGGGCCCCCGCCGCCACCGACACGAAAGGTCATGGTGTCGCCTTGGGGGACAAACAATGGTGACATGATCACGCCGGTTTGCTTGTCGTCGCCCTTTTCGGCACCGGCAGACGTTTCCAGTGTCGAAAGGTAATACTGACCCTGCTTGTTGTAGTCATGACCGTTGTGGAAGAATTTCGCACGACTTCCGATGATGTGGCCAAAGCGACCGTCGACGATTCGCCAAGGCTGCAGCGTGCCAGACTCAAAATCGAACGACGCACTGCGATCACTGGGAGTGGCGGGAATCTTTTTCGCTGGCGATCCCTTTGGCTTTTGCCTGCCTTGTCGCGACGGCGTCGGTTTGGCAGGAGCGTAGTCCTTCAGGATCTCGCTCATTTCTTTGACGACTTGCGGATAATCCTGATACAGGTTTTGGGTTTCCCGAACATCAAATTCCAGATCGTATAGCTGTGCGGGAGGCGCATCCTTGCGGATCTTTCCGTCTTCGATATCGCTGTTGACCGAACCCACAAAGGTGACCGCCGGCGGACCGGCGAACGTGTGGTCGCTGGGTTTTCGGCCCCCAAATCCACCGCTGCCTTTGGCGGGAATGTATTTCCATTTGCCTTTTCGAAGCGACAGGTGGGTGCCTTTGTGGGGTGCCAGGACCAATTGTTCGCGAATCGGTTCGGCAGGTTGATCGATCCATGCCGACAGCATGTTCAAGCTGTCGGCCTGTTGTTCTTTGGTCAGTGATTGGCCCGTCAGTGCTGCGAAGGTCGCCAGCATGTCGACATGGCCGATCAATTGGTCCGACGTCGTGCCGGCTTTCACTTTGCCAGGCCAACGAATGATCATCGGAACACGGTGGCCACCTTCCCAGACGCCGAATTTGAAGCCAAGCAATTCGCCGTTCTGACGGTGCCCTGCTTCAAAGGCGGCCTGACCACCAAAGTTGAACATGCCGCCGTTGTCACTGGTGAAGATCACCAGGGTGTTGTCGGTCAACTGGTTGTCATCCAGACACTGCAAAACCCGGCCGACCATCCAGTCCAGTTCGTGAATGGAATCGCCGTACAAGCCGCATTGGCTGGTACCCTGAAATCGCTCTGCCGGAGTGAAAGGGTGATGGATATTGGTGGTTGCCAGATACAAAAAGAACGGATGGTCCTTGTTCTGCTCGATCCATTGAACCGATTTTTCGGCAAACTTGGTGCCCAGTTCATAGTCGTTGAACTGCTTGTGTGCTTCGATGGCTCCGGTGAAAGCGTTGGCACTGCGCTGGGCGGCTTCCGGTGGAATGGGCGTGATCGGTGTGGCGTTCTTCGCATTGCGTCCGACATAAACCAGCGGGTCGTCGGGATCACTGCCAACGATGCGATCGTTTTCGACATAGACATAGGGCGGCGCGCTGTTGACGACCGGCATGCCAAAGTAGTAATCGAAGCCCAAGTCCTGGGGACCCGGACGCAGGGGTGGCTGCCAGTCGTTGGTCCCCGATTTGAAACCCAAATGCCATTTTCCCAAGACCGCGGTTTTGTATCCGCTGGTCTTGAAGACATCGGCGATCGTGGTCTTTTCGGTGTCGACAATCAACGGCGAAGTGATCGGTGCAGGGCCCCACACACCCTGGCCGTTGTTGGCACGAACCGGGTATTGGCCCGTCAATAGCGCATATCGCGACGGCGTACAAACGGCGGATACCGAATGGGCATCGGTGAAACGTCGACCTTCGGCCGCCAGTTTGTCGATGTTCGGTGTCTGGACTTTCGTCGCGCCGTAGCAACCCAGGTCACCGTACCCCAGATCATCGGCAAAGATCAAAATCACATTGGGTGGGGCCTCTGCGGCATCACTGTTGGGAACAGCCAAAGTCCCAACGAAGTAGGGCAGAAGCAGAACGATGAACCGAAGATGGATTGGCACGGTGGGAACCTCGAAAGATGGAATCGGGGCAGTTGTCGCCACGAGGGAGGAGGCGAACGCGGTGGGCGTGGTAAGCGATGGGAAGGACTGGCACAAAAAGTAAGGAATGTTAGAACAGTTCAACGTCCAGCGATTGTCCGGCATTGATGTCCAAGCCGGCGGGGAAACGAAGGACGTGCTGCGATCCATCGGTCTCCAAAACCACGGGAACGTCTTGGTCTTGCAGCCGCGCGGTCGCACTGGTGGCCGACACACCGGCAACGGCCTGTAACGACAGCTGATTCAAATGCAGCGTTCCGTAACGTAACGCAACCGACGCGGACAATGTTTGCTGGTCAGTTTTCTGGGTGAACGTGCCCCAACCCTCGGCCGTCGTGAATGCGGCTTTGAAGTGATCGGGCGAAACGCGAGGTGCGAAACCCAGGTGACCTTTGGGCCCATGGTAATGAAAACCACACGCCGCTAGGAAAACACCGTAGCTTGCCATCGATCGCGCGTAGTGATCGCTGCATTCGATTTCGTTGTAGGGATTGCGTTTGTCGGCGGCATATCGTTCGTGTACCGACTTGGTGATGGCGAGGCCTTGCTGAACGAGCTGGCTATCGGGTTCGCCCTCATAGATCATGTGGGCCGCGACCTGGTATTCGAATCCGTTCATGCATTCGTTGAAGTAGCCACCCGGTCCGGTGTACACCTCCGGGTTGTCTTTTGTCCGCAAACCGTTGCCGGGAATGGCCTGGGTCGCACCGCCTTTGGGCCAAGTGCACATCAGCAAGCCGGCTTCGCCCGGCATTGCGTACCAACGGAACGCTTTTTCGATCTGGATATGATCCAGTGAATACTGTCCCGCATTAGGTGCGAAATTGTATTTCCAAAGACTGTTCAGTGCCGAAACCGTTTCTTGTTTGGGGATCACTCGGTCCAGGTCCACTTGTCCGATCCAAGCTTGCCCCAAGACTTGGTCGATATGACAGCCTTTGTTGGAGTTCAGTGCCGTGACGTTCGGGTCCGGTTTATGAATGAAGTATTCACCGTCAAACAGTTCATCGACGATTGTTTTGGATCCACGGTCGATGATCGTCTGACATTGGTTGGCGAAAACATCGTCGCCCATTTCCGCAGCCATCGCCTGACCGGCAGCCAGCGCGGCCAAATACATGCCACTTAGCCAAGCGATTGGACCATACCAGGATGCGTCCAGGGTATGAGGCTGTTTTCCTTCCAACAGTCCGTTGTCGTCACCATCTTGGGCAATCAGGTATTGGATCGACTTCTTGACGTTCGGCCAGATTCGTTTCAGGAATTTGTTATCGGGTGCGATCTGGTGCTCGCGGTAAGCACGCAGAATCGTTCCGGCTTGGCCATCGATTGCGGGGGTGTGATGGTTTTCAGCACGATGTCCAATGATGCCAGTGTCGGAATGGAATCCGATGCCTTCCCGATAGTCGACCTTTTCCCGAAACGCACGTTCGATGTCGGGAAAGATTCGCGCCAAAGCTTGTGCGTAGTGCCAAACGTGGGTGCACGTGCCGGGGCAACAATCGACGCCTTCCCAACCGTAGGGTCGACCGTTGTCGAACCAATGAAATGTCTGGGTGGCGATGCAGTCGATCGGAATGAAACTGCGATCCAACAACCAGTGCGGCAGTGTGCTGTCGTACCAAGTTTGGTTCCACAATCGTGTGTTACCCAACAAACGCGATTTGTTTTCGGTCAAGTAGTTGGCAACGCCGTCGGCCGAATCAAACCATGCGGCGTAATGCCGGCGTAACGTTCCGAAATCACGAATCCCCAGCATCTGCGCTCGACCACGGCCCTTTTCGTTGTAGTCGGGGAAGAACCAAGTGATGGCAAAGTCGATCGTTCGCGATTCCTGTGGTGCTAGATCAAACGTCGTTGCCAGTCCGCCGACCAGCAATTCGTCCAATGGCTTTTCGACGGCATCCACTTGTAGCCCGTTGATCTGTTCCCACAATCCATCGGGGCTGTCAGGATCGGTCAGGGATGTCGCAGCGCTGATCGAAACACTGTCGTCTGTTTTCCGGTCGTGCAGAACTGTCAGGGCCATCGATCCGAAGCCGTGCTTGGTTTCGACGCCCGCACCGCTGATCGAACTTAGAATCTCGACGCACCCATCAGTCTGCATACACCGATTGGTCCGCTGACCCAGGCCGGTTTCGGTGGTGTAGGGACAGGTCGCGTTCTGCATCCAACCGCCCAAGTCGATGGTGATCGGTGTTTGGGATGTGTTGGTGACTGTGAAGCTCATCACGGTCGCGGGCAACGCAGAGTCCGTAGAGTTCAGCGGAATGAAGGGGCTGAACGCTTCCAAATCGATCCTGGCGGGAAAACCGCGGTCGCTGTAGCCGACCTTGCCGATCGGGTATTCCCCGCGAAAGTTCACGTCGGGAAAGCCGATTTGATCCAGCGTGCGAGTTTCGCTGTTGCCATCAGCGGTCGCGCGGATCAAGAAGCCTTGCGAGACATCCGCACCATTGCGATTGGTGTACGTTTCGCCGGCGGGAACCGGATGCGCGTAATGGCCACCCAAGGTGAAGGCAGCGATCCGTTGACCGTGGCCGCGTTCGCGGGTGTAGTTGCATTTGAAGATGTCCCACAGCCACAAACGTCCATCACCACCCAAGTAGATCTGTCCACACCCGATACCACCGACTGGCATACCGATGTACTTCAGTTGTGATCCGGTGTAGACCTCCGGCTGGTCGCGCCGGGTCAATGAAGCCAGCCACTGTGGCGTTAGCTTTTTATCGGCGGGAATCAGGTGACCGGATGCATGACGATCATCGGAAACATCCGCTTCGGTGAATGGACCGGCCATCGTGTTGTGTCCGGCCGAAAGCACCGCTGCGCCGGCACCGAGCGTCGTTAAGAAGCTTCGACGTTCGATTGACGGTCCACATCCGCACGCCGACGAGCAACCGGATTCAAGGTCGTCGCAGCGGCTGGTTTCGTGAGGGTTTGCTTCGGTGTTCATGCGATTGCCGCGAAAGGAAATGGAGTCAGATAGCGGTAAAGTTGGGGCAATTATGCGAAGGTGATGTCTGCGTCGGGCTGCGGTCAGAACGCTTGTTTTCGGGACCTTTTGATTCCCTCGTTCAGGTCGCCGGGATAGGCAAAGTCGGCGCGGTCCGTACCGTCGCGATTCCAGTCCCCAAGTTCTTGTCGGGCTTCGTCAGCCAGTGACTGTAGCCTGCTAGTCTGGTCCGGATACCTTGCTGCCACGTCCTTGGTTTCCGACAGATCATCGGGCAGATGATTCAGCACCGGATGGTCCAAATTCAAATAGGTCTTTCTTGGATGACGAGCCCAATAGACACGCTGGTCTGCGGTGCGTGGCAAATGAAGTTTCCAAGGTCCGCGTCGAACGGCCTCCAACGTCAAACCGTTGTAGTAGAGGAATTCTTCTCTGGGGCTTTGGTCGGTCTGGCCCGTCAACAGTGGCAACAGACTGTATCCGTCATAGGTGCGATCACGCGGTAACGTGGTTCCGGTCGCCGCCGCGATGGTGGGCATGACGTCCAAAGCACTTACCATTGCATCGCAGACCTGTCCGGCGGGGATCGTCTTGGGCCAACGAATGATCGCCGGGACACGGTGTCCGCCTTCCATCGTGGTGTACTTCCATCCGGACAATGGGTAGGCCGATCCGGCGGGCAGCCAGGGGCCATTGTCCGACGCGAAGATGACAAGCGTGTCATCTTCGATGCCCAATGACGCCAATTGGTCAAGCACGCATCCGACGTGATGGTCCAGTTCACGCACCATGGCGGGCAATGCCTTTGGGTTCATGCGGCCCTTCAGCTTCTGAACTGACGCCCATTCCTGTTCGGTGCAGAATTCTTGGTTCGGCGACCAAGGCCCATGAACCAGGTAGTGTGCCAGGTAAACAAAGAACGGTTTCTCGGCTGCATGTTGGCGCTGCATGAAGTCGATCGTCGCGTCGGTCAGCCGCTGGTGGGCGTCGCGAAACATGATTTCATCTTGCGGGGTTTCGTTTTCAAACCAGGTGCCGGCTTTGCCCACATGGAAATTATGTTTTCGACCGACGTAGCGATCGAAGCCCTGCTGTCGCGGCGCAAATTCATCCGCGTCGCCCAAATGCCATTTCCCAAACGCAGCGGTCGCGTAGCCGATCGGTTTCAGCAATTCGGCAATGGTGATTTCGCTTTGTGGCAAGCCCACATGCTGGTACCAATCGGGATACTCCGGGCGGTCATTGGGGCATACCGGCAAACCGTTTCTTTGCGGATATCGTCCGGTCAAGACGGCAGCACGACTTGGCGAACAAACGCTGCAAGCGGAAAGATAATTGGTGAAACGAATCCCGTCAGCCGCCAAACGGTTGATGTTCGGCGTTTTGATTCCCGGATCTTGCGCGTCGTAGCACTCCAGGTCGTTGTAGCCCAGGTCGTCCACATAGATCAGCAAGATGTTGGGCGACGGTTCGTCCGCTGTTGCCCCGCGGATCACCAAGATCGACCACAACGTCAGTGCGACAAGAGCGAGGGAAGATTTCATTCGTTGCAAGCGAAAACGTTTTAGGGCCGGGATCAAATCGTCTGCTCCTACGGTGTATTGGATTCGATGACGAGGCAATCAAGACCAAAGAAGGTGCCGGGATCCTTGGAATCCGGATTGGATCCCGTCACTTTGATACGAATGGTGACGTGATCATCGTGCGGGGTGAACGTTCCCAACGTGACAGGTCCGGTGACGCCCACATCGGCGGAATAGGTGTCTAAAGAAATCCCGGTGGGTTTTCCGTCGACGGTGAATTCCAAAATCCCATAGTCGAAACTGGTCGTGGCATGGACGGTGATCGTGACGGGATTTGTGCCAGAGGTGGGGACCTGCAAATCGACATAGTCACCGATTGATGTATCGCGGACGAAAAGGTGACGGCCACCGCTCCATCGATCCTGTCCGTAACGTCCCAGGTTTTGATTGCGAATCACCTTCACACCGCTGCGGTTTGCCACTGCTTTTAAAGTTTCACATTCGATCGCATGGTCAAAATGTGACGTCGGCGGTGGCGTTTGGCGTGATGCGGATGCATTGGAAACTGACGGAACCACCCAGCGTTGGGTTGCGTCTTGTGGAGTCGGTTTGCGATTGCAGGTCGTGTCGGCAAAGCCATACCAATACGTGCCCGCTGCATAGCCCATGTCACAGTCCGACCAAGACCAGACTTCCATATCCAACTTTAGCAAATCGGAAAACGGCATCGTGTCCAGAACGCGTGTGCGAGTCTCCGTACTATAGCCCAGCGTGTTTCTTTCGTCCGCGTTGGTCTTACGGTTCTGTTTGTTGTACTGGTGACAGAACGGTTGGGCATGAAACGGATGCTCGTAAAAATCGGTACTGCGTCCACCCCACGAATATCCGTAATAGTCTTCGGTCCCGGTTCCGAAGATCGACGGAAAGGATTCGCCATCGACGAAGATCTTTTCGTCGCCTTCGCCCCACCATCGTTCGACCGGGTTCATGACCGTCAGTGTGTCACCGACGTAAACGCCGCGACCCTTCAACGTGATATAGTTCCAATCCGAACGCGGAAGGGTGGGCACCGGATACTGGCCACGCCAATTTGCGTGGAAATACATCGATCGTTGATCCCAAGTCCACGGTCCTGTCTTGATCTCCAGATCGGCGACCACATCTTTGCTGCCTAGATTGACCAGGGAAACTGTGCCATTGGTTTGATATGGCATCACCCAACGACACGTCATCGTTCCATCTTCGGCGACAGTACGGTACCAACCATCGAACGCGTTCAAGCCGATGCCCGAACCAAAGAATTCACCGATCGGGCACCAGATGGTCTGTTTGCCGTCGAAATCCATTTTCAGAACAACATCGCGTGTGACCATGGGGTCGCCAAAGTCGGCCAGTTTGACGGAAAGTTCGCGCACGGCGGCGGCGCCGGACGGCAGGTCGTACTTCATCTGTTCGCCGCCACCCAATCGCGTATGAAAACGCTGACGTTCCGTTGCGCCGGTGGTCGCCGGATTCAATAAAGATTGACCGACGTGTTGGGTGATGTTTCCGGCGGCCCGGAAATCGTCGATCGTGAATGTTTTGACGGGCGTGTCTTCGTCGTATTCACGAAAAGTGAATTGGAAGAAGAATGGCATCTCCGACACCGTGACTTTGCATGATTTAGCGTACGGTATCGGGAAAAAATTCACGGCCGAACGCAACGACGGATGAGCGAAGGGGTAGGGGAACATTCCACTGCCGTCAAACATGCCCAGCATGTTGCCTTCGAGTGTTGGTTCGTCGGCGCCATCCAGATAGATCCGCATGATCAGATCGGTGCCACCGTTTTTCTGATTCTGCCAAGGCATCCATGTCCGCACGATCGCACCGGGGCCATCGTGATCCATCAGCACCCATTCCTTGTTGCCATTGATCACTTCGGTGCGAATGAAATTCTTGCCGTTGGGAGGACGGTTGAAATCGCCGTTGGCGAACCAGCCCTCGGGATCGTCGGGTGTTATGGATTCTCGGTTGTAACTGCTGTGTTGTCGAAGCCGAAAATTCTTGACCGGGAACCGTGCAATCCCATCGCGATCGACCATGTCCTTGAGCAGGGTTTCGATGGTGACGACCGAATCAGCAGACCGATGTTTGCTTGACGTCTGCTTGGGGCTATGCGGATCAACCTGTTGAGAAATTGAATCGTCCGCTGCATCACATACCGAGGAGCATTCCGAAACGATGGCACCAGCAAAAAACAAAATCATCGCTGTCCAAAAAACACTGCGGTTGACGCCACGATCGTCGGGCGAAGTCACCGTCAACGCAGGACCGTAGGGCGACCGGCGAGATCGCCATGTCTTCGGCCGGCGGAGGCTGTGGAATCGCGGTGCGTCCATGTGATGAGCCATTGTCGAAAAGCTACGCATGTTTCACTCGCAAAGTCTGTCCATTGTCGATGTTCAAGCCGCCGGGAAACGTTGCGACCAGACGGTTACCGTCGGTCTTGAACACCGCGGGGATTGTTCGCCCGTCCAAAGTCGCGGTTGC
Organism: Crateriforma spongiae; assembly: GCF_012290005.1. Classification (NCBI taxonomy): domain Bacteria; kingdom Pseudomonadati; phylum Planctomycetota; class Planctomycetia; order Pirellulales; family Pirellulaceae; genus Crateriforma; species Crateriforma spongiae. The sequence continues at coordinate 272,682 of NZ_JAAXMS010000005.1, forward strand.
CTGGCCCGATTTGGTTCCGGGGGCAAGATCGAGTGTCAGCTGTTGCAACTGGAGTTTGCCGTAACGCAGTTCGATGGAATTTTCCTGCCGAACGTCTTTGACGGTTTGCGTGAACTGGCCCCAGCCTTCAGCCGTGGTGAATGCGGCACGAAAATCTTCATGTTGCATTTTCGGTCCGAAAGCCAGTCGGCCTGACGGTCCATCATATTGGTAACCACAAACCGCCATGAACGCGCTGTAACTGGACATGGCGCGGGCATAGTGGTCGCTGCACTCGATTTCGTTGTACGGATTGCGGTCTTGGGGTTGATACCGGTCGTAGATGGCCTTTCCGATGGCTAAACCCTTTTCCAACATGCCTTCCCATATCATGTGGGCGGCGACCTGCCATTCGAAGCCCGTCATGCACTCGTTGAGGTAGCCCGCATAGTTTTTCTTGCCGCTTTTGGCTTCGATCTTTCCGTAGGGAAACGAGCACATGATCAATCCCGCGTTGCCTTCGACGGCGTACCATCGACCAGCGGTCATGACTTTGCGGTAATCGCCGACGTTGGGCGAAAAGTTGTACGTCCACAATGATTCCAGGGCGCGACGCGTTTTGTCTTGCGGCAGCACGGGATCAAGGCCAACGTTCCTGAGCCAAAATTCGCCCAGCACCTGGTCGATGTGGCAACCGTTGACCGATCCATGCTTCTCATCTTCGCCGGGGCCCGGATTGTGAACGAAGTACCCGAAGTCCTCATTCCACAGCATGTCGACCATCGCCGGCGCACCCTTTGCCACGATTCGTTCATAACGATCGGCGACGGCGGGCTGGTTCATTTGCCGCGCCATGACCGCGGATGCCTTCAAGGAAGCGTGGTACAGATTGATCAACCAATGGACTTGGCCGAACCAGGGTTCATCCAACGTGTTGTGTTGGGCGCCTGCCAGCAATCCGGTTTCGTCCTTGTCCCATTTGCGGATCACATGTTCCATGGATTGGCGTGTGCGGTCCCAAATGCTTTCCAAAAACCGGTCGTCGGTTGTCATTTGGCTTTCGCGCAAGACACGCAGAATGGTGCCGCACTGGCCATCGATGGCGTCACGAAACTCTCCGATGCTGTGCCGGAAATTGATGGCACCGTCGCTGGCACGGAATCCTTTTCCGTACTCCACTTTTTCACGGCATTCGCGTTCAATGACCGGGAAGATGCGAGCCAATCCTTGCGCGTATTGCCAAACGTGGGTGCAGTTGCCCGGACAGCAATTGACCCCTTCGTCCAAGTTGTACATGCCATCTTGCAAAGCCAGACGCTCGGCGACCTGCGTCTGCATGCAGTTCAGTGGGATCAGGGTTCGCTCCAAGAACCAATAGGGCAGTGTGGAGTCGTACCAAGTGTCCGTCCAAGTCTGGGAGGTGTCGGTCAATTCCGCCTGTCGCACGGCGACGCTGGCAGCCGAATCGACTGGTGTCGGCCAACGCGTGGAGTACTCGTTGATGTCAGGTTCACCAGGGCTCCGGCCAAACTTGGTGACATACCTCGCATTGGGGAAACGCCATGAAACCGTGAAGGTGACGACGGCATGTTCGCCGGGGGCAAGCTTCGTGGTCCTTCCCAGCGACGCAAACGCTCGTTCACGCAGCGGGCGTTGGAAGGTGTCGCCATCGGAGACCTTGGAATTCGTCCGAGTGAACAGATCGTTCGAGCCGGTGGCGGAGCGTTGAATGTCCACAAATTCTGCCGGTTCGTTGCCCAGCAATCCTAGTGCGATCGATCCAAAGTCGGTCGCACGTTCCAAGGGCGTCTCGGAGTTCCCGCTTGCCGGTTTGGTCGAAAAGACGATCTGGTCGATGTCGATGTGTCCCCATCCGCCGGATGCCGCATCGACGATTTCCAGATGTGCGGTCTTGCCCGCCCATTCTTCCACGTCCCAACTGGCCCATGTCATCGCATCGGATCGATTGCCCGAAGCCGATCGCACCTTTTGTCCGTCGACCCACAGGTGCATTCCCAAAGACTTGGTGTTGTTGCCGCCGCCGATCAAGAAATTGATAAACGGTTTTTGAATCGTGAAATTGGGTGACGTCAGTTTTCCTTGCGGTTTGTCTGATCCGGTCCACGAATTCACCAAGCCCTTTCCGTCAAAGCCGGACAATTTTTGAATGGTGCGCGGACCGGTTGCCGGGCGGTCACCAAAGGCGTCTCCTTCGACTTTCCAATCGCCATAGTCGCCGCCTTCAAAATCAGCGAAGACGTCAGCTTGTTCTTCGGCTCCATCATCTGAAATGGAACCGGCCCAGCATTCGACTGCTGACAAACCGTCTCGCTCAGTGAACCGACTGAACCGGCGTCCTTGACGTCCTTTTCCGCTGCGAAAGTTCGAGAGGTTTTCGATCCAGCCGGCGATGGAGACTTCTTGATCTGTTCCGGACAGATTGCTTAGCGAGTACCGCATCACGATGACGGGAAAGCTGGAATCATCGCGATTCAACGGAATGTATGGCGTGTACGCGTCCAATTCGACTTTGATCGGACATGCGTTGTCGGCATAGGTGACGTTGGCCATCGGATAGCGGTTGGTGAAGACCACGTCTTCGAAACCATTGGAATCCAACGTGAACGTTGTCGCTGAATTGTCGGAGCGAACTTCGATGGCAAACCCTTGGTCCATCGGCGATTGGAACGTGTCCGGTTCGGTAAAGCGTGGCCCGGCGCCAATCTGTTTACGGTCGCGATGGCCGTCCAAATTCCAGTACCACAACCTCCCGTCGCCGCCCAAGTAGACTTGTCCGGTGCAGATGCCGTTGATCGGCATTCCGATGAACCGAAGATTTTCGCCGGATGCGGATAACGGATTGCCGCGGTCGTACAGGCTGGCGATCCATTCCTTGCTGAGCTTCTTATCCGCGGGAATGATCGGATCAAAATCATTCCCATCGAAGGGTCCCGCCATGACTTTCGAACGCCCGGAAAGCAAGAGTGCGGCGTTCAAGCCGGCGGCTTGGATCAGGCGACGGCGGGGTAAGGGTGTCGGACCGCAGTCCGCGGAAGATGCGCAGCCACAGTGCGTTGTGTTGTCCGACGAGTGCTGAAGATTTTTGGTCATCGCGTGAATCGCCTTTCTTCGTCTTCGGGCGTTGGCACCAAGGAATCCGACACCGCCACAGACAGCGTTATCCGGTCCACCGGACGGCGGAGGGTCGGACATCAACGGATGCTCGTTCGCGAGCCAGAAAAACGAGAAAACGACCAATCCGATGACATTGGTCGGGGGAAAGGACCAATGGTCACGCCGATGACGTGCTTCGCTTTGATGTGGGGCGTGCCTTGAATGTCCCTCGTGCCGACAGCGGTGTCGAGACTTCGGGACGACACGCTGTTAACGTTTTGCGACGCCCAAGATGGGGCGACCAATGGACAACGCCTGTCGGGGCGTCCCGGCTTGGTCACCAAATTTGCTAATGATGCGCAAGGCTGTCGATTGCCAGCTTTGGTCCATGAATGAGGCATTCGGGATGCTGGGCACTGAAACCCAGGATTGCCGACGCGGTCACCTGTGTTCCCGTCACGTCCAATTCACGAAGGTTGCCGAGCGATTTCAGCTTAGCGAATCCTGCGTCGGTGATCTTGGTCCCGGCTAGATTCAAACGGGTGATTTTCGGCATGGTGACAAGGTCGTTCATGCAACGATCGGTTACCCCGGTCTGGCTTAAGTTCAAATTCTGAATCGTTTGGTGTCCAGAGAGACGTCCGACGGTGGTGTCGCTGATGCGGGATTCCGACAGATCCAGCGTGTGCAGGCGAGGCCAAGAAACATGGCTAAACGTTTTGTCGGTCAACTCGCATCCCGCAAGTGACAAGGTGCGGAGATTCGAGAGCTTCCCCAACCCCACGGCGGCTTGGTCGGTGATTTTCGTGTGGTCTAGAAACAGCCATTTCAGTTGGCCGAGGTCACAGACGATCCGCAGGGTTGCGTCGGTGATCGGTGTCTGTGCCAGTGAAAGAAAAACCAGGGAACGTTGGCCGGCAAGCAAATCGGCAGCATCGTCGGTGAATCGCGAACCCTTCAAGTGCACGTAGGAAAGTTGGCCGTTGATCTGGCGTACGTTGCCAGCCCCCAGGTCAATCAACTGCTGGCTAATCGACTGGCGGTTGTTGGACCGGCCGATGGTGTCGTCCGCAGGAATTTTTGGAAACCAAGCCATCGCCGCTGTCACCAGGGATGAAAAGCAAATCAGACGCAAAGGTTTCATGGTGTCTCCGGAACCGAACGAAGGCGGTACAGCGTTGGCGATACGAATCAAGGAATCAGTGGTGGTGAAAACGTGCCTTTTAAACAGGCGTGGCGCACACAGCAGCGGTGATGGAGGAATCAAAATGGTCGCGACGAACCACATCGACGTCTTCGCACCAAACAGCAACGCTGTGGTTGGGGAACACATCGGTTCGCAGATACCGAAGGACGTCGTCACCAGTTTCCGGAGTCACAACCACTTCGATGCGGACCTGTGATTCTGACGGCCGGTCCCCACATCGCAGCCGATGGCGTCCGGCTCCGCTGCAAGGTGTTGACGTGTAACCGGTGGCACCCAATTCGACGAAACGATCGACCAGTCGCGACTCCAGATCATGGTCGGCGACCACGGTCACCCTTCGCATTGTGGAAAGGCCACCTTTACGTGCCGATTGCGGGCTGGCTGCTAGCGGCTTCATCTGCGACAAACCACGGATATGGAATTGCAGGCCTTCCTGTTGGAAATCGCGTTCCATCTCTTCGAGCTTTTCCATCACGCTGTGGTCGACCAGCTTGGTGTCGGACACGTCAATGATCAGATTTCGTTTTTGAATCAGCCCGATCTGTTCGATTTGGCGACGGAACGGAATCCAGTTACTGAAGACGGCGGACTCTTTGGCCACGATCAGGCTGGTGTTGTCATCGATTTCCTGGACCTCAATGAACGGCTTGAACAGACTTTTCAGTGGAACGCCATTGGCAACGTGGATGATCAGTTTCAACAGGATTCCAGCAGCGACGCCGATCAGCAAATCGGTCGCCAAGACGACGATCAGCGTGGTGACAAAGATCGCGAGCTGTTCTTTTCCGATTCGCCAGACGTGCACAAACTCGGCCGGATGTGCCAGTCGGTATCCGGTGTAAACCAGCATGCCCGCAAGGGCTGCGAGAGGAATCTCGTGCAGCACCATGGGGATCATTGCGACACAGGCGAGCAGAAAGATCCCATGCCACATATCGGCAAATCGCGTGCGAGCACCGTTGTCGATGTTCGCTTTGGACCGCACGATTTCGGAGATCATCGGAAGTCCGCCGACCATCGACGCACACAAGTTTCCGATCCCAACGGCGACAAGGTCACGGTTCATGTTGGTTTTGCGTTTCCAAGGATCCAACAAGTCGATCGCTTTGGCGCTGAGCAGCGATTCCAGGCTGCCGATGATGAAAAACATCATCACCCATTTCCACGCTTTACCCTGTGCAAGTGCCGTGAAGTCGGGTGTGGTCACGTCGTCAAACATGCCAAAGACGCGTTCGGGCATCTTGACCAGGTATTGTTCACCCAACTGGTACTGATGTCCTTGCAGCGTATAAGAGTGCTCGTGCAGTAGGTCGAACATCAGTCCCATGGGAACGGTGACCAACAGAACGATCATTGGCGAGGGAATCTTCTTTAGCAGCCCGACCTTTTGGCCTGCCAATGGCCATAAGAACATGATCAGAATGCTGGTCATCCCGATGGCAGCGATCGCCGGGTTGGCTTCGGCAATGTAGTGCGGAATCTCGCGTAGCATTTCCAGGGGTTCACCGCCGGCGGAGACACCCAACGCCACGGGGAACTGTTTGATGATGATGATGACGCCGATCGCCGCCAACATCCCGTGCACCGCAGAAATGGGGAAAAATTCGCCCAAGATTCCGCCACGGAACAGTCCGAACAGGATTTGGATGACGGCGGCGGCCACGCCGACGGCAAGGGCGGCTTGATAGGCGGTGAAGTCAGCGTCGGTCCATCCCCCGGTCATCCCATCGCCACCGAAATCTTCGATACAGCCGATCGCAATCACGATCAAACCAGCCGCGGGACCTTTGATGGTCAGTTCACTATTGCTGATAAAGGTCGTCAGAATGGAACCGATGATGGCGGTGAAGATCCCGGCGATGGGCGGATAGCCACAAGCCAGCGAGATACCTAAGCACAGCGGCAACGCGATCAGAAAGACCAACAAGCCGGACAGAAAATCGTGCTTGAAGTACTGCACAAACCCTGACGCGTTTCCGCGAGGCGTTTCGTTTTGTTTTGTGATGGCGGCGGGGACTGCGTTATCACTCATTTTCGGTCTCCGATTGGATCCTGCGCCGTGGACACAGCGATCGCTTGAATCTGAGGCTTTTCGGTGGATGACGTGGGGAGAGAGACGGGCGGGGCGATCAACGCGTGAGATGTGCCTGGACCGTCGGTGGTGTGAAAGTCGGAATCGGGGCTGGAGGCGGCCTTGCGGTGACGGATCAGTTCAATTGCAGCGTGATAGCGTGATGCGACGCTCCACTGGGGATACAGTCCGCCAAAGATGATCAAGGTCGACAGCATCAAAACGGCAATCTTTTCGGATCGGCGGGCACGCAGTGAGAACGTGGCCAGATGACGATGGCCAGTGAAGATGCGGAAATAGGCTTGTAAGATTGCAATGCCGTTCAGTGCCGCTGCGACCACCACCGCCATTCCGATCCACGGATACACATCGACCGCGCTTTCGACCAACAGTTCGATCCCGATGAATCCGATGGTGCCCGGGAATCCGATCGAAGCCAGCCCCGTCAAAAGAAACAGTGCCGCAAGGGTGGGCATGTGTTCGTACAGACCATGGAATTCCAACATAGAGATGCGGCCCACTCGGGCTTCGACGCTTCGCAAGGTCAATCCGAAACCGCCCAGGGACAGTCCGACGGAAATCCAGACGCACAACGCACCGGTCAAACCGATGGGTGTGGCCAGTTCCAGGCCGATCAAGACCAACGAAGATTGGCTTAGCAATAGGTAACAAAAGAATCGTCGGGCTTCATGCTGGACCAGCGCCATGCATCCGGCATAGACGGCGGTGATCAAAGACACGACCGCGATACTTTGCAAGGCCCAGTCCGGTGCGATCGGTAGAACCAACCGCATCACCGCGTACGCGCCGGTCATGGGAGCGACAAACAGTAGTGCGGTGCCAAAGGTCGCCTTTTCAAACAGATCGGTCATCCAGCAATGCAGCGGAACGATGCCGGTTCGCAGCAACGCGGCAACCGTCAGAAGAGCGCCGCCAACAAACACCGCGCCGAATTCGACCAGCACTTGGCCGACCACCAACAGGGCCGCGAATACGGTCATGTGAATGGTGAACACTCGCGTGCAACGTTGACGACTTCGCAATTCCATCCAAACGGGAATCGTCGCAGCCAACAACAACCCGATGATGACCCAGGCGTTTCGGCAACTGAGCGTTGCGATCAAAACGGCTTCGGAGACTAACATCGCGTTGAAGGAAAAGCGGTTGGCTTTGGTACGCAATGTTGATAACGCGGTCAACAAACACAACAGTGCTGCCAGCGGCAACAACGGCGCGTTCAGTTCATCGATGACAAAGACATCGTGATGAAAGATCCAGCCGATGACATCCCAGTGGTCGTGGGCTTCGAAGGTTTGCAACCGTGAAAAATCGATCCATTCCCCGGTGGCACACGCCAACGTCAGGCCGCATGCAACCAAACTGACGATCCGGGCGGTCGCGGAGTTTTCCAGTCGTGTGACAACCACCGATGCGATGATCGGAATCAAGATGGAAAGCTCCATCCATGGCAAATGCAATTCCTGCATCAAACGAATTCCTCCAACGATTCGACGTGCGGACGGACGTCATCGGATTCACGTGATTGACCGCCGGATAGAAGATTGGTCCAGCGTCTTTCCATGTTGTCACACCATCGAAACAGGCGGGTGAAAGGACGCACGATGTAGTCATCCAACAATGCGTCCAGGAAACCGCGTTCAATCGCGGTGGAATACAACCGTGCTCGGAATCGCGTTGGCAGCCAACGTGCCCAAATCGTTCCGTTGCGTTGAAGGTGACCACCGATGGCGTTTTCCAGCGTGTGGTAGTCGTGCAGCAGTGTGGGGGCACGCAGCAATTGCAGCGTCCGCAGGCAGGCATGTCCGATAATGTGGATCAATGCCAGGTAACGCAGCCCACAACCAATTTCGACCACGATGATCCCGACCTGGGTCAGCGAGGCGAACGCTAGGGCGCTCTTGATATCGGTCTGCACGCGTGCGGTCAGGGTGCCAAAGACGGCGGAGATCAGGCCCACCGAAATAACAGCGGCACGCAAAAGTGGGGACGCATCTAATAGCGGGCCGACGCGAAGCAAAAGGTACGCACCCAAGTGCACCGACAATGCGCCGTAAAAGATCGCACTGGACGGTGTGGGGCCTTCCATCGCCCGAGGAAGCCAGCCGGAAAACGGTACCAAAGCGGATTTGCCCATCGCCGCCAGCAATAACAATGCACCGACGAATAACGCATGCGACTGCGTGATCGCAACGTGGCCTTCGGGCCAAACGCCCGTCCCCATCAGGGCGTCGAAATCGCCGGCCCCGGTCAAGTGGTGCAGCGTCAAGGCGGCGATCAAGAATGCCGCGTCAGAAACGCGATAAATGCTCCAAACGCGTTGGCCATTTCGAACCGGGTTGGTGCGTTCGTGAAAATACGCCACCAGCAACGCCGATGACAGGCCCACCAGTTCCCATCCAAAAAACAGTGTTTCAATCGTGCCGGCCAGCGATGACACAATCATGCCCAACAGAAAGACGCTGAACAGGACAAAGAATCGGTTGTAACCCGGTTCACGGTGCAGATACCGGCTGGCAAATGCACTGACCGTTCCGCAAAGAACGAAGGACAGAATTGTGAAGGGTACCGAAAGCCGATCGAAAACGAATTTCAAATGAAAGTGGAAGTGTTGTTGGGGAATGACGACCCAATTGCCCAATTCAATGGGGACAAATCGCCGATCGGTCACCAACATCAATCCTAAGATCGCAATAATCGCGACCAATCCAACGACGACCGAAGTTTCGGTCAAGCGTGCGGAGGTTCGCTCGCTAATCTTTTGATCCAGCAGTGACGTCACCGCCAAGACCGCCAACAGCACCGCGGGGCTGATCACCACGACCAGGCCGAGCGCGAAATAGCATTGATCCAACGTCATGCCGGGTCTCCTTGTTGCGGGGTGTTGGCCGACAGGATGGATGCGAATCCCAAGTGTTCGCGATGTCCGGCGTACCAATCCGGCGACGAATTGACCGCCGGAATTTCTCGTTCATGCGGCGCGTACATCAGAAAATCATCCTTGACCCAGCGATGGACGCGTCCGGATTCCGGATCGAAGACCGCCAGTTGCACCCATCCGCCTTTGACCAGTCGGGCAATTGCATCGTTGTCGTCGATGATGCGTTTCATCGCCTGCGGCGTGGATTCGATCACGAACAACAACCGGACCGGTTCATGGATTTCAACCATCTGCCAAGGCAAGCCCGGACGCAGGTCGCTTTCGGCACCGTCCATCACACCCAGCAGGGATGTGATGTTGTGCGGAAGCTTGGTCCCGCATCCGTATCCGATGGGATCGACATAGGAAAAGTAGTATTCCAAGTTGATCCCGGCACACACCGGAATGACCGCTTGCAGCATCTGTTCCAGAATGGAACTGCGATCGTCGTCTTGCGTCGGGTCATAGGATGTCAGGAACGCGCGGCGATCCAAAAACAATCCGCGACTCCATTCACGTCGGCCGACGAAACACAGGGCATTGGTGGCATGGCCGTATTCCGGCCGTGTTTGGGAGAGGTCTTCAGCCCGTCCTTCGACGTGTCGCAGGGCTTCGTCAAAGTCGACCGAATCACCGGCCGATTCGAAACGCCGGCATCGTTCGTGGGCACTGCGTTTTCGCGCTTCGTCGATATCCGCCTTGGCCGCCTCGAATCGCTGACGGTGCCGCAAAGGCACGCGGTCCAAGTCATACCAAGACATCGTGTCATCACACGTGTTGTGGTATCCACCGAGGAAGAAGGTCGAGTCAGGAATCGTCAATCCGCGATCGGCCAATTGCGATCGGACGCGTGGATCGTTGGCCATTTGGGCGAACGCGCGGGCGTTGGGGCCGCCACGACCGCCGCCGCATGCGCCGCAATCATGTGCGGCTTCGTGTGGGTTGTTCAGGCTGGCCGATCCGTGGCCACAGATGACCACTAACTCGGACAACAAGTCAGGGTTGGCAAGCCCGAGGGCTCTCAGGCCACCTTCGACGATGTTGCACATTTCATCGACGCAATATCCGATATTCCCGTTGTCCGATCCGGGGTCTGGTTTCAGTCTTTCCAAGCATAACTCGGTCGATTGCGTGCGAACGATGGACCCGAACCACCGCCGGATTTGGGCCGTGGTTCTGGGGAACATGATCCGAGCGACCAACGGGACGGCTGCGATGGATCCGAAGATGCCCGTTAATGCGCCGCCCAGGAAGGAACGTGATCCCAAATGCGCTTGATGGGTGGCGTGGCCCAAGGTGCGACGTGCACCGGCGCGACGACGTTCGCCTTCGACCGCCGAATAGACCGGTGTTTCGACGACAAAGTGATCGGGTTTGACGTTCACCGGGCACAGCGGCGTGTAGTGCGCGTCCGCTGCACCGCGGTAGTACATGGCAACACCAAAGAAGCCAGCGATTCCGAAGGTTTCGCAATCTGGTTGAATCTCTTCCAGGTGACGCCGAAATGATTCTTCGCGTTCGTCCAGGCAACAAACAATTTGAAAAGCCGGGCGCTGTTGGGGCCGGCGTTTGGGCCGCCGACCGTGGGCGATCACAGCATCCAGTGTTTCATTGCGATACTTGCGTTCAAAGGCGCGATGATAGATCCGACGTCGCTCCAATGCAGGAAAGGACTCGATTTCTCTCAGCAACGCACTCCACTGCTGTGGTGCCAGGTTTTCAAGATTGCGGGGACGCCAACCCAAGATTTGGGCCAGTTGAAAGACGGTGTAGGCACGCTGTTCGAAATGGTTGTTCGGTCCGATCGTATCGTGACGTTGAAAGGTCTGGCGCAGTTTGTGTAGCGGGACCTGCTGATCAGAAAATTCGTTGACAACCTGTTCAAGTGCGATGCGATCGAGCATCAAACGGACGGCCAGAAATTCCACCAGGCTGCCGGATGGTGCGGGATGCGGGGCCCATTCCGCGTTGGTTTCCATCTGCCAAATCATGCCCGTCCAACCACGCAACGCCAACTGGGTTTGTGTGATGAATCGTTCCTGTTCGCTCTCATCGACCCCAAGCAACTGCAAGGATTCGCGGATCGATTGCAGGGGCGTCACTTGGTGATCGGACAGCCGCTGACATTCATTTCGAACCGATCGCAGCCAACGCGTCGGTGCAGGTCCGTCGATGTGCCGGGCCAAGAACGAGCGGTAAAATCCTTGGTTGCGATACGGCAGATTCCATGCAGCAAAGCCTTGGTCCAAGAATGCGGCGCAGAATCGAATCAACGTTTCGTGGACCGGAACATCGGCATCGCCGGCACCGGCTTGCAACAGAATGTCGCGGTGTCGCAGCGGTGGGTCACTTGGCCCGGGGCTCGCGTCCGTTGTTACCGCGGAGGGACCGGCGATGCGAACGCCTTCGCAGCAGACACGCCAAAGGTAGTTCAGAACGAATGCTTCCCAGCGCCGGTCGCTCCACGATTGTCCCTTGGCAGACTTGAACTGCTTCAAAACCTCGTCCATGGTGTCGCCGATGGGCGATGGTTGTTGCCGGCGACGCTGGACGGCCGCGCGAGTGTCGGCCAACATTTCTTGACGGACCGTGGCGGGCACTTCATCACGAAAGCATCGTAGTGCATCAGTTTCCGCGACGACCCATCGCAATTCATGGGTGGACCCGGTGCGCAGCGAAAATTTCATCATCGACAAACGCAACGCATATCGGGTGCAGAATACCGAAACCAATCGGTCCGCTTCGTCTTCCAGGTCTTCGTGCAAGACCGCTTCAAGGTCTTCGACGCGGATCCGTCCTTCTTCCAACATCTTTCGATATCGGTCTTCGGGCAGATACGCGTGGCATCCAAAGGTGCGACCGCCGGCTTGGACACCGCTGTCGAAATCGACGTCCTCAAAGGCGTGCAGCGTATTATGGTGAACGAAGACCGTGATCGGGCCTTGCGATGGCAGCAAATGGGCGGCGTGTTCGATCTGGTGACGTAGTGATGTCAACGGATCATGCGATGGTGTGGAACGACCAATCGCGGCGTCCATTTCCAAAGCGGGCATGTTCATTGGCAACGACAGACATCTAAAGGAATGGCGATCCATACCGGCGACCCTACGACGTCGCGGACCGATGGCCCCGCCCAAACGCAACCGTCGTGCCATCGGCGGATCACGCCGCAGATTGAACGGCGGCAATGTGCGATGGACTTCCCTGGTTCACCGGGAAAATGCATCTGCAAGGTCATCGAAGATGGTTGCGAACAGCGCAATGAAGCTGGCTAGCACGGCTGACTACAACACCGGGGCTGTGCAAGACTTTGCAGGTCGTCTGCACCGGCTTGCACGATGATGCCAGCCAAAGCGGCGAAGTCGGCTGATTTCACCGACTGGTGCGGCGTTCGCACGGATGGGGTGCGTTAGCGTCGAAGGGACCCGGACGTTTGTCGGCCTCGATTGGTTGGCGGCCACCGCCATCGCCGGCTTGCTCGGTCTGGCCGTCGTCCCGGGTTCGCCTTATCGTCCGTGATCAACGGCAGGCACAGCGGACGCTGGACAGCGACGCTGTGATGGCCATCGATTGAATGTTTCCCCGTTACTGCGCCGCGGACGTTGAGACCCAATGGGCCGCGGTAACGATACAAATCCACCCGATGTTTCGCGCACGATCCGAAGAGAACGAGAAAACGTACCGGCTGGCCGTGATTGGTCTGCTGCTGGGCAGTGCCGCTGCGCTGGCGATCACCATTTGGGTGATGGTGGACTTTCTGCGTGAACAGCAAATTGTCGAAGACTTGATCGGCCAATTGCCACGCGACGGCCGCGAATCGGCGCAAGTTTTGGCCGGGGAACTACGCTGGCAATTTCGATTGACCATCTTGGTCGTGTTGAACCTTGTCGTGACCGGGATCGCCGTGGTGTTGCTGTCACGGGCGTATCGTTCGTCGCTGCGAAGTCTGCGTGACCTTAAAGCGCTGGCCGGCGACATTCTAAGCAGCATTGATCAGGCGGTGATCACGACGGACCGTGACGGCCGAGTCACCAGTATGAATCGTCGTGGATTGGAATTGCTGGACCCTCCCAGTGAACCGGTCGGACGGTCCTTGCATGACTTGGCGCCATGGGTACCGTTGGACGAGTTTCGACAAGGACAAAAGGACCGAGAAGGCGGCAAACAGTCGGACGATTTTGAAACGATGATCCGTGATAGCGATTTGGTGCTTCAGGGGTTCTGTCAAACATTGTGCGATATCGATGATCAAGAAATCGGTTATGTGATCCAGTTGCGCGACGTGACCGATCGCATCATGATCGAGGAACGGGTGCGACGAATGGAAAGATACATGGGGTTGGGCTCACTGGCCGCTGGCTTGCATCACGAGATCAAAAATCCATTGGCGGCGTTATCGTTGCATGTCCAACTGTTGGAAGAACAATTGGATGGGAAAGACGAAACGGATGATGTGCGGCAAATGCTGCGTGTAATCCGCAGCGAAGTGGTTCGCATCGGTGGTGTGTTGGAAGTATTTCGCGATTTCGCATCCATCGACCGGTTGAATCTACAACCGGTGAATCTGGACCACTTGATCCACCGCCAAGTCGACTTGATTCGTCCGACGGCCAAAAAACAAAGTGTGGCCGTGCAGGTGCGATGTCCACGGGACGTTTTGCCCGAAGTGATGGCGGACCCGGTCCGTTTGGAACAAGTGCTGCTGAACTTGTTGGTGAACGCGTTGGAAGCAATGGCCGGTGGTGGCAGTCTTTGTGTCGAAGCCGAAGTGATCGAAGAGACGGTCAAAATCAGTGTGGTCGACTCGGGATCGGGCATTCCTGCCGAACTAAGCGACAAGATTTTCGATGCGTACTTCACAACCAAGGGCTCGGGCAACGGTTTGGGCTTGGCGTTTTGCGACAAGATCATTCGACAGCATGAAGGCAGCCTGCATTTCCATTCCGGCACAGGGGGAACCACCTTTGAAATCACATTGCCGATCGGTTCTGAATTCGAAACCAGTGAGTGAGCGTCATGGACGAGGAGTTTCAGGTATTGATTGTCGACGACGAACCGAACATCCGATCGGGCTTGGCGCGAGGATTGGAAAAGGAAGCCACCCATATCGAAACCGCGGGGACGGTCAACGAGGCGCTGGATAAGTTCGATGCCGGCGATTTCCAACTGGTCATTGCCGATATCCGACTGCCGGGCGATCGTGACGGGCTGGAACTGATCTCGTTGGTCCAGCAACGAAAGCCTGGCACGACGGCCATCGTGATCACCGCCCATGGAACGGTGGAAACTGCGGTCGATGCGATGCGGCGTGGGGCATTCGATTTCATTACCAAGCCGGTCGATCTGAACCTGATCCGCCAACAGATCGCCAAGGCACGCGAACACCACCGGTTGCAATCCGAGAACCGGGAATTGCGCGACCGATTGGCCGAGGCGGGTGAGGTGTCGGGGATCGTAGGAAACTGTCGAGCTCTGCAAGACGTGCTGACACAGATTCGGCAGGTGGCCGACACCGATGCAACCGTCTTGATTCGTGGTGAAAGCGGCACCGGTAAGGAGTTGATCGCTCGGGCCGTTCACGATCTTAGCAACCGGGCCGGCGGACGATTCATTGCCGTCAACTTGGGGGCTTTGCCAGAGACATTATTGGAAAGCGAATTGTTCGGGCATGAACAGGGATCCTTCACAGGCGCGTCGCGTCAGAAACCCGGGTGTTTCGAACAGGCCAACGGTGGCACGTTGTTCCTAGATGAAATCACCGAGATCCCGTCGAAAAGCCAAGTCGATTTGTTGCGTGTTCTGGAAACCGGACACTTTGTACGCGTCGGTGGCGAAGAAGTGTTGGAATCGGATGCTCGGATCCTTTCAGCAACCAATCGTGATATTCAACAGATGGTCGATGATGGCGAATTTCGTGAAGACTTGTTTTATCGTCTGAACATTGTTCCGATCGAAGTCCCGCCGCTACGTCAGCGTCGTGAGGACATTCCCTTGTTGGTCGACCACTTCCTGGAACACTTTTGCATCCGCCATCATCGTCCCGCCAAAACGATTCACGATGCGGCAATGACGCAACTGGTCGGATCCAGTTGGCCGGGCAATGTTCGGCAGCTGCGTAATGTGATCGAACGATTGGTTGTGACCGTCGGCGATGACACGATCGAAACTCGTCATCTGCCGTCGGATCTGCAAGGATCGTCGACATCGGGACCATCCCAAGAGGCCACGTTGGCCGAAGTGACCGAGGCGGCTGAGAAATCGGCGATCCAATCCGCGCTTTCGGCAAATGATTTTCATCGCGAAAGAACGGCAAAGTCGCTTGGGGTCAGCGTGCGAACGCTTCACTACAAGATGAACCGCTACGGGCTGCACTGATATCCTGCGCTAGCAATCCCACGCGAGCGAACACCCGCACAAGAATTCCCCGCGGGTCGGTTTCAGTCGGACGGACTGGTCCATTGGGGGCGCCCACGGCGATCGCGACGCGTGGTGGATTCCCAGGAATCGTACATCGCACGCAGTCGTTTTGCCGTGTCGGGATACTGTTCGATCAAGTTGTGGCTTTCCGATTCGTCGACGGCCAAGTTAAACAAATAGACCTTTTCGCGTTCGCCACGGCGATCAACGACGTATTTCCAGTCGCCATCACGAACGCCTTTCCAAATCGATTCGCCGCGTGGTTTCCGCCAGTACAAAACGCGATCGGGATGTTCGCCGTCGAGGATGTCCAAGACATTGACGCCTTCGAGTCGGTGAGGTCCGGGAAAGCTGGCGTTCGCGAGATCGGCAAGCGTGCGTGTCCAATCAAACGTCAGCGTCGGAACGTCGCAAACCGTGCCCGCAGCAATCTTGCCGGGCCAATACGCGATCGCCGGAACGCGGATGCCGCCTTCAAACGTGCTGCCCTTAATCCCCCGATACGGATCGTTTCTGGCGCTCTTGGTGCCGCCATTGTCGCTGGCAAAGATGACCAGCGTATTTGCGTTGACGGTATCGAGGACACGACCGATTTGTTGGTCCATCCGCTGGATCATCGCACGATAAACATCGGGCGGTGCGCTGCCCTGTTTCCATAGCGGCGAATCCAAGGGCAGAGGGTGCGTTCGTCGGTCATCCGGACCTTGGAATGGTGAATGCGGGCAGGTGTACGGCAGATACAAAAAATAGGGACGTTCGTGTTTGCCATTGATGAACTTGACCGCTTCGTCGGTGATTAAGTCTGTGAAATATCCCTCGTCACGGATCGGTTTGCCATCACGAAAAAGGTTGTATCCGGCCACGTTGTCGGTGTAATGGAAATAGTCCATTTCACCACCGATGCAATAATACGTGTGGTCAAAGCCGTGCAGGTGGGGCGCGAACTTTGGTTCATAACCCAGATGCCATTTTCCGAAAATCGCCGTTTCGTATCCGGCGGATTTCAATTGGGCCGGCAAGGTGGGGACTGAAACGGGAAGTCCCAGATCATGGGTTTCGCGCAGACGAATGGCGTCGTCATAGCGGCCGACATTTCCCGTGCCGATGGCGCATTCCAGTCCGCCGATCCATTGTTGATAGCGACCGGTCAAGAATGCCGCGCGGGTTGGCGAGCATTCCGCACCGTTGGCGTAGTGGGCGGTGAATCGAACCCCATCGGCGGCCATCTGGTCAAGCCGAGGGGTTCGGATGTCTTTGCGACCATAGCATCCAAGATCGCCGTAGCCCAAATCATCGGCCAAAACAAAAATCAAATTCGGTCGATCCGACGTGGGGTCGATGTCCGTGGTTTTGTCAGCGGCGGTCGACGGTGTGGGGCCATCCAGGATCACCTGCATTGCAATGCCCAACACAATGCAGACGATCCTGGAACGAATTCGATTTTGGGACATAAGACGGTGCCATGGTGAGAATTCGGAAATGCGACATTCTAACAGTCTGGCTGGGTCGCATTGTGAATGGATTCATCACGCATGGCACGTCTGCAATTTTTCGTGGGAATGATTGGCCCAGCGACGTTCCGGTTTTGCAAGCTGCTGGTCAGGCTGCTTGGGCCAATTGCGGGACCGGAATGTTGGCCTTCTTCATCCGCTGCAGAATCTCGTTGCACAGCTGTGCGTAACGCAGCGAGAATTCTTTTCCGTACTTGGTTTCACAGCTTGCCACTGGTTGGTCGACCAACCGTGGATCAACCGCACCGGCAAGCTGGCTGGCATTCGGGATGATGCTTCCAAAGGGTTCAGGCAATCCTTCGAATGGTTCCAAGACCATTTCGCGATGCAGGACGGTTTGTTGACGATACAGCGTCCAAAGGGTGCCCAGGCAATTCGTCTTGTGACGTTTCAGGCGCTGGACCAAGTTGAAGGAACCACGAACCGAAAGCTGGTCAGGAATGCTGGGGATGATGCAACCGTCGGCGATGCGCAGGAACATCTTGACTTGCATCGCGATGCTGGGCGGGCAATCGACAATGATCAGATCAAAAATGCTTTCCAAAATCTTTTTGACCTTGGGCATCTGCTTCTTCAAATGATGACCCAATTCACGCTCGGTCACGAACGTGCGGCAGCACCGCTTGGATCGAAACACGTTGCTGTAAAAATCATCAATGCGAAACGAACACGGCAGTACAAATAGATTGGGGCGTGACGCTGCAACACTGGACGAGCTGGGGATGATGTAGTTCGCGACCGAATGCACGTCAAAATCAACATCCGACATCGCAAGAAAAACATCATGCAACGTCCGGTGAGCCTTTTCGCAGCTGAGCATCCGGCTTTGACCCAGCAACAATTCGCCGGCCATGCTTTGGTGGTCGGCGTCAATCACCAGCGTCTTATAACCGACTTCTGCGAACGTTTCGGCGATTGCGACGGTCGACGCAGTCTTGCCGACGCCGCCTTTCAAGTTGATCATCAATAGGGTGGGCATAGAACTCGACTCTCCATGGGGGAAGGAACCGTGGGCACGTCGTGGGGTGACGTTCCCATCGGCGTCGAGTGGGGGAGGTGCTCACCTTGAACAGGTGTTGTCAACCGAAGACGCCGGCAAGGTCCGGCGCAGACGGCAAAGTCGACATCATCGATAAGGATTCAAAATCGCCGAACCTATCCGGGGCGGAGGACACCGTGGCTATTCTTTTTTGGTCAGCGTCATCAGATATTCCACCAAGTCGACCAATCCCTGTTGGTCGGTCGTGTGGTGCAGATTTTCCGGCATGATGGATTTTTCGCTTTTGACGATTTCTTCCAGTTCGTCCTTATCAATTTCGCGATCGATTGCTTCGGCGGTTCGCAGCGTGACCGAATCGTCGGTTTCGCTGACCATCACGCCGGTGATGATTTGGCCGGAATCCAGAAGCGCGACATAGTTTTCATAGTTGTGGCTGATGCCCGCGCTGGGATCCAAGATGGATGTAAACATGGCTTCGCGGGACAGCTTGCTGCCGATTTCCGAAAGGTCCGGGCCCACGGTTTTGCCGAAACCGTCAACCAGGTGACAATTGCTGCACGTCGCTACGCCCCGAAATAGTTTGCGTCCCTGTTCGACGTCGCCGTTCATCTTGGCCAGTTGGTCCAGCGGAGCCAGCGGTTCATGATCGGCCTGTTGGGGCAGCGGCAAGATCTTGGCCGCTTGGCTGCGAATGTCTGCATTGGAAACGGATGCCAAGCGTCCACCGACCAGCAAGCGAGTGTCGGCGGGCAGTTTTCCACCTGTCGCCAATTCCAACAGTTTCTTTTGGCCGATGTTGTTGCCCGCCATGGATGCGATCGCAGCCGAGCGAGTCGCGAAGGGTTGGTTGGCGTTGGCGACCAATGACGACAGCATCGCCATCGCACGCGGATTTCCCAGCATGCCGACCAGCTGAATTGTTCGTTTCGCCTTCTCGGTATCCGCGTCACGCATCCAACGATTGATGCGGTCGACGCCGGATTGTTCTTGCAACACGGTCGAAAGGGCTTCAACGGCGGCAGAAGAGTTGCCATCGGAAAGCATCAACGATTCAAAGGCGGATTCCAGTTTCTGAGGTTGGAAACGCTTGATCAGCGTCAGGTAGTTGGCCGTGCCACGTTGGGATTGGACATGTCGATCGATGGCCGCGGCGATGTTCGGTGATGCGTGTGCCGTGTCGTAGTCGCTGATGCGCTGTACCGAACGAACGATACGACGGTCCGCGATAGTGCTGTCCAAATCACTGTCGATCAGATGGTTGACCAGACGTGACAGCGACGCGGCGCGGACATCATCGGCGTGATATTCCAACGCGCGAAAGTACCGTCGCTCGTCCGATTCAGACAGATCCGCCTTTGACAAAAGGTCGACAATCAGATCGGCCGATTCGGGGGCCCGCAGGCGCCAGACCAGTTCGCGCCCCGAGGGGGAATCCCAGTGTCCATCGACGTGTTGCATCCACGCGGCGAAACAATCGGGGGCTCGCAAATCGCTGGCGATGCCCAAGGCTTCCAGCATCCAGCGATCTTGACCGTCATACCCTGCGGCCAAGGTTGCAAAAACGCCGGGCATCGCATCGGTGTCATCGAAACGCAACGATACCGCAAGTTCACGTCGGACTTGCGGATCGGGGTCTTCTGCAAGCCGACCGAGTGTTTGGGCGGTCGACATCCCCAGTTGCTGGGCCAGTCGGATTGCAACGATGCGGATGTTGGGGTCGGCATCCTTGGATGCTTCGTCCACATAGTGTGGGCCACGACCATGGGTTTTTCCCAACAACCAAAGTGCGCGAGCACGGTACCGCGGATTGGGATCGTGACGATACACATCCAGCAAAGCGGCTTCGGCATCGGTCCCCATCGCGTGCAACGCTTGCCAAGCCTTGAAGCGGACCGAACGGGCCGGATTCTTCATCGCGGCGATGGCACCGTCCACCGTGGAATAGTCAAACGTCGGTATCTGGTACTTCGATCCCGGTGGTGCGACGCGGAACAAGCGGCCGCGATCGCTGTCTTCTTGGCGATGTCCACCAACACCGGGGTCGTACCAGTCGGTGACAAACAACGATCCGTCGGGCGCCACGCAAACATCCGCCGGACGGAACCATTGATCGCGAGTTCCCGTCAGGATCGGATCGATATCGGCGGTGTACCCAGCCCCATCGGATTTCATCGGATACGCGCGAACGACGTTGGGGCCGGGATCACAGTGAATGACTTGATTCCAAAACCGTTTGGGCAACAACTGGCCTTCGTACATACAAATTCCGCTGGGCGAACCCGCACCGGTTTGCAAAACGTTGGGAACCACGCCCGGATCGTTCAAGTGCCAATGCCGAAGCGGGATTTCATCGTCCATCGTGATCCGCTGGGCTTTCCAAGAGGCACCAGTCAATTCGTCGCGATAGCCATAGTTGCCGTGTTGCATCACAAAATTGATGCGCGTCCCACGGTTGCCGTCGTCATCGTTGTCGCTTTGCCAAAGCGTGCCGAACGAGTCAACGGTCGTTTCCCAGTTGTTGCGAAAGTTGTGTGCCAAGACTTCGAAGTTTGACCCGTTTAAATCGGTGCGAAACGGCATTCCGCCATAAAACGGCTGGCCGTTGTCCACCACGGGACGCCCATGAATGTCGACGACCGTTTGCCCCTTGGCGTCTTTCACCTGCATGCCGGTGTTGCCAAAGTTCCAGTACAGCTTGCCATCGTCACCGAATAGAAACGAGTGCGCCGAATGGTCGTGTTGAGGCTGGCCGACGTCGGTATAGATGACTTCTTTCTTGTCCGGCACGTCGTCGCCATCGGTGTCGGTGAATTTCAGAATCGACGGCGAAGCCGAGACGATGATTTCATTCCCCAGCACGCAAATGCCCATCGCCGAATCAATATCACGACCCTGGTAAAACGTTTTGACATCATCGGCGACGCCATCCCCGTCGGTGTCTTCCAAAATCAGGATGCGGTCGCCCTCGGGGCGTGCACCCTGGCGTCGGCGATAATTCATGACGTCGCAAACCCAGATGCGACCACGGTCGTCGATGTCCAGATTGGTCAGGCTGCGTAGGGCGGGTTCGGACGCGACCAGGGTTGCCTGGAGCCCCGGTGCGACATCGATCCCCGCGATGGCGTTTTCGGGGTGACGCGGGTCTTCGGTTCGGACCAGCGTGCTGGCACCAGTGACGGCGTGCTTCGGGGTGACCGATGAGATGTTTTGAAGTTCGAATTTTTCGAACACGTCATCCTTGTTGAAGTTCTTTGGCGGATCGTAGTCCTGGTTCTCCAGCAAGTCGTCAAACTTGACCGATTGCAATTGTGATCCATCAGCGTTCAGGGATTCACCGGCCGTCCAGCGGATCGCGTTGGTAACCAAGCGACGCACCGGAGCATGTCCCCAGTTCCAATGGAAATGTCCACCGGTGAAACCAAATGAACGTCCGCCGTCGGGACGATCGAATGCCCAAGCGACCGTTTGTGAATCGCCACGGGCGACGCTCTTGCGAACGTGCGGATTTCCGCTGTGGGCACCATCTTTGCGACGCATCGTTTCCGGCGGCGCCACCGCCGACAGGATCGGTTGCAGCCCAGGGTGATCGGTGAAACGTAGGTGGAAATACCATTCGTCTTCATTGCCGAATGGTTTCACGCCGGCGGTGACGGGGTGATCGGGCAGGTCCGCGAAATCGGCGTGCCAGTGTGGATTGACGCTGTAATTCAATTCGAAATTACCGCCCAGCCACGCCAGCCAATCGTCTTGGGCCGACGGCGGAACTTCCACGGCGTAATGCAGACACACGAAACCGCATCCCGCCGCCATCTTTTCGGCCAATGCATCGCGGTGCGCAAGGGCCAAATGGCGGCCACCTCCGTCGCAGTAGATGACGATCGATTCGGCGTCGTCCACCAACGCTTTGTCTTCTGGCCAACCCCGAACGACACGAACGTTGACACGATCGGTCGACGCGACGATGGCTTCTTCCAGAATCTTTAGCCCCGCATAGTGCTCGTGGGCACCATAGCCGTGGCTGCGCGATCCGGCGATCATCAAGATGTCGGGTTTGCCGTCGTCTTGGGCATCAGCGGCGTGAACCGACGCGAAGCAAAGGGTCGACAATAGCGCAGCGGCGGCGCACATCGGTGCGCGGGAAGCAAAGGTCATCATCCGGATTGGCGGGGCGTTTAGGCAGGCGTGGCTGGAAAAGCGATCGAAGGAAACGCAGTTTAGCCCAATCGCATTGCCGATGTGGCCGCGAAAACGGCTCGCCCCAATGACTTGCCGGCGGGACGATGACCAGGCCCGCGGCGATTCACCGGATCAGCCGACGTCGCCGGTGGACCAAGTGCCATCGATGCGGCGCCATGTCTTGCCGGTCGGGTTGGCGTTCGCCAGCAATGCGGGCAATCGTTCGGCGCGAATGTTGTCGAACGAAGTCAGTTTACCGAAACGGATCATCGACGCCGGGATTCCGACGGCGGTGAATCCAGGGTGACCGGTCGACGGATAGGGGCCCCCGTGGTTCATTGCGGGGCTGACGGCAACACCGGTGGGCATTTTGTCGTTCAGCAAGCGGCCGACTTTGGGTTTCAATTCGAATTCGATTTTCTGGTACACGTCTTCATCGCCGCCGTCGGTCGCCGAATAAACGCAGCCGGTCAGGTTGCCTTCCAAATGACCAATGGCTTGGCACAGTTGTTCCAAGTCGTCGCAAACGACCATCAGCGAAGCGTTGCCGAACGCTTCGGTTTGAAAGCCATCGGGATTTCCCAGGAATGATTTGCCGTCGACCGTCATCAATGTGTTGGCCATCGCGCAACGATCCGATTCGACGTCGCCGCCACCGGTGATCAATTTGGCGCCATAGTCGACCAAAGTCTGGACGCTGGACGACAGGCTTTTGGCGACCGCGGGTGACAACAATGTTCCCGCGGCGGTGGATTCAAACTTTTGTCGTACCGCATCGATGAACTGGTCGCTGGGTTCGCCGCGGACCAGCATCACCATGCCGGGATTGGTGCAAAACTGGCCGGTTCCCATCAACACGCTGGTGACAAATTCATCAACGATCGCATCCCCGCGTTCGGCCAACGCATTGGGGGTGATGACCACCGGATTGACGCTGGACAGTTCCAAATAGATTGGTTTGCCCGCGGCGTCGGCGGCCGCTTTCAATTTCAATCCGGCCGAACGGCTGCCGGTGTAGCCGGTGGCGGCCAAACGTGGGTCGGCGACCAAGCGTTCGCCGTCGGCGTGGCTGGTGCGATAGATCAATTGCACCGTGGCGGCGGGCATGCCCGTTTTCTGGATCGCTTTGGCGGCAGCGACGGCGAACAGACGCGTGGTTTCGGGATGCGAACTGTTGGCTTTGCCGATAACCGGATTACCTGCGGCGATGGCGGCGGCAAAATCGCCACCGGAAACGCTGCCGAAAGCAAACGGGAAATTGTTCGGACCGAACACCGCGACCGGACCGATTGGTTCAAAGCAACTGCGGATGCCCGTGGCCGTATCGATCGTCGCCATGGCCCAGTCACCACTTTCACAAGCGTCGGCGGCAAGCCGTAGTTGGTTGGTGGTGCGAGGCAGTTCGACGTCGGCCAAGCGAGGCGATTTCGCCAGTCCGGTTTCGGCAAAGGCGGCGTTCACCAAATCATCTTTTGCTGATTCGATTTCGTCGGCGTACGCGCGAAGAAACTCGGCGATCTTCGACGCCGGCAGTTGACGCATTTGACTCGCCGCATCGGCCGCCGCGTCCAGGGCCGCATCACAATCGGACCAACTGCTGACGGGAAACGTTGCATCGAGTGGTTGATTTTGGTTCGGATCGGTTGCTTGGAAGGTCGATTGGGTGTCGGCGTCTTTCCAAGTTCCGTTGATCAAAATTTGTGCGACGGCAGGTGCAGCGGTGGACATAGCGGTGGATGGGGATATTCGTATGCGGGTGGGCAAAGAAAGGACGATCGTCGCTCGTGTGGGCTAGCCCTGGACGACCGTGTTGGAAAGCGTGCCGATGCCGGAAATCGAAATGTCGATTCGGTCACCGGGATGAAGCGTAAAGTCGCTGGTCGGGACGATGCCGGTCCCGGTCATTAGGAACGCACCATCGTCAAAGGAGTTGTCGCGGCCGAGCCAGCCGACCAGGTCTTCGAATCCGCGTGCCATTTGGTCGGCGGCGGTTTGTTGGTCGAAAACGATCTGGCCGTCAC
The DNA here is from genome assembly GCF_012290005.1 of Crateriforma spongiae. Taxonomy (NCBI): domain Bacteria; kingdom Pseudomonadati; phylum Planctomycetota; class Planctomycetia; order Pirellulales; family Pirellulaceae; genus Crateriforma; species Crateriforma spongiae. The sequence goes on from NZ_JAAXMS010000005.1 coordinate 297,116, forward strand.
GGTGGATCTTTAAGTCGACTTGAATCTGTGCCGGCGGCGGCAATCGGTCGTACAAAGTGATCCAAGGCCCCAGCGACGCGGACTGGTCGTAACACTTTGCCTGAGGCAGATACAGCGGGTTTTCACCCTCGATGTCTCGTGAACTCATGTCGTTACCCACCGTCAGACCGACGATCTTCATCGCCGGACTGATGACCAGGGTGACTTCCGGTTCGGGAACGTTCCAGGTGGCGTCTTTTCGGATGCGAACCGCTTGGCCGTGACCACTGACACGTCGCGGGGTCGCTTTGAAAAATAGTTCCGGACGATCGGCTTCATACACACGGTCATAGCACGATGCGGCGGCTGCGGATTCTTCCATTCGCGCCGTCTGGCTGCGTTTGTAAGTCACGCCGGCCGCCCAAACTTCTTGGTCGTCGATCGGTGGCAACCACTGATCCACTGATTCGATCGCGACGGGCGATTCGGTTGCCAAAGACGAAGCCGTGCCGAGCGGATCGTCTGCCGCGATGATGTCGATCAAACGCTTCACCGAATCGGTGGGCGTCAACGGGAACAACTGGTTCCCATCGATCCGGCCGATTCGAACGGACCCGGTGTCGTCGATAAACTTTGCTACGGTAAATTGTCGTTCGTTCATGGCAGAAAACATATCGCAGATCGCACCGTCTCGGGAGGGTTTGCGTCGGGAAGTCAGGTGGAATGAAGTCCAACCAATCGCAGCGTCGGTTCGTGCCCTTCACATTTTTAGCGGTCGTCGTCTTGGCCATTGTCGCGGGGCTTCGGTGGGCCGCCAATCGCACGGGCGAAGATTCATCAACACCGGCGGCGGACGACAAGAGTGCGTTGCAAACGGTCCGAGTCGCCTTGGCCGCCACAGAGGATCTGGACGGTGACGCGGCGGATGAAGCTTGGTCGCGTTTGCGAAAGATGCGACCTGATGATGTGGCGGTCACGCGGAACTGGGCATTGAACCGACTGTTAATTGTCGACCGCCTGGCGGAGCAGACCGAAAACCGATCGCTGTCGGCCGACCAGCGTCAAGCCGCGCGGACCGCCCTGCCCGATCGTATCGCCGAAGCCAACGCGGCGGTGGAAGCTTTTGGATCGGTGCAGCCCGACGCCAACGTGCTGACACGATGGATGAAGGCTCGTGTGGATGTCCGCCAAGCCGCGTTGCTTCCCGCGGCGATCGCTCGCGGGGCGACGCGACGCGTTTTCGATGATCTTGCCGATTTCGTTCTGGAACATCCCGACAAAGACACCGTGATTTTGGCCGGTACGATTTGGGACTTGGTCAATCGCATGGGCATCATCGAAGATTTGCCGGCGGATTTGCGGGATAAAGCCGCGGATGTGTTAACCCAGCTTGCCGAATCCAATCCGGACAACCTGTTTGTTGCCGTTCAAGCGGCCCAGTTGAACCTTGCCGCCCAGCGACCCGCCGCGGCACCGGCGATTGAGAATGCGGCACGCTTGGCGAAAGCCATCCAGCCGGAAATGAAAGCTCGGGCCGGCGGCGCGATCGAGTCGATCGATGGACTGGTCGCGCAAATGCTGGATGACATCGCTCAGCAGGATTGGCAGGCCGCCAATCGCGGCTTTGGCATCTGGTTCAACTTGGTCAACGCGTCCGAATTGATGAAGGCTGACCGGCGACGAGCATCACCGCACCCGTTGGACCGGATCAGCTTTGAAACGATCCGTCAGTTGAGCATCGAAGCTGAAAATGAATCTCCGGTGCAAGCGTTGGATGCGACTCTTTCGTTTCGACATGTCGTCATCGATGATTCGACTGACACGCGGTTGGTGATTCCCGTCGATTTGAACGTCGACCTGCGACCCGATTTGGTTTCCGTATCCGATCAGAACGAAATCACGCTGTGGCGACAAAGCAACGGCGGCGACTTTGAAAGGATCGCCGATGGTCCAGCCGGAATCAAAGTCACGGGGATGATTGCGACGGACCTGTTCATGGTGGATCGTGCCGCACCGGACAAGGTCAAGGTGTTGCCGCCGGCGGATCCGGACGCCACGGCGACGCCCGATTTTTCGGTCGGGCTGCGTCACAACGTGGTTCCCACCCTGGTTGTGTACGGCGACGAAGGGATTCGATTGTTCGGGATGGACGGTCGTGACACGACGGCGGACGATCGGCGGTTGTTTGCCGTGGATGCGGCGACGGGTCTGGAGGACGTTCGAAATGTCGTCAAAGTCGTCGCCGGTGATCTGGAAGGCGACGGGGATTTGGATTTGGTCGTCGCGACACGAAACGAAGGCTTGCGTTTGTTTATCAACCGTGGGACACGGCGTTTCTTTGAGGTCGAAGCACCGGCGACCGGCACGATGGTCGACTTGGCCATCGTCGACATCGATCGCGACTTGGACTTGGACATCGTCGCGGTGGAAGAAGGCTCGGGTACCATTGGCTTACTGGAAAACTTACTGCATCTACAGTTTCGGTACCGCGTATTGTCGGGGGCTCCCGCGATGCCCGATGCCCAGCGCGTCTTCGTCGATGACGTCGACGGAAATGTTTCGTGGGACTTGGTGGTTTCCGGCAAAACGGGTGGCCAAATCGTTTGGTCGCAAACCGCTGACGCGGGGATGTGGACCGTCGATTCGGTTTCCAAGAACGATGGCCCGATGATCAAGGGCCTGCTGGTCGATTTTGACAATGATTCCTTCGGCGAATTGATGCACGCGACCGAGGACGGTTCGCTGAAATGCACGCATTTGACGTCCGATGGTTTTGGGGCGACCAGGGCGGTGCAAGGTGATGACATGGTCGTCGATGTCTGGCATGCCGCCGACTTTGACAACAACGGACGGATTGATCGTTGCGGCGTTGACCGGCGCGGCATTGTGTTGGGCATGAACACCACCGAAAACGATGCCCACTACTTGCAAGTACGGATGAAAGGGATTGATGACAACAATGCGGCCAGCGGCCGAGTCAATCACTATGCGATCGGGTCGACGTTGGAGCTGCGTTTCGGGCCGCATTATCGTTCCAAAGTCATCACCAGCCCGATGACGCACTTCGGTTTGGACGGAATCGACCAGGCCGATTCGCTTCGGATCATCTTTCCCAACGGGTTGACCCAGACGACCCGTTCACCGGCCGTCGATACGCTGGTGGAAGAAGAACAGACGCTAAAGGGTTCTTGTCCCTATCTGTATGCGTGGGACGGTGAAACATTTGCTTTCGTGACCGACTGTTTATGGGCGGCACCGTTGGGATTGCAGGTGGCCGCCGGTGTCGTCGCCAAGGATCGGCCTTGGGAATACTTGAAGGTGGACGGACGTTTCGTGGCGGAAAAAGACGGTCGGTATCACCTGCGTCTGACCGAAGAGCTTTGGGAAATCGCGTACTTTGATCACGTCGCCTTGACCGCCGTGGATCATCCGTCCGGCGTCCAGATCGAGACCAACGAAAAGGTCGGGCCGCCATCGATCGCCCAGCCGACCATCTATGCGTTTGATCAGACCGACATGCAACCGGCTGCTGCGGCCCGGGACACCGGTGGGAACGATGTCGCGGATCGGTTGGCCGATGTCGATGGGCGATACGTCCAAGGCTTTGATCGTCGCATTGTTCAGGGTTTGTGCCCGCCGCACTGGATCGAGTTGACGGTACCGGATGCGGCGTTGCAGCGTCGCGACGCCGGTGAAGCGGTGTACATGGTTTTGACCGGGTGGATTTTGCCGACCGACACGTCGCTGAACATTCAGATCGACCAGAACGATGAAATGCCGCCGATCGAGTTCCCCGGAGTTTGGGTTCCCGACGGCGATGCGGGGGAAACCAAAATGCCGGGCTGGCGACCAGCGATCGCATCAATGGGATTTCCGGGCGGAAAAACGAAAACGATTGTGGTGGACGTGACCGACGCGTTGGTGCCCGAAGATCCTCGATTGCGGATTCGAACATCGGCCCAGATTTACTGGGACGCCGCAAAGTTCACGAGCCGTCGTGGCGATGATGCTTTGGTCGTTCACAAATTGACGATGGAGACCGCGGAGGTCGGCTATCGCGGTTTTTCACGTCGCATCCGTGCGTCACTGCAACAACCCGAAACCTATGACTATCACACTGCGGACGCCGATCCCCGTTGGCCGCCGCTGCGTGGATCTTTGACGGGGTACGGTGACGTGTCGGACATGCTGGCCCGATGGGACGATAAGATGGTGGTGATCAGCGGTGGCGATGAAATTCGATTAACGTTTAAGGTTCCCGAGACGCCGGTGCCCGACGGATATGTGCGTGATTTTGTCTTGCACTGTGTCGGTTGGGATAAGGACGCCGACCTGAACACGCTGGCCGGTCAATCCGCCGACCCGTTGCCGTTTCGTCATATGAAATCCTATCCCCCGACGGTGGCCGACCAAGATGCCGCCGCGCAGGTGATGCGATCTCATACCGCCTCACGCAGTCGCCGACAATCGTTCCGGCGATTTTGGCATCGTCCTTAAGCTGATCGGCGACTTTTCCCCTTTTTGATTCCCGCCAACGAAAATCGAAATCCGTGAGCGAGACCAACGCGCCAAAGCCGCCGACTGACATTTCGGGAACCCAGCAACCGGTCGCCCGCAAACCGGTGGCAAAACGAGTGATCACACCGCGGTTGCGGGTGATGTTGGTGATCGTTCTGGCGTTGTTCGGCATTTTGGCCGCCAACGGTCTGTACCTGACCAGCGTGACATGGATTCAGCATTTCACCGGTCGCGTGTTGGAGGATCACTTTTATCAACTGATGTTCTTGGGACACATCGGTTTGGGATTGTTGTTGATCGTTCCCACGTTGGTCTTTGGATTCGCGCACATGTGGCGTGCCCGAAATCGGCGCAACCGGCGTGCGGTGCGGATCGGTTACGGGTTGTTGGTCGTGGCGATCGTGATCTTGATCAGCGGCGTTTTGTTGACGCGACTGGGAGGATTCCGGATCGTTGATCCATCGGCCCGGCGGTTGGTGTATTGGATGCACTTGGTCGCGCCGCTGGTGGCGATTTGGCTGTATTGGCTGCACCGTCTGGTTGGTCCGCGGATCAAGTGGCATGTCGGCCGACGGGTCGCGCTGGTGATCGCCGGATTCGTTGCCGTGATGGTCGGCTTTCAAGCGTCCGACGCAACGATCAGTGATGATTCGGGACCGGAAGAGGGCCGCGCGTATTTCTTGCCCTCGTTGGCCAAGACCGCGACGGGAAATTTCATCGCGGCACAGACATTGATGAACGATGACTACTGTTTGCGGTGCCACGAAGACATCTATGACAGTTGGCTGCACAGCGCTCACAAGTTGAGCAGTTTCAACAATCCGGCCTATCGCGCCAGCGTTCGCGAAACCCGTCAAGTCGCCAGCGACCACAGCGGGACTGTCAAAGCGGCCCGTTTCTGTGCCGGTTGTCATGATCCGGTCCCGTTCTTCGCCGGCGAATTTGATAACCCGGATTACGACGACGTCGCTAACCCGACCGCGCATGCGGGGATCACGTGTGTGTCATGCCATGCGATCCAATCGATCGACAGTGATCGGGGCAACGCAGATTACACGATCGACGAGCCCAAGCATTACCCGTTCACGTACAGCGACAACGAATGGCTGCAATCGTTGAACGAGTTGATGGTGCAGGCCAAGCCGGCGTTCCATAAACGCGAAATGCTGAAGCCCTTTCACAAGACCGATCAGTTCTGTGGAACCTGCCACAAGGTGTTCCTGCCGGGTGAACTGACACAGTACAAGGAATTTTTGCGGGGCCAAAATCACTATGACAGCTATCTGTTAAGCGGTGTTTCGGGCCACGGGGCGCGCAGTTTTTACTACCCGGAGGTCGCCCAAACGAATTGCAACGGATGCCACATGCCGCCGATGGCCAGTGATGGTTTTGGGGCAAGGTATTCCGAAGAATTGGAAACGTTGGCCGTTCATAATCACCATTTTCCCAGCGCCAACAGTGCGCTTAGCCACTGGTTCGGTGATGCGGATGGAATCGCAGCGCACGAAAAGATTTTGAAGGGATCACTGCGTGTCGACTTGTTCGGCATCCGACGTGGCGAATCGATCGACGCCGAATTGGTCGCGCCTTTGGGACCCGAGTTGCCCGAATTGGAGCCCGGTCAGACATACTTGATCGAAACCGTTTTGCGGACGCTGACGTTGGGGCATCACTTCACCCAAGGAACGACCGACAGCAACCAAGTCTGGGTGGAATTTCTGGTCCATGACGGCGACAAACTGATCGGGGCCAGCGGTCAGCGTGATGAACGTGAAGTCGTCGACCCGTGGTCGCATTTCGTCAACAACTTCATCTTGGACCGCCACGGAAACCGGATCAATCGCCGCAACGCGCAAGACATCTTCACACCGCTGTACAACCATCAAATTCCGCCCGGTGCCGGTCAAACGATTCATTATCGGTTGGATGTACCGGAAGACGTCGGCGATACCCTTCGGATCTCGGCGCGGTTGCTGTACCGCAAGTTTGATACGGAGTATCTGGATTACATCCGTGCCGACCGTGACCCGGATCGCGATCCTCTGGATTTGGGCCAGGTGGGTGATCCGAATGATTTGCCCATCATCGAAATCGCTCGTGATGAAATCACGTTGGCGATCGCCGGCGGCGACGGAACGGCGGTCGCGTCGAAGCAGTTCATTCCCACGTGGCAGCGGTTCAACGATTACGGCATCGGATTGTTGCTGAAGGGCAAAGCCGAATTGAAACAGGCGGCTGAAGCTTTCGCGGCCGTGCAGCGAATGGGCCGGTACGACGGTCCACTGAATTTGGCACGCGTGCAATTCACCGAAGGCGATTTGACCGGGGCGACCGAATCCCTGGCGGTTGCGGCGACGATGGATCCGCCGCCGCCGGCTTGGACGCACGCTTGGTTAAGCGGGATGGTGAATCGGCAACAAGGCAACCTGGAACAGGCGGCGGAAAGTCTGGAAAGCGTCTTGAACACTCGGGTGCCCAGCCGCGGATTCGATTTTTCCAAAGACTACGTGGTTCGCAATGAATTGGGACTGGCGCTGATCGATTTGGCTCAGCGATCGGAAATCATGGGCGACGAAGATCAGGCCCAGAAGTGGTACGCCCAGGCCGAAGGGCATTTCCATCAGGTAATCGACATCGACGCGGAAAACGTCACCGCCCATGCCAACTTGGCGGAGATCTATGCGGCGACGGGACAGACCGAACTGGCCGACCGGCATCGCATTCTGCACGAGCGTTACAAGCCGGACGACAACGCGGCGGAGGTGGCGATTCCCGTCGCACGTCGCCAGTATCCGGCGGCAAACCGGGCGGCGGAGAAGGTCGTCATCTATGACCTGGGCCGAGACTTTGTGTCGTCCGGTGAAGCGAAGACGTTGACGGCGACCGAGGCCGCGAGCCGCTAGGCGACGCGTCGCGGCGGCAAGATGCCGTCGCGTGGGGCGCATAAAAAACGGGCCGCAGCGATCCAGTCGCGCGGCCACGTTGTGTTCTTTTTGCGTCAGGTCAAGCCGTGTTAGCGGCGAGCCTTCTTGATCTTTGCGCCGCCTTGGCGGACTTTGAATTTCGGATTGCTTTTGCAAATCACGTAGATGCGCCCGCGTCGCTTGACCACCTGGCAATCCGGGTGGCGGTATTTCAGGGCGCCGATGCTGCTGACAACTTTCATCGTGTGGCCTCGGGCGTCTTTTAGAAAGGTTCTAAATTGAAGCGGCAGAGTATACCGGGATGGGGCGAAACATCAACGCCAGATCGTCTTGGGCCGCTTTTTTTCGGTTTTCGTGAGGTCCCCGAAGGTGAAACGACGCGCTTCCTCCTCGCTGTGGCTCGACCCTTTCGGAGGGAGGGCGAAGGAAATTCGGAGCCGCAATCGGCGGTGGTTGCGGGGCGATCCGTTTCGCCGGCGTGTGTCGGCGCGACACGTCTGGCGGAAGGTTGACCTGGAGATCTCGTTCTCAGGTTCGGGTTCAGGGCCCAGGCGTCAGGGCCGAGGCGTCAGGTGCCGGGCGTCAGGTGCCGGGCGTCAGGTGCCGGGCGTCAGGTGCCGGGCAGATCGCGGCGATAACGCGGGGTTTCGGCGCTGGGCAGGTCTGAATCGTGTTCTTCTTGGAACCGGCGACGTTCGACCGCGGTCGCATAGAACCGCAGCCATGTTTCGTTGTCTTCGATACACCGCCACTCTAGATATTTGCCGGGCAGGTCGACCTTCTTCTCGCAGCACGGAAGAATGTCGTGGCGAATAACGCGATAAAGATCACGGTCACTAAGGTGGTCGGTGTATCGAAGAACGATGTGTTGTGAATAAAGACGTCGGATCGTTTCGGTCAATTTTTGCGACAGGCGGTCATCGTCCAGCGATTCGGCCGGTGGCAATTCCAATGGCGGGTGAAACCACTGGGCGATCGGCATTGCGGGGGCTCGTTCCCATGCCAGCATCGACGCCAAGTACTCGTTTTCCTTGACCAGCGGCATCCGCCGAGTCGTCGGGTCGTCGATCGAATCGTCGCGGTACGGCTCAAGCTCGTCACGCAATCGGGCGTTGTCCATAAGCAGATCGACTTCGTCGAGGCTCGATCGGCTGGTTTCGCTCATATCCATCAGTGCAATGGCCCAGGTCTGGATCCCGATTCGGCTTTCTTGGCAGCATCGGGACGGAATACTCGTCGGGGCGTTGACCGGTCTGGTCACTGGTATTACGCCCGGCCGCCGCGTCCTTTGACCCCCTGGCGACCGCTAACCAAGCTATCCGTTCGCCGGCCTTTCTCAATCGTCTTTTGAGCCAAAGTGGGCACGGAGACGAAAAATCAGGGGCCCGATCCTGCCCCGATTGTTACAAGCCGAACTGTTTATCAGTGTCGTCTGGGCTTTGGGCGATTGAGTGAAACTTTGCGGACGACGCTTTTTCGCGATCGCCTTGCCATGGCTAGGTGTGTTCCGGCGGACCGGCTTTCCCGACGCACAGTCGGCGGTACAAATCAGCGTGACGCCGGACCATCGATTCAACCGTAAATTCCTGTTCAATCCGTTGCCGGCCGGCGGCGCCCAAACGTTCGGCTTCCTGGGAATCGTCCAGCAAGGCCAGTGTTTGTCGTGCAAAGTCGGCGGTGTCGCCCAGCTTGACCAGCCAACCGGTTTCACCGTGCACCACCAAGTCGACGTTGCCCGGGATGTTGGATGCCACCACGGGTACGCCCGCTTGCATCGCTTCGATCACCGCGTTGCTTTGGCCTTCGTATTCGCTGGCAATCCAAAACACATCGGCGTGCGGCAGCAACTGGGCGACGTCGTCGCGTTGACCGGCAAACCAGACGCGATCGGGGCGCGTGACGGCGTCGCGATGCCGTAACAATTCCCCACGTTGCGGACCGTCACCGATGATCACCAGCGTGGTGTCTTCGCGGACGGTGGCGACCAGTTCGGCGGCCCAGATCAAATCACGGTAACGCTTTTGCGGCCACAGACGTCCGACGGCCAAAATGATGCGGCGGTTGGGATCGATGCCCAGTCGATTCAATGCTTCGTCGCGGTCGATGTCGTCGACGTGGCGAGGCGGGATGCCGTTGGGAATGACGACAAACTTGTTCGCATCGATGCCGTGGCCAGCGTAAAAATCCACGACGCCTTGGCTGTTGGTGGTGATCGCATCCGATCGCTTGGCAAGCGCGCGATCGATCGCCAAGTGACGCCAACCTTTCCACGGATCGACGCAACGTTCGCTGGCCACCACCGACGGGACGCCGGCCAGGATGGCCGCGGCGCGACCGAAGCTGTTGGCGGCAAAGATCCATGTGTGGGCCACGTCGGGCCGAAATTCTTGCAGCGTCTTTTTCAGTCGCCAAAGAGCCGTCGGGTCCGCTTTGAATCGTTTGCCGATCAGTGTCACGGGGATCCCCGCGTACTGCAGATCGGCCAATCGTGGACCACCGCGTGTCAGCAAAAACACATGCACATCAAAAGCATCACGATCCAGACCGGATGCCAGTAAGCACAGTTGCTTTTCAGCGCCGCCGCGGTCCATCGTGGGAATGATCAGGGCGACGCGTATTCGACGGTCTTCGTTTTTGCTGGCGTTCATCGGGTGAAGTCTCCCGATCCCGATGTGACCGTGCCGCCGGAGTTGCCGTTGGGCCCGTCGCGACGTGAATCCGCGTCGGCGTCTGACGAACGTGGTTGCGGCGTCGGCGCGGACGCCAGCGACCTGCCGGTGCGATCGGCAGACAATTGACGAGCCAAATTAGCGATCTGATCAACGACCGCTTGGTAAGGGTACCGGCGGATGACTTGTCGATACCAATCGCGACCATCGGAAATATGGCCGATCGTATTGTTTCGGCGATCTGAGACGGCCGAGTCGTTGTCGGGTGAAAGCGATGCGACGATTCGATTCATCTGTTGTTTGAAGGCTTGGCGAAACGGCTTTTGCGACTCGGTACGTGCAAACCAGGCAATCGATTCTTGATTCGCATCGTCGGGAATCCCCGCCGCGGTCATCGCATGAGTCTCCGGTGCAACGCCCAGTCGCTGGCGATTGTCGGGCGAATCGCAGACGACCATCGGCATCGCATGAGAAACGGCCGTTGGCAAAAAGTACTCGCAGCCTTGTGAGTCCAGTTGCAGGTACAAATCAGCGGCCGCGAACACGTCATCCAAACAGGCGAACGATCCGGGCATGGCGACCGCATGCCGGACACCGTTGGCTTTCAAGTCTTGGTGCATCAAGTCACGAGCCGGACCATCGCCGATCAGCCATAAACGCATACGGGGATAGCGACCGATCATCCAGAATGCGTTTTCCACGGCCAACAGCATTCCGCTGTGATGGGTCATCGATCCGATGCACAAAGCGACCGGTACGTCGGAATCGGCGGCCATGTCCAGGTTGGCCAATCCCAGCGATGCGCGGGCTTCGCGGCGGCGAACCGCGTTGGCCGGACACAACGATGTGAAGCCGGCGGCACGACGGACGATGGCATCGGCGGGGCAACCGTCGACGATCAGCCGACGATGCGAATCGGCCGTGGGGGCCAGGATGCGATCGGCTTGCATCGCCGAGCGATAGACTTTTTGATTCCATCGCGAACGGGTGGCCCACTGATGGTCGGCGTTCCAATCGGATCCCGCATCGGTGACGATGCAGGGGATTTGCAGTGCGGATGCTGCGTCCACACCGGCGCTGGCTTCTTCACGCATCGAATCGACCAGGATGGCGTCAAAGTGGCTGCCGTGCTGGATGATCCACGATGACAATTGGCGGGCGTATCGGGCGTATCCCCAGTCGCGACGCGGTAAGGTCACGGGGCGATGAACCGAAAAACGATCCCAGCGGCATCGCGGAGTCCAAGACGTCGAGTGCTTGGGCGTGACGACTTCCACGTGGATCCCTTGTCGCGCCAGGCCTGACGCCAAACGCAACAGCGCCATCGCGCTGTCGTGTGACCCATGGGGCCAAAAATGCCGGCCCATCAATAGGATCCGGAGCGGTCGGTTCACGATTTCGCTTCCGCCGCAGTCGCTTCAATCTCCTCCGGTTCCAAGACCGCCAGGTACGGAAGGTTGCGGTACATGTCCAAATAATCCAGCCCGTACCCGACGACGAATTCGTCGGGGATTTGAAACGCCACATAATCTGGACGCAGCGACGTGATGTGTTCGCGCTGCTTGTGCAGCAGAACCGCCGTGCGGACCGAGCGGGCCCCCATTTCTCGCATCACGCCGCACAGGCGGTCCAACGTTTTGCCGGTATCGAAAATGTCATCGACCAACAACACGTCGCGGTCGGCCACATCAATCAGCATGCCCGAATCGACGTGCAAGTCGCCCGACTGGGTGCCGCCGCGATAACTGGACGCCTGGATCACGCCGACCCGCTGGGGCATCGACAGTCGCCGAATCAGATCAGCGAACAAGACCAGGGATCCGGTCATCACCGCGACGACCGTCAACGCCGAACGGCCATAGTCACGGTCGATCCGTGATGCCAAGTCTTCCACGCCCTGCTTCAGCTGGTCTTCGTCCAACAAGATGCGCATTGCCAAAGGCCTTCGGTGGGGAAAAGAGAGCTTCGTCGAATGAGTGAATTGGCGTCGGTGACCGCGACTCGGTTTCGCAGGGAAAACACCGTGAGCATCGCATCGCCGTCCGATTGGCATTTTGGGCAATCTGGAGACAACGTGACTGTCCTGCCAGATGAACCGGACATGCGGCCCGCCGGGATCCGAATTTAGCACTTGGCGAAGGAGTTCGGCACCTCCCGGGAATTGGCATCGCACGCCCGATCTCGGCACGGCCCGCCGAAACTCGATACGGCCCGCCGCCTTCCAACGGCCGGCCACCGCCGTTCGTGCCGTCGTCCGTTCGCCGACGAACCATTTTGGCCAACTTTCGCGATCAATCGCATGACCAATTCACAACGACTGGCAATGATCCGCAACGCGCTTTCGGCGTGGATCCGTCAACAGCCTGACGCGCCAGGATCGGATCCTCTGCCTGATGAAAGCTCAACATCGGGTGACCCACCCGCGAACGGGCCGAGAGGCGACATGATTCGGTTCGCCGAATCGATGGTGATTCGTGAAGGATTCTTTTGTGGGCGACGCTTGGCTTTTGCTGATTGGGTCGCGATCTGGTTCATGGAAGAAGACCAGGTGAAAATCACCTCGGCCGATACGGCAATGCATTTGGAAACCTGGACGCCGGAAGATGTCGATCACTGGGCCGCGCAGTTCGAAGCGACGCCCGACCAGTCCACGCGACTGAAGGTGCTGTCGATGCCGTCGACAGAATCGGTCCAGACTGATTCGGCGGATGCCGGCCAGGCCAAGACGCCGGATCAATCCGACCAGTCGGTCCAGGACGATCATTCGGAACGTCGCGCTGCCTGAACGGGTTTTCAGTCGGGGTTCGCACGAAACGACTCGGCGACGAAACGGGCGGGGTAATCTATCTTTACGGCGCCGCAAACGTGCCATCGATGCACCCGAAACTTCCCAGCGACTGATCCGTCGTGTGTGTTTCGGTATCGGCCCGTACCCTTCCCGATCCTGGCCCAGCGAATTGTCTGAATACTGGAACTATCTGCTTGATGCGGTGCGACGGCCCCGCGAACAGCTGACTCGTGGCCAGCACCAGGTCCGCTATGCGTGGGATCTGGCGGTCCATTGCGGCCGGCAATTGAACCGGCACCGCGCCGAGGGCATGGCGGCGGAGTTGACGTACCGCACGATCTTTTCGTTGATCCCGGTCGTCGTGCTGGGGCTGGTCATGTTCCGCGTCTTTGGCGGATTGGAAGACGTGCAGAACCGCGTCGAGAATCAGCTGTACTCGTTTTTCGGCGTCCCCGAAATTCCGGAAGACTATATCCAGCGACCGGTCGGCGACACGGATCCCGACATTGGCGACCAAGAATCGGATCGCACCAAAGTCGACAATCAGGAAGCCGCCGATCAGGAAACCGTTGACGCCACGTTGCTGCCCGGCGAGGAATTGGTCGACGTCGATCCGACGGACGATCCGATCGATCCAGCGGCCACGGTTGCCGATGACGTCCAGTTGCCTCCCAAGACCGACCTGATCGATGGCGATTCCGCCGCCAATGGCGATGTCGACGAATCAGATTCGGAAAAGACACTTGGCGAAAAGGATGACCCCGACGATCCGCCGGTGGCCCAGTCCGATGATGAAGCCAGGCCAAAGTCGGGTGATGGCGCCCGGATTGCGGATTCCACGGACCGCGTGGTAACCGAATCGGATCTGACCAACGATTCCACCGCAGACGACGAATCGGTGGACGGCAACGCGGATCCGGCGGACGAAACCGCCGAGCGTGAAACAGCGTTGCGGACACGTGCCAGCATTCGCAAGACGCTTCACGAGGTGACCAGCAAGATTGCGACGGTTGATTTCGCTTCGGTCGGCGTGTTCGGTTTGTTGTTGTTTGTTTATGCGGCCATCGCGTTGGCTGACTCGGTCGAACACTTGTTCAATCGCATCTATGACGCACCCAGCAAACGCCCGATCCATATCCGCGTTGCGATCCATTGGTCGATCATCACTTTGGGCAGCGGGCTGTTGGCGATGAGCCTGTATCTATCAGGCCAATTGATCGCGTGGGTGGGCAACGTCGATTGGGTCGGCGGCAGTGCGGGGCTGGCCGCGGTGGTGTTGAATCACCTGTTGTCGATGCTGGCCAGTTGGGTGTTGATGTTCTTGCTGTACGCACTGATGCCCAATACGCACGTATCGGTCCGGGCGGCAGCGGCCGGGGCGGCGGTCAGCGCGTTGATGTGGGAAGCGGCCAAGTTCGGCTTTCGTGTCTATGTCGCCAAAGCGGTTCCCTATTCGGCCCTGTACGGATCGTTGGGGCTGATTCCATTGTTCCTGTTTTGGATCTATGTCACGTGGTTGATCGTCTTGTTCGGGCTGATCCTGACTTACACGCTACAGATGCTGAACGGTCGTCCTCTCAGTCGTGATGATCGCGAGCGAGACGAACTGCCCGCCGGTGATCCGGATTGGATGCTGCCGATCATGACCGAGGTCGCCGCGGCGTTTCAGGACGGGCGTGTCGTCGGGCGGCAGGAGCTGGCGGATCGGCTGGGCTTGTCCAGTCGTGTGGTCCGCGAGATGGAACAGTGGCTGGTCGAAGGCGGCATGCTGCGACACGTCAGCGGCGGCGCGGGCGAAGACATGGCGCTGACGTTGGCCAAGCCGGCGGAAAAAATTCCGATCGCCCAAATCTTGGATTTGGCGCACGAGCACCGTCCGACCAGCAACCATCCGGCCTGGAAAACCCTGGCCAATCTGAAGCGAGCCGAGCGAACGGCGGCGGGCGACAAGAAACTTGTCGATCTTTTGACCTTTTCGCTCAAGTCCTGAATTTGGTACGGGAAACTCCGCAGGACCACGAACCCTCGCAAAGGAATGCGAACGATGAAACGCTTTGGCGTTCAGATTGCTGCCGGTGCCACCACGATTCTTCTGGGGGCGCTCGCCGCTGCTCAGGCCCAGAAAGATTCCAGCGGAACCAACGAATCCGATTGGGATGTTCCCGAACAAACGGAAATGCGGGCGCCGACCACCGCGATCGCGATGGCCGATTTGCAGCCGATCGATGGACCGGCCAAGACGGATGCCGCGTCGGATACCGGTGCCGCGGGACCGTCACCATGGTCCGGTGGCAACGTCATGCAAGTCGCGCATAACGAACCGGTCGACCCCGCGCCGCAAGACGGCGGTAACGCATCTCCGGCGGGCTTCGACGTTTCGTTTGATCCCGCGGGTGCGGAAATTGCCGAAACCCCGGCGGCGGATGTCCAGGACGCCGCTCGGTCGCTGGCCCAAGGTGCCGCGTCGATGTTCTCGGTCAGCCCGCCGACCTTTGCCGATGCCGATACCGATCCCCAGGCATCTGCCGCGTCCGACTTGGCCGCCGAAGCGACGCCATCGGCCGCCGAAGCATTCAGCCAGCCCGCGGCTGAAGATTTCCCCGAGCCACCGGCCGGCGGATTTCCCGAACCTGCCGCCGGCAGCGGTTTGCAAATGCCGACCCTTGGTGATTTCCAGCCGGCCGAGGTCGCCGAATCACCGGGCGATTTGATGCCCGAACCTGCCGCCGCGTCGATGGCCGCTGGCGATGCCACGCCCGTTCCCGAACCCTTAGAAATGGCGGCACCCCCGACGGCCGATCCGGCCCCGGCAGGCGACATCGCGGCCGATGCGTCCGCGTACGGTTCGTTCGCACCCGCCGGTGATTTTGCTGACCCGCAATCAGTGCCTCCGTCCAACGGTCTTCGCGAAGCCGCCGCCGACGCCAGCCAGCTGCAACCTCCGCCCGCCATGGCCGCCACATCCCCGGATGCCGCTCCTCAAGAAGCCGCACCCGGGCCGCAGGCTTTCGCCGCACAACCCCAAGCATTCGCCGACGCCGCGGCGGGATCGTTTGCGGATGCTTCGGCGACGGCTTCACCGGAACCGTCGGCTCCGTCGCCAGCGGGCAATGGGCTGATGCAGTCTGAACCACCGACCTTTGCCCAGCAAACGCCTGCCCAGCAAACGCCTGCCCAACCTTCGTCGGCTGCCGCCGCCTATGACGCGGCGACTGCGGCAAGCCAGTCCGATTCCTACGCGGCAAACGCCGGTGGCGCGGCCGTGGGATTTGGTGCCAACAATGCGGCGCCGACATCCTATGACTTGCCGACCCAATCACCGAACATGTCGGCACCGCCGACGCAGAATCCCGGAAACGGTTACGGCATGCCCGCATCGGCACAAATGCGGAACCAAAACCCGCCGACCGCTGGCGGATTCAACGCGTCGTCGCTGCCGACCGATTCCGCGCAAGTTGCCGCCGGCACACCGGGCGACCGCCGCTTTGATGGCGTGCAGACGCCCAGCGTTGTGATCCATAAACGGGCACCCGCCGAAGTCCGCGTCGGCCAGCCGGCATCGTTTTCCATCACCGTGCGAAACGTCGGTTCGGTCGAAGCCTTGGACGTTCGCGTTCACGATCAAGTCCCACAAGGGATGGAACTGGTCGACGCGATGCCCGGCCCCACGATGTCCGGCGACGGTCGGCTGTTGTGGCAATTGGGCAGCCTGGAACCGGGCGGCGAGCAAACGATCACCCTGCAATTGATGCCGCGACAAGAAGGCGAACTGGGCAGCGTGGCCCGCGTCACTTTCGAAGCCGCCGCATCGGTACGCACTCGCAGCACACGTCCGCAATTGGAAATCGTCCAACGGGCGCCCCAACAGGTCTTGATCGGCCAACAAGTCGAAATCGAACTGGAGGTCAGCAACCCGGGATCCGGTGCCGCCGAGAACATCATCATCCAAGAAGACGTTCCCGAACAACTTCAGCACCGAAACGGTCGCCAGTTGGACAACCGAATTGGCGTGCTGCAGCCCGGCGAAACTCGTCGCGAATTGTTGCGAATGACCGCCGTCAAACCCGGCATGGTTCGCAACCTGGTTCGTGTCCGGGGGGACAACGGGTTGGAGGCCCAGCATGCGGTCGATCTGCAAGTCATTGCCCCGCAATTGCAAGTCGCGTTGAACGGTCCAAAATTGCGGTTCCTGGAACGCCAAGCGACCTACAACATTCGTTTGGCCAACGCGGGAACCGCCGACGCGCATAACGTCCAACTGGTCGCCCAGTTGGATCGCGGGTTCCAGTTCGTCAGCACGATCAACCAGGGACAATACGACCCCAACCGCCACGCGGTGATCTGGTCATTGGCCCAGTTGCCCGCCGGCGAAGAAGGCGAAATCGAATTGACGCTGTTGCCGATCGAAGAAGGCGAACAAGCGTTACGGTTGGAAGCCGCCAGTGACCTTTCCGAAGCCGTCGTGGAACAGTCGGTCGTGTCGGTCCAGTCGCTGGCCGAACTGACCTTCCAAATCGCCGATACCGCCGATCCGATCGAACAGGCGGGTGAAACCACCTATGAAATCCGCGTCACCAACACGGGATCACGCGACGACGCCAACGTTCAAGTCCAGTTACAAATCCCACGCGGCATGCAGTTGATCGCCGCCGAGGGCGACGCGCAAAGCGACAACAACGGGAACGTTTTCTTCAACAAAATCCCGCGTCTGGACGCCGGTCAGGAACAGGTTTACCGCGTCAAAGTGCGTGGGCTGCAAGCCGGGCGTCACTTGATCAAAGCGATCGTGGTTAGCGACCAATCCAGCGTGCCGGTCACCAAGGAAGAAAGCACGATGGTGTACGCCGATCGCTAGCATGCGTCGCGGCAGTGTCTATTTCACCAAACGCGGGCGAACCCAACGCAGCAGATCGCCCGCGTCGCCGTCTCCCATGTCGTCGACAAGTAACTGCACCCGAGACACGTCGGCGGTCGGCACGTCGAATCCGACCGCCGATGAATCGGTCAGCTCTTGTTCCCAGACGGGCTGGCCGTCACACAGGATCTTTGCTTTCACACGTCCGCCGCGAAGAACTTGCTGGTGACGTCGCACGGTTCCCACCAATCGGCTGACATCCGGATCGACGCGGTATTCCAGCGACGACTGGGCAGGGATCAACAGGTCTTGGTCCTGGTCAACCGCCGGACCCAACCAAGCGTCCAACGCTGCGGTCACGTCCGCTGATGACGATTCTGGCAAGCTGGAACCGAAACGACGCTGGGCCGGTTCCAAAGTCGCCAATAACGTGCTGCCGCCGGCCCAATCGATGCGTTTCAGTTGGTCGATGGGAAAACGATGGCTGGTGCCGGACCCTAAATCCAACGATAGTTGATCGTCGCCGTCGTCCAGTCGAACCGAACGAACCAGCCAAGTTGAACCATAGGCGTCGACAACGCGAATCGGTGCCGACGTCGGTTCCGGTTCGGCGGATCCGCCCAGAATGATGCCTTCCAGCTTTTCGACCGGCGCGTCGACTTCGGATCCGTCCAGATCAATTTTCACCGCCGCCGGACTGATCGACAAAACGATGCCGCGGATCGAATCGATCTGGTCGCCTTCACGACGTACGGCGATAAGGTCACCGCGACCTTCGCTTTCAAACAGCCCCAACCATTTCGGATCCGTTCCCGGCGATGCACGGCGAAAGCGGATGGATCGGACATCGGTCAGCGGGATCCGAACGTCATCCTGGCGTCGCGGCTGAATCACCAACTGATCGTCGTCGGTGCTGACCTGTTGTGCTGCGATCTCCGACCCGTTGCGAAGCGTGACTCGGATGGTCGGCCCGGTTCGCGATTCGGTTTGCACCGGGACCAGCGATTCCACGTCATCCACCGCGACGGCACCACCCGGATCCAAGTTCACTTCCACCACGCCGATCGACAGCAAGGTTCCCGTGCGCGTGCCGCCGTCACTGGTGCCGAGCGTTACCTCCGTCGCCGGAGCCGTCAGAAACGAGGTGCAAACGAACAGCAGACAAGCAATCAAACGCATGGGCACGGTCAACACGATCGGTCATTGGGCACGGACGGTGCGGGGCGACACCGAACCCGAATGGATCCGGCGGCCCACCATCAAGAATCTCGCGTTTCATTGGACGTCGGACGCAGCGGATTCGCAAGCCACACGCCGGATCGTTCGATCGCCCGTCGACGTTCCACGTATCACGGGGGATTCGCGGACAGCGTGACCTACTGGGACATCAATTCGCTGATCAGTCGGTGCATTTCTGTTCGGCGTTTGGTGTAGTCGGCGGCGTCCAGTTGCCGGGCGGCGTCGTCGACCACCGGTCCGGTTTGACGAAGCGATTTCAGAAATCGTTTGGCCCGATCGACCGTGGCCTTCTTGTCCGGTCCGGCTCGTTCGATGGCATGTTCCAGCGTGACGACATAGCGATGGTCGGTAACGCCTTCACGAAGGTTTTCCCAGTCCAGAGTGCTCAGCATCTGAGGGCGACTGGGATGCGGGGCCGCCAGGGCAAAAAATGGAGCGATGCGATCGCCTTCGCGGACGCCGACCATCGCATCCTGGTCACCCCAGTAATACGTCCAGTGCATTTGCGAGTGCACCGGGGTTTGCCACAGCCAGTATCCGTTGACCAGCCGCGCGTATTCCGGCGTGATGCTGGTGCGGATGATGTTGTAATAAGCGAACGGCACATCCCCGCTTGCGTCGATGCGTTGGTGAAGCTGATCGTAGGAATGGTTTTCTTCGGATGACCACAGATCCAAATTGCGTCCATGAAAAAACGGGACATCAACCAACGGTTCGACGCGATCCCACTTTTCAACGTCTCGCGGATCAAAGGTCAGGCCGATCGGATTGTCCGTGTATTGCCGCACGATCTTGGCCGTGTAAATCCAAGGTTCCAGACGCTGGCCGATGAAGACTTCGTCGCTCCAGAACAGCACCAAACTGTTTGCGGGCAAACCGAATTGCTTTTCCAAGTCCGCAACCGCGGCGACGCCCCGCTGAACCGCTTCGCGAAACTCCGTTTCTTTGGCTTTCAACGATTCGATATCGATGGCGTGACGGTCCAGGAATTCCACGCCCAGAACCTGAGCCAATTGTTCCACCGAGAACTTGATCGAATAAGGCGGCTTCATTCCGTATTGCTGCTGCAGTCGCAGCGACTGTTCGGCCGCCCTGGTTACCGGATTGCCATCGGAACCAAATGAAATCCCGGCCCAGTAGTGCATGGTGGTCGCTTGGTGATCGGCCATGTCCTGCATGACGACCGATTCCCATTGCGGCCCCGCTTGGAAAAGCGATCCCTTGGAGATGTTCAGAAAAGCGCCGGCGCGTTTATCAGGCGATCGCAGTTCAAAATCACCGACACGCAGCGAAACGGGCAACGTCGCGACCGATTGATCGGCGGAACGAAGCGTCAATTGGCCGGTGTATGTTCCCGCCGGTGCGTCGGCAGGAAGATCGATCGTGCCCACCAACAAACGAAGTTGTCCAGACGACAGCGTCGCCGGTGGTTCGTCCCACAGGAAACGCCACACAAACACGGCGTCGTCTTTGGGACCCTGGTAATGCACGGGCTGAAGCATCCGCTGGACCCACCGCACGGAGACGTCGGCTGGACCGATCACCGAATCGTTGGATTTCAATTCGGAAAGCTGGACCGACGGCGATGCCAACTCTTGATGAACAAGCGCGGATACCGCGAACGCTTTGGTTTCGCCCCTGGCCGCGATCAATTCCATCGAAGTGATCTGCGGCGAAGGCTGATCCATGGCGGGCGGTTCGGTCAGGCTTGCCGACAACCATTGTGCAGCCCGGGCTTGATGCGGCTGCGGCATGTCGAACGCAACGCGGAACGGATCGCGGCGCTCGATTTGAATCGGCGCGATGTTTTCAAAATCACGTTTCACCGAAACGTCGCCCTGCAATGGTTCGTGCAACGGCGATAGGACGGCGAACCGGTGCGTCCCGATCGCCACGTCTTCGAAACGAAAAACGCCGTCGGCGTTGGTGCGTTCGATCCGTCCCATGGCATTGATCGGAATGCCCGCCAGCGGTTTTCCGGTCGTGTCCAGAACCGTTCCTTTGACCGTCGATAGCATGTCAGCGGCGGCTGATGACGGATCGACGAAGCGAAACCAACCGAATCGATCGGGGTGATGGAAATCACCACCGGTGTACGACCAAGCGTTCCAGTTGCGGGTTCCGGGGACTTCGGCGCGGCACACGTTGGCGGCCCAAGTCGAACTTTGCAGTGGCTTTGCCGCGCCCAAAGCATCCAATGGGATTGCCGCTTCGACGGTCCAGTAATCAAAGTCGATGTGTCCGGCGATTTCGACGTCGCTGGGAACCCACGGGACTTCGTTGTCACGCCCGTTCCATTTCCGTGTGACCAGCCCACCCTTGGGATTCATGGTGATCTGAAAGTACGTGCCGGATGCGGGATCAGGCTGCAGGAACAGGTCGATGCAATCATGGTTGTGGATCGACAGATCGTTTCGCCGGTCCGATCCATGACGGTGCGATTCTTGACCCGTTTCGACCGCGCGGGCAAAGAAGTAGATCGCATCGGCATCGCGGGTGACTTGGAAAGTCGTCGTCGGAGATGATTTGCCGCCGTCGATGCTTCGAACCAGCGACAGGGGACGGACGGACTGCCAACCGGCGTCATCGGATCGGCCGTCGATCGTCAGTGGACCGCTTTTCGGGCGGATGCCGATTTGTGGTCGTGCTTTGTCGACCGTCGGTGATGACAGGGCGACCCATTGGGTGGTCGGTTCGGTGGGTTCGCTTTGACCCCGTGCGGTGTCGTTGTAAAACGCGGCGCCATCAAAAGCGATCGTTCCCTGGTCGTACAAAAAGACCGACAGATTGACGCGATCCACGTTGCTGTTGGGGTTCACCGTGAAGGTGTAGGTCGCCGATGTCCAAGCGTCCGTGTTGGTCGATTTGTCACGCGTGTCGTGATAGACGTAGTACTTTCCGTCCGGATCATTCACCGTCGCGTTGCCGTCGACGTCGTGAAAGATGACACGCAGTGAGGGCGTCGTACGGCTGGGTTCCATCGCAACCAATTGGCGGCGATAGCTGATTTGGAAACGGTAAGTGCAACCGCGATAGACCTTGATGCTGCGGCGTGGGCTGAAGGAAATCGTTTGCGACTGATCGCTTCGGATCTGCACGTGTTGCTGGCCGTCCAACGAATCTTGTCGGATCCATTGATAGTCTTCGTACGGTTCGAATTCCCATTGGTTTTTTGCCACTTGGTGGGAAACTTTGGGTGGCGTCCACTGGTCCCAGCCGTTTTCAAAGCTGGGATTCGCAATCAGGTTTTCCGTTTGCTGCAACGCTTCGACGGGAAGCTTCGACAAATCGGGTTGATCCGCTAATGCGAGAGCCGGGAAGTAAAACAGAAGCCAGCCGATGCATACCGAAATGGATTGTCGGCGCCGGTCATCAAGTCGTCGCATGATGGGAGCGTTGGGAGTCGAAGGGGAGGGGGATTGGGGCGGGGACGGTGCCAACGTTTGATCGGTTGGCATCCGCGTCAGCGCATTCTATGCCCACACGTGATGTCCATGGTGGCGGTCATTGCGACCCACCGGCGCACGAAAAAACGCCGACCAGCGTTGTGCTGATCGGCGTTGAATAAGAGTCGGCTGGATGTTTCAGCGGTGAACGTTACAGCAAACCGCCGCCGGCACCGCCCGCACCACCAAAGCCGCCGGCTGCGCCGCCGCCCGTGTTGCCACCACCGGTGGCCCCGTCTTCGCCGGTGACGAAGTTGAACGTGTTGACTTCGCCGATCTGCGTGAAGAACGGTGACGGGGTGACACGAACGTAACGTCGATCGGCCGAAACCACCGCGGTTGCAAACATCATCGCACCGGTGGGTAGCGTCGTGATTTCCGGACGGAAACCGACGGCGCCACGATTACCAAAGCCCAAACGCGGGTCGACAAAGTTGCCACCCGTGCCGCCCAACAGTGCGGCATCGCTGAGGAACTGTTGCAAAGCGTTCTGGTCGATGCCGCCGGCAAACTGCCCCAGGACGTCGTTGCGGATATCGCGTTGGACATCGTTCAGGTGGGCCAATTGGGCATCGGCGATTTCTTCCTGACGTTTGCCATTCTTCAGTTCAAACGTGATCAGGGCATCCTTTTCGGTCAGCGGAATCGCTTTCTGAATCAGGTTTTGTTCCGGACGTCCGACATCGGTCAGGACTTCCACGTTCACGTGACCGGTGGAAACGTTGCCCCAGACCCGACGCAGTAACAAGCGATACTTACCGCTGAAGCCTTCCGGACAAATGTAAGTTTCCGAAACGGAGCCTTCGGAATCTTCGCCATGTCCGGCGAACGAATCACCCAGCAAGGTTCCGCCGGCGGCAGTCGCGGGCGTTTCCAGCGAGCAGATCGTTCCGGC
The DNA here is from genome assembly GCF_012290005.1 of Crateriforma spongiae. NCBI lineage: Bacteria > Pseudomonadati > Planctomycetota > Planctomycetia > Pirellulales > Pirellulaceae > Crateriforma > Crateriforma spongiae. The sequence goes on from NZ_JAAXMS010000005.1 coordinate 320,429, forward strand.
GGGTTCTTCCACGGCGATGTCGACATCGGCGTCACCCGTCCACGAAACGCGGACGATGACGTCGTGGGACGATGCCAGTTGCAACGATTCGTTGAACTTGTCGGCGTCGTCCTTCTGGCCATTCTCGATCAGTTCGTTGTACGTCGCACGAGCCAGCAGTCGGGCTTCTTCGACGATCGATTCGTACTTCTTCGGCCAAGCCTGGGACAGGATACCTTCGCACGCCCAAGCGATACCGTCTTGCGAATTCAGGTGTTTGGCCAATCGCAGCCCCATCACGTACGGCTCGCGACGATAGCGGTCGACGTCGGAAACCTTTTGGCAAAGTTGCAACGCGGCTTCGTGACAATCGGCGGCTTCCAATCGGGCCGCGACGTGCAAGACGTCTTCGGGAGATTCGGCGAAGTCGACCGCCGACAAATAAGCACGTTCAATGTCCGACTTGGCGGCCCCGGTGGCTTCCAAGGCGATCGCGTAGGCCTGGTACATCCATGGTTGGACGTGACCGGATCGGATCGCCGCGGAAATGATCACGCGGACTTCGCCGAAGTGCTGCATGGCCAACGAATCGTCGCCTCGCTTGACGGCCGAACCGGCTTTGACACTCAGTTCGCCCACGCTGGCTTGAACGCGAGCGTCCAGTTGGCGAATCAACTCGGGCGAAGCTTCTTCGAATCGTGCGAACAAAGCGTTCCACGCGTCGGATCGGCTTTGGCCTTCGGCGACTTTCAATCGGATCGGGCCCAGATCGATCTTGCGAGTCTTAGTCTCGGATTTGGGCGCCGCGGTGGTGGACTTTTGGCCCAGGCCGGCGTTGTCTGGAACGGCCATCATGCCGCCCATGCCGCCGCCCATCATGCCGCCGCCCATCATGCCGCCGCCCATGCCGCCACCCATCATGCCGCCGCCCATGCCGCCGCCCATCATGCCGCCACCCATGCCGCCGCCCATCATGCCGCCGCCCATCATGCCGCCGCCCATGTTCATGATCGGCACGACAAGGTCACCCATCGGATAGACCTTTTGGATGTCTTCGTCGGCGTCGACGGTGGTGATCTTCAGGACTTCGTCCTTGATGGTGTATGCCAGGTCTTCTTCGGAAAGCATCAAACGCAATGCCGAACGCAGGCTGACGTTGTCGATTTGGAAGCTGATCGGGGTGTCGCTGGACAGCCCCAGTTCCTCCAACGCACGTCGGTCGATCACGACGGGAATGTCGTGTTGACGAGAAATTTCTTCGCGGACTTGGTCCAGCGGGGTTTCGATGAAATCGAAGCTGGACTGTTCGTCCAATTTCTGTTCGATGCGACGTTCCGCATCGCTGTCGCTGACCAGTTCAACGCTGCTGTAACGGTCCAGACGTCGACGCGACATGCGTTTCCAAGTTTCCGCATCGGGGTACAAGACGGGCGGTTCGCCGGTGAACGGAATGTTGGCTTCCAACACGGCGGAGAACACGTCGACGTAGTTTCGTTGACGCAGTTCGTTGATCCGGCGGTCGCGGTCATACACCTGCAACATCAACGGCAGGTCGGTGAAATGACGCCCGGCCACGCTGTCACGCGTGATCGTGTCGCCGGCCAGTTCGGCGAACGCCAAGCTGACTTCGCCGTCGGCTTCTTGGTACCGACCTTCGTCGATCAAGTCGTTCAGTTGACGTGCCAACGCCTTCAGCTTCGCTTCTTCGCGATAGGTTTGTTGCAACATCGACGTCGTGGCGGCCGATGCGGCCAAACGGGCTTCGATCGATGCCTGTTGTTCGGCGTACTCGGCTTCGCGTCCGCTGGCCAAACGAATCGCCGTACGAACCTTGCCCACCAATTCCTGACGCAGCTCCGGTGCAACGTCCGGTGTGGATTCCACGCGAGCCAGCAGACTCTTCAGCGAACCCGCGACGCCGATCGGGTTTTCGATCAAACGACGACGGGCCTCGGCAAGTTGCGCGTTGACCTCTGCACGCAGACGGCCTTCGTTGGCCGTTTGCATCGCGTCAAATCGGCTGAGCAGATCGCCGCCGGATTCGACGATTTCGTCGTCGCCGACCGGGTTGTCAAAGAATTGGTCACCGATGACCGGCGCGGGTGAGGCAGCAGGTGGTGCCGGTGCCGGTGCCGGTGCCGCAGGAGCAGGAGCGGCGACCGGTGGTGCCGGTGCGGGGGCCGCAGGAGCGGGGGCCGGGGCGGCAGCCGCTGGTTCGGGCTGGACCGGTGCAGCGGCGGGTTCGGGTTGTGCCGGTGCGTCGGTGGGTTCGCCGAAAAGGTCTTCGGCACCCGCATCGGGAGCGCCGAACAGATCGTCGCCGCCTTCGGGGGATCCGAATAGGTCATCGAAACCGGAACCTTCGTTCTGGACAATCAGCCGGTTGCCCGTCGCGGTGACCTTCTCGATCGCTTTGGCTTTGCTGTTGTTCGGGTCGACCTGCAGAGCCTTTTCGGCAACCACGCGGGCGCCACGTTGATCGCCCTTTTGCAGAGCCATCGATCCGGCTTTGGCCAATGCTTCGGCGCGAGCGCTCATGGACTTGGCCGCCTGACGCAACATCATCGATCCCGACGTTGGCAACAGCAGACCGCCGTCCTTTTCGGCCATCTGAACCAATCCGGGCAAGAACGCGAAATCGGGGTGGTCCGATTCGGTGGTGGCGTCAAATTCGATTCGCACTTTGGCGTTGGTCGTTTCGCCGGTCAATTGCACGCGGCCGTCGGCGGCTGCGGTTTGCGAACGGCCCAACAGGATCGCATCACGGTCCAACCGCAGCGGCGGCAAGCGGTCACCGTGAATCGTGCTCATACCGGAAAGCAATTCCGCGTCGCTGATCCAAATCGGCGATTGGATGGCCGACGATGCGACGGCGGCACCGATCGAATCGGCGGGGTGTTGTTCGGAAACGACGCCCAAAACGCCACCGGTGTGGTTGGCCAGGATGGCCAGTGTTTCGACATTGACCGTGGGGCCGATGACCACGCTGTGAACGCTGATGTGATCGCCACGCAGCGCGTCGACCAGCCGGCCGAACCGTTGTGCGTTGTAGGTCGAATCCATCGAAGCTCCGTCACCGACATAGATGATGCTGCGGGTGGACGACGCGTCACGGCCCGCCAACGCGGCACGTGCCTTGTCCAACGCGGCGACCAGGTTGGTGTTGCCCATCGGCAATCGTTCGTTCAACCGATCCAACGCCGCTTGGGTATCGTCATCGGCCGCGGTGGCGAAGTGATCGCTGAGATCCACGGTGTTGACGTCGGTCGCGTAAACCTTGACTTGATCGCTGCCGCGAAGCTTGGCCAGAATTTGGTCGACCGCTTGCATCGTGTCGGAGCGGAATCCGCCGACTTGGCTGGCCGATGTGTCGACCAACACGACCACGTCGGCAGCCGATTTGGTCGCCGCGGCCAACAGTTCGTCGCTGGCGTCGGGCAGGATCGAAGCGGCAAAGTAGCCTTCGCCCGCGTCATCGGCGTACCGGACGATCCGGAATTCCGCGTCACCGACAAAGGAAACGTCGTCGCCGGCCGCCGCCGGTCGGGACACGCCCAGGAGAATCGTCAGGGCCAGTGCCCCGGCGAACGATCCGCCCAAGAGTGATTTCAACGTGAATGCCATCTTCAATTGCTCCGCGTGTTGAAAAGAGACGCCGCCGCGTCACGAACGTTGAGGGGTGGGGAGTAGCCAGGTGGAATTGCGAACCCGAGCGGGCGAAAAAACGATCGCCGAAGCCATCGGATCTTCCGCACTGGGGCTGACAATTCAGGGTTTCACCGTCGATTTTATTTGCGGCCCGATTCTTTCTCCAAGGAAATCCGGGCCAATCCGGTCGAGATCGAGTGGGTGGGGCCGGTTGTAGGTGTTGCAAGATGCAACACTTGCCGCATTTCGCTGCAGCAACCAGCCGCCGATCCGCCGATTCGGCCGGCGGCGTGATAGAAGATGCGACCCGCGTGCCGAAAACGGGGCCCAGTGTCGCCTTTCGCCCGGCGAAGGTTTCGCCGCACCAGCTTGCGCAGCACCCGCCCGCGTCGCCCAGCCGACTCAGAACCGGCCGACTCAGAACCGGCGTTGGACCGCAAATCGGGCGATCTGCACCAGCGAATCCGAAACGGAGGACGCCTGCACACTGTGAACCGCTTCGATCGCCTGGTCACGGAATCGACTGGCGACCTGACGCGTGTATTCGGCGGCATCACCGGACATGAGATCGTCGCGAATCCCGTCGAATCGTTGCTCTGGCGGACCGGAAAGTACGGCCTGCAATCGTTCTCGATCCACCGGTTCGGCTTGTTGCAGCATGCGGATGACCGGCAGCGTCAGTTTGCCTTGCTGCAGATCCGTCCCCAAGGTCTTGCCGACCGTCGCATCATCGCCCCACAGGTCCAAATAGTCGTCGGCGATCTGAAACGCCATCCCGACCGCTTCGCCGTACCGGGCCATCGCGTCGACCGCATCGTCATCGGCACCCGAAAGGCGAGCGCCCAGTTGTGTCGCGACCCGGCAAAGCTCCGCGGTCTTGCCCTGGATCATGTCAAAATAGGCATCTTCATCAATCTGCAGCCAGTCGCGGCCCAAAACTTGACGCAATTCGCCTTCGCACACCAACCGTGACGCCTCGCCGATCCACTGACAGGCTTCGATCGATCCGATTTCCGCGGCCAATCGGAAACTTTGCGAAAACAGATAATCACCGAACAGGATGCTGACGTGGTCGTTCCAGCGGGCGTTCACGGTGGGAACACGCCGCCGGACAGTGGCCTCATCCAACACGTCGTCGTGGATCAGCGTCGCCGTATGAATCATCTCGATCACGACCGCCATCCGCAGATGGGCGTCGGTCAGCGGGCCGAAATTCAGACCCGACAACAGCAACATCGCCGGCCGCAATCGTTTGCCACCCAACTGCGTACCGTGGCACAACAGCGGGTTCATTGATTCGTAGGGGCTTTGCAACTGACGCGTCAGCAGGTCTTCGACTTGCTGCATCGGCTGGCGAATCGGGCGGTAAACCTGACCCAACAGTTGTTTCAAGCGAGCGTCACCGTTACCGGCGGCTCCCGCATGGGCAACGTCGGAACCATTCACGTTGTGCAGAGTGACAGGGGCAGCGTCCACGGGCTTTGGATCCGGCATCAGTCGTTGAAGCGGACGCAATCTGGGCCGTCCGCAGGTACCTGAACGATCAAACAATCTCTCAACCGAAATCCGATCCCGACGGCAACCGACAGGATTCGCAGCGGCTGAGAGGTGTCAGGTCGCCCCCGACACATCACCAATGATGCGTATTGCACCGAATGTGAAGAGAATTCGCTAGGCCAGTGGAAGAATTAGTGTGATCACGGTCACTGCGGGGCGGCCAGAAGCCCTGCCGGCCCCCAAAGCCGCCACATCGTCGCCTTTCGCTCCGCGAAATTAGCGCAGCCTCGGTCACCGGCGCGCGCCCTCCCCTCGCTAAGGCTCGACCCTCCCGGCGGGAGGGTGAAAAGAAGACGGCAATCCTATTGCTTCGTTGATCCGTGTTCTGGCGCCAGTTGCCTGCCGCCACAAAGTCGCCTTTCGCTCCGCCGAAAGTAGCGCAACTGCCCTCCCGGCGGGAGGGTGAAAAGAAGACGGCAATCCTATTGCTTCGTTAATCCGTGTTTTGGCGCCAGATGCCTGCCGCCACAGAGCCGCATTTCGCGACGAGAAAGCGGGGCAAACCACCGTGTGCAGCCGGATTTTGTCTGAACGGATGACAAGTCTCACGCCAATCAGATCAACCGTAAGACTTGTCCAGACAGGCCATCAAAGCACAGACCTTTTCAACAGGAAGCAACCGCCAAAAACCTACGGCGTTTACTGCAACTGCTTCACCGCGGCGACCACTTCGGCAGGTTCCGCTCGCTTCTTGTAATCAGCATCCAGAAACGCGTAGGTGATCTTGCCGTCGGTATCGATGACGTAGGTGGCGGACAATGGCAATTCCATCGCGTCGTTGCCGTTGTACTTCGCAAGTTCCAGCTTGTCCCGATAAATCGGTACGATCACGTCGGGCAGCTGAAAAAGGATCCCGAACTTTTTGGCTAATTCGTTGTTGGCATCGTGCAAGACGAGCATGTCCAGATCGTTGGCTTCCGCGGTTTCTTTGGCTTTCTCTGGCAACTCCGGCGTTAGCACCACAAGCTTCGCACCAGCACCTTCGATGGCACTCAGTTGCTTCTGCATCGCTCGCAATTGCAGGTTGCAATAGGGGCACCATCCGCCGCGATACCACATCAAAATGACCGGATGGTTTTGCCAAACCTCGCTTAGCGTGACCGACTGATCGTCCCAGCCTTTCAACGTCGCATCGGCTGCGCTGTCACCTACCTGTTTTGCCGACTGTTCGATGCCAGTCGCGCGAACGCTTTCAATTCCCGCTTGAAAGGATTCAAGGACTTCGGCCGGAAATCGTTTCGATGCGTCGTCTGCCGTTTTTTGCAACTGCACGGACAACGCGGTGGGATCGTCGGCAGAAACGTGAGAAACCATGGCGGAAGATCCTATAACGGTTGAAAATAAAACAGCGCAAAGCGAAACGCGAAGAGTCATCGATGGTCGAACCGAACAGTGGAAAACGGGTGCTTGCTTCAGTGACAAACACTCAATGACTGCTTCGAAGCAGTTCCCGCCATGTCAGTTGCCCGCGCCGGACGCAGAAGCCTTTGGTACCTGTGTGGCGATCCACTTTCCAGCATGTTGCTCAACAAACACAAAACAGGTCATGGCACCGGAGATGGCTGGTGAATCAACGTCGCCTTTCGCTCCGCGAAAGAGGCGCAACTGCCCTCCCCTCGCTAAGGCTCGACCCTCCCGGCGGGAGGGTGAAAGGAAGACGGCGATCCAAACTTCGTTGACCAGCGTGAAGATGGACGTCTCGTTCGAAGGCCAACAGATAGACAGATGCCCGCCGCCACAACGTCGCCTTTCGCTCCGCGAAAGAGGCGCGACTGCCCTCCCCTCGCTAAGGCTCGACCCTCCCGGCGGGAGGGTGAAAGGAAGACGGCGATCCAAACTTCGTTGACCAGCGTGAAGATGGACGTCTCGTTCGAAGGCCAATAGATCGACAGATGCCCGCCGCCACAACGTCGCCTTTCGCTCCGCGAAAGTAGCGCAACTGCCCTCCCCTCGCTAAGGCTCGACCCTCCCGGCGGGAGGGTGAAAGGAAGACGGCGATTCAGACTTCGTCGGCCAGCATGAAGATGGACGTCTCGTTCGAAGGCCAACAGATAGACAGATGCCCGCCGCCACAACGTCGCCTTTCGCTCCGCGAAAGTAGCGCAACTGCCGCTCCCTTCGCTTTGCCTCGACCCTCCCGGCGGGAGGGTGAAGAACGGAAGACGATTCAGTCTTCGTTAACCAGTGTTGTGGCGAAATACGTCGACCCGCGGCTAGCCTCGCACGGCACCGGCTGCGAAGCCTCAGTCCGACTTTTTGGACTTGGCCGAAGTCTTCGACTTGGTTTTCGACTTCGAATCAGACTTGCTGTCCGACGACTTCTTGTCCGCTGCGGCACCTTTTTTATAGCTGTCGCTTCGATAGTCGGTTTCGTAGAACCCGCTGCCCTTGAACATGATTGCCGCACCGCTGCCGAACAGTCGACGCAGCTTTGACTTGCCACATTCGGGGCACTTCTTCTTCACCGGATCATTGATGCCCTGGAACAACTCCATTTCGTGACCACAGGCATCGCACTCATAGTCATAGGTGGGCATGGCCGTAACCTCAAAGAATGTTTTGACAAATGAAAGTGGATTGGATTTTGACGTGCTACTGAGCTGATCCGCTGCTGACGATCACCTGTGCCGGACGCAGCACACGGTCGTGCATTTGCCATCCGCTGACCGCCACGTGCATGACCATGCCGCTTTCAACGTCGTCGCTGGGCATTTGCGAAATGGCTTCGTGATAGTTTGGATCAAACGCTTCGCCGTCGGCCGGGATTTCTTTGATCGCGTACTTGGCAAACGTGTCGTCCAGTTGCTTGGCAACCATTTGAACGCCATCGCGCAGGCCCTGGACCGACTCGGTACCCTCGGCCGCTTCGATGGCACGCATCAAGTTGTCGCGGACTTGCAACAAGTCGGTCACCATTGGAACACCGGCGTACTTCAAATCGTCTTCGAACGACTTGCGCATCCGTTTGCGAAAGTTTTCCGCTTCGGCCTGTGCCTGCAACGCCTTGCGATTGGCTTCTTCCACCTCGCCGCGCAAGCGTTCCATTTCCTCGTCCCGTGTTTCGGGCTGGGGGGCGCTGGTGGCGTCGTCAGATGCGTGTGCGGCGTCGGTTTCGGCGTTCAAATCCAATTCGTCTTCGACGGGTTGGCGATCGGCGGTGTCACTGGATTCGATATCACTGGTCATGGTTCGATCCGGCATCAAGGTCGGATGGACAAAGGATGGTTCAACAGGAACGGTTTTGGTATCGACGATACACTGGTCGATCGGCCACGGTGGATTGCCGCCGGTTTGTGACAGGCATTTGCACCGGAGCCGGCGTGGTTGGTTCGCTTAGCCGGATTTGCTCGCGGCTGTTTCAGCATCAGGATCAAAAAACTGCTTCAGCTTGTCCAGAAAACTGGTCCGCTGGGGCAGCACCGATTCGTGATCCAGATCGGCAAGTTGGCGAAGCAGCGTTTGTTGTTCGGATGAAAGTTTCTTGGGGACTTCCACAAAGACTTGGACCAACAGGTCGCCGGGGCGTCCGCCCCGTGGATCGGCGACGCCTTCGCCTTTGACGGTAAAGACTTCGCCGTTTTGGGTGCCCGCCGGCACGGTCAACTGGTGCGGTCCGTCCAACGTCGGGACCTCGATGTTTGCCCCCAGCGCCGCTTGGCTGTAGCTGATCGGCATCTGCAGGACCAGGTGGTTGCCTTCGCGTTGAAACAAATCGTGTGGCTGGACGGTGATGAAACAATAGCAATCACCGTTGGGGCCGCCGTCCGGGCTGGCTTCGCCTTCGTTGGACAATCGCACCCGCATGCCGTCGTCGACACCGGGCGGAATCTCCACGGCCAATTCGGCGCGTTCGTTTTGCTGGCCGCTGCCCCGGCAATCTTTGCACGGTTCGCTGATTTGTTGACCGCGGCCCTGACAGGTCGGGCAGGTCGTTTGGACCCGCAGGATGCCCGCGGACTGGATGACTTGTCCGCGACCGCCACAGGTGTTGCAGGTGACCGGTTGGCTGCCGGGAGCGGCGCCGTCGCCGCCGCATGTTTTGCAGGGCACTCGGCGGCGAAAGGAGACATTCTTCTTGACGCCGCGGGCGGCTTCTTCCAACGTCAGCGTGACGTCACAGCGGATGTCGGCGCCGCGTCGGCGTCGTCGTCCGCCGCCGCGCCCGCGGTTGCCAAACAAATCGCCGAACATGCCGCCACCGAACATGTCGCCAAAGGCTTCGAAGATGTCTTCGACGTCGGTGAACTGATGGGCGGCACCCTCAACGCCCGCGTGACCATACTGGTCGTAGCGGGCGCGTTTGTCCGCGTCGCTCAAGACCTCATAGGCCTCGGTCGCTTCTTTGAATTTCTCGACCGCGTCTTCGCTGTCACGGTTGCTGTCAGGGTGGTATTTGATCGCAAGTTTTCGGTACGCGCGATCAATCTCCTGCTTGGTCGCGGTCCGCTCGACCCGAAGCACTTCGTAATAGCAGGTCTTTTCGGCCATGAGATACTGCTGCTTATTTCGCAAACAGGGCCGCGAACCGGTGCGGGTTCACGGCCCATGAAAGATGGTTCATCCGTTGTTCACCGGCGGTCGACGTGTCGACCGCGCGGTGTTACGGTCCCAACAAGGGGCGATTGGCGTGACCTGACTTAGGACACAACGCCTTCGACCGGGACCTTGTCCTTGTCTTCTTGGTCGTAATCGGTGACCAAAGCTTCGGTCGTCAGCAACAATCCGGCGATGCTGCCGGCGTTGGTCAACGCGGTCCGCACAACCTTGACCGGGTCGATCACGCCGGCCTTGACCATGTCGGTGTACTCACCGGTGTAAGCGTTGAAGCCGGTGTTGACGTCCTTTTGGCTGACTTCGTCGACCACGACGCTGCCGTCGATTCCGCCGTTGTCGGCGATTTGACGCATCGGCGCGTCCAACGCGTTCAAGACAATGTCGACGCCGATTTTTTCGTCGCCGCGAGCCTTCTTCTTGGCCGCTTCGACCGCTTCGCGGCAACGCACCAGGGCGACACCGCCACCGGGCAGAATGCCTTCTTCGATCGCCGCACGGGTTGCGTGCAGTGCGTCTTCCAAGCGAGCCTTGGTTTGCTTCATTTCGGCTTCGGTTTCCGCACCGACGCTGATCACAGCAACGCCACCGGAAAGCTTGGCCAAACGCTCTTGGAACTTTTCCTTGTCGTAATCGCTGTCGGTCTGTTCGATCTGTGCGCGGATCTGTGCGACACGCTTGTCGATGTCTTCACGCTTGCCGGCACCTTCGACGATGGTCGTGTGACCCTTGTCGACGGTGACTTTCTTGGCGCGACCCAGTTGATCCAACGTGACGTTTTCCAGTTGGATGCCCAGGTCTTCGCTGATCAGCGTTCCACCGGTCAACGTCGCGATGTCGCCCAGCATGGCCTTGCGACGGTCGCCGAATCCTGGTGCCTTGACGGCACAGACGTTCAAAGTTCCACGCAGCTTGTTGACGACCAACAACGTCAGTGCTTCGGCGTCGACGTCTTCGGCGATGATCAACAGCGGTTGGCCCGACTGTGCGGTCTTTTCCAACAGCGGTACCAAGTCGCGGATGTTGCTGATCTTCTTTTCGTACAGCAGCACCAACGCATTTTCCAAACCGGCTTCCATCGTGCCCGGGTCGGTGATGAAGTAGGGCGAAATGTAGCCCTTGTCGAACTGCATCCCGTCGACGTAATCGACTTCGGTGGTGCGCGACTTGCCTTCTTCGACGGTGATCACGCCGTCCTTGCCGACGCGTTCCAGGGCATCGGCCAGCAGGTTGCCGATTTCCGGATCGTTGTTGGCGGAAATCGCACCGACGTGAGCGACTTCTTCTTTGCCGCTGACCGGTCGACCCAACTCGTGCAGTTGATCGCAAGCGGCTTGGACGCCACGATCGATACCGCGACGGATGGCGGTCGGGTTGCTGCCGGCCACGATGTTTCGCAGACCTTCCTTGAAGATCGCGCGAGCCAACACGGTTGCGGTCGTCGTGCCGTCGCCGGCCAAGTCGCTGGTCTTTTGCGCGACTTCGATGACCAGTTTGGCACCCATGTTTTCGAACCGGTCTTCCAGTTCGATTTCCTTGGCCACGGTGACGCCGTCCTTGGTGACGGTCGGACCGCCGAACGATTTGTCAACGATCACGTTACGGCCGGTCGGGCCCATGGTCGTCGCGACGGCTTTGGCAAGTTTGTCGACGCCGGCCAGCATTCGGGCCCGTGCGTGATCGTCGAACAAAAGTTGTTTTGCCACGATTGAGGTTCCTTGGTGAAGTGTTTGGATTGCGATGGAAATTGAAAGGTTGGATCGCCCGGTCGACGGCCGCCGATGCCCGGCGGCCTAATGACGATTGCGAGGCCGATCCGGCCGGATCACAGAACCTTGGCCAAGATGTCGTTTTCGCGAAGGATCTTCATTTCGCGACCGTCGACTTCGATGTCACTGCCGCCGTACTTGCCGTAAATCACGGTGTCGCCAACGGCCACGCTGACTTCGCCACGGGCGCCGCTGTCCAACAACTTGCCGGGGCCGACCGCGACGACGGTGCCACGTTGCGGCTTTTCTTTGGCCGAATCGGGCAGAACGATGCCGCCGGCGGTGGTTTCTTCCGCTTCGCTGGGCTCGACAACGACGCGGTCATCCAAGGGACGCAGGTTGATTTTGGTGCTGGTTGCCATCGGGAAATTCCTATCGATTGATTTGTAAGTTTGGATTGATTGGTTGTCTGGTTTTCCGTGGGGCCCGCGGCGATCGATTTCGCCGCGGGATCAAAGGTGGGTTCAGGGCGGATCACCGAAGTGATCACCGACGGCTTACATCATGCCGCCCATGCCACCCATTCCGCCCATGCCTCCCATTCCGCCCATGCCACCCATCGGGTCCATGCCGCCCATGCCGTGGTCATGGTGATCGCCGGCACCCTCGGGTTCTTCTTCCGGGATGTCACAAACCAGCGATTCGGTGGTCAGCAGCAAAGCCGCGACGCTGGCGGCGTTGGTCAGCGAAGTACGAACGACCTTGGCCGGATCAACAATGCCGGCTTTGACCAAGTCGGTGTAACTGTCGCTATTGGCGTCGTAGCCTTCGTTACCGCTCATTTGCGACACGCGGTTAACGACGACGGCACCGCGGACGCCGGCGTTGTTGGCGATCGAACGCAACGGGATGTCCAAGATGTTGCGGATGATGCGGACGCCCAACTGGATGTCGCCTTCGCTGGACTTTTCAAGCTTTTCGACGGCCGGTCGGCAACGAAGCAGCGCGACACCGCCGCCGGGAACGATGCCTTCTTCCAAAGCCGCTTGGGTGGCCGCACGTGCGTCATCGATCAACGCTTTGCGTTCCTTCATTTCCGTTTCGGTCGCCGCACCGACGTTGATTTGGGCGACGCCACCGGCCAGTTTGGCCAAGCGTTCTTGCAGCTTTTCGCGATCGTAATCGCTGTCGGTCGCTTCCATTTCACGACGAATTTGAGCGACACGGCCTTCGATGTCGGCCTTGGTTCCGGCACCGCCGACGATCGTCGTCGCGTCGCTGGTGATGCGAACCTTCTTGGCACGACCCAGGTCAGACATCTTCACGCTTTCCAGGTCGATGCCCAGATCTTTGAAGACGGCCTTGCCGCCGGTCAGCACGGCGATGTCACCCAAGATGGCTTTGCGGCGATCGCCGTAGCCCGGGGCTTTGACGGCACAAGCCGACAGAATGCCACGCATCTTGTTGACGACCAGCGTGGCCAAGGCTTCGCCTTCGACGTCTTCGGCGATGATCAACAGCGGCTTCTTCGCCTTGCTGATCGCTTCCAACAACGGAATCATCTTCTTGTTGTTGCTGATCTTTTCTTCGAACAGCAAGATGTGACAGTCGTCCAATTCAACGGCGACGTCGTCTTGATTGGTCACGAAGTGGGGCGACAAGAATCCGCGGTCGAATTGCATGCCTTCGACAACGTCGACGTAGGTCTCGTTGCTGCGGCCTTCTTCCACGGTGATCACACCGTTCTTGCCGACCTTGGTGAAGGCGTCGGCCAAGACGGCACCGATTTCCGGATCGTTGTTGCCGGCAATGGTGGCGACTTGTTTGATGTCGCTCTTGCTGTCTTCCTTGATCGGCTTGGCCAAGTCCTTGATCGCGTCGGCGACCGTGGCGACGGCTTGGTTGATGCCGCGAGTCAGCGCCATGGGGTCGGCGCCGGTGGCGACCATTTTCAGGCCTTCGCGAAAGATCTCTTCGCTCAGCACGGTCGCCGTGGTGGTGCCGTCGCCGGCAACATCGTTGGTCTTGCTGGCAGCCTCTTTGACCAGTTGCGCGCCCAGGTTTTCGTAGGGGTCATCCAGTTCGATGTCCTCCGCTACGGTCACACCGTCTTTGGTGACCTTGGGCGATCCCCAACCTTTGTCCAACACCGCGTTGCGTCCCCGCGGGCCGAGGGTGCTGCGGACGGCTCGTGCCAATTTACTGACGCCGGCCAGCAACGGCCCGCGTGCGTCGTCGTCGAAAACGATTTGCTTTGCCACGACGTGTTTCTCCTGTCGAAGTATCGTCTGTGATGGGACACGCCCGACCCGGAATGTGGTGGGCCGACGTGTGAAAGGATGGTTCGATCGGACCGGTCACGCCGCCGGTGGCAGCGTACACAGTTTCGCTTCCCGGAAAGCAAACCCCGTGCCGAGAACTTTTTTGTGGCCGTAAGTCGTTGCCGAGAAACATCTTAAAAAAAATGGTTCGGCCGGCGGCGAAGCGGCGGCCTTTCTGCCATGTCAGCATGGCAGCGGCCGAGACAACGGCGACGAGGTGGCCGGCGGTGGGCCATCGTTGGGCAGCGACCGGTCAAAAACCTGGGCAAGAGCGATAGCCGCAGGCGTCAGCGGCAGACACCAATGTGTTGCCGCGCCCTCCCCTCGCCTAGGCTCGACCCTCCCGGAGGGAGGGTGAAGAGTTGCCGGCGTTTGCAGCCGGTGCCGGACTTGCGGGCTGCGAGTCGCAAAACGTCGCCTTTCGCTCTGCGAGAGTAGCGTTGGGTTCTCCCCACACTTGGGCTCGACCCTCCCGGAGGGAGGGTGAAAAGAAGCCGGCCCGTCCGGCCGCGTCCGCCTTTATGACAGCTGTGCCGTATGGCTGACGTAGACCTTCAGCGAGTGACAGGGCATCGGGATCATGCGATTGGTCGGCGCGATCGGTCCGTCAACGTTCGGGAAGATATCGCCAGGCGAATCCGCTGCGGTGTCGACGAACAGGTTCCACTGCACGCCGCGGCTGATCTCCGGCAAGTGGAATTCGCGATCGTCACCGGTGCTGTTGAACATCATGATCAGGTCGCGACCGATCCCCTCGGGGTCCGCGATTCGAGACGGAGCACTGACGTACGCCATCATCGCTAGTTCATGTTGCCCCCAATCCAACGGGTTGCCCTTGCCGTTGTACCAAGACACGTCCGGGATGCTGCGGCCGTCGACCGGATGTCCGGTCAAGAAATCGCGACGACGCACGGTCGGTTGTTCGCGGCGGAACTGAATCAGACCGCTGACGAAACGCAACAAGTCGTCATTTCGTTCGACCAACCGCCAATCGAACCAACTGACATCATTGTCTTGGCAATACGCATTGTTGTTGCCCTTTTGAGTCCGTCGGATTTCGTCGCCGCTGACCAACATCGGCACGCCCTGGCTTAACAACAGCGTGGTCAGCATGTTGCGAATCTGGCGTGCACGAATCGTCACGACACCTTTGCGACGCGTCGGGCCTTCGATGCCATAGTTGTCGCTGATGTTGTGGTTGTCACCGTCCCGGTTGTCTTCGCCGTTGGCGTCGTTGTGCTTGTCCTTGTAGGTCACCAAGTCATTCATGGTGAACCCGTCGTGACTGGTCACCAAGTTGATGCTGCAGAACGGCGGCCGACCGGCATGTTGGTACAAGTCGCTGCTGCCGGCCAATCGCGTCGCCAAGGCGCCCAGCGTACCACCATCGCCACGCCAGAAACCACGAACGTCGTCACGGAAACGACCATTCCATTCGGCCCAGCGGTGGTTGCCGAAACTGCCGACCTGATAAGCCCCGGCGGCATCCCAAGCTTCGGCAATGATCTTCGTGTCCGCCAGCATCGGATCTTCGGCGATCAGTTCGACCATCGGCGGATTGGGGATCAAGTTGCCGTGCCGGTCACGCGACAAGATGCTGGCCAAGTCGAAACGGAATCCGTCGACGTGGTAGTTGTGCACCCAGTGACGCAAGCAGTGAAAGATCATCTCGCGAACGACCGGGTGGTTTCCGTTGACCGTGTTGCCGCATCCGCTGTAGTTACAGTAATGCTGGCCTTCGCTCAGGATGTAATAGACTTGGTTTTCCAAGCCCTTGAACGACAACACGGGGCCGTTTTCGTTGCCTTCGCAGGTGTGGTTGAACACCACGTCCAAGATGACTTCGATCCCGGCTTCGTGCAGGGCTTTGACCATCTGCTTGAATTCATTGACTTGGGCACCCGGGGTTCCATCGTGGGCGTAACCACGGTGCGGTGCGAAGAAGGCCATCGGGTCATAGCCCCAGTAGTTGGGCCGCTTCAGCTTGTTGCCCCAAATGTCACGAATCGGGAACTCATGGACCGGCATCAGTTCGACGGCCGTGATGCCCAGTGATTTCAGGTACGGGATCTTTTCAATCACGCCCAAGTAAGTGCCGGGGCATTTGACCTTGGCGGTGCGGCTGCGGGTGAATCCGCGGACGTGCATTTCATAGATGACCGTTTCGGACATCTCGTGACGCAAGTGCCGGTCGCCTTCCCAGTCAAAGCGTTCGTCGACGACGACACACTTGGGCGGACGGATCACGCCGTCCTTGGACTTTTGAAAGGTCCCCGCCAACGCACCGGCAAACGGGTCGATCAAACGTGCCGAAGCGTCGAATCGTTGACCGTTGGCCGGATCAAACGGGCCGCTGGCTTGAAGGTGGTAAAGCTGTCCAGCTTCCAGACCCGGAACGTTCAGACTCCAAATGTCACCCCAACGATCGGTATCGCGGTCGAAGTCGATGATTTCAGCCGGTTCGCGGTCGTTGACCTTGTTGTACAGCAGCAACCGCATCTCGGTCGCCGATCGGCTGAACACCGAAAACTTGACTCCCTTTTCCGTCAGGTGAGCCCCATAAGGTGCTTGGTAGGTGAACTGCAGGTCGGGACAAGGCTGTCGCATGAGCATGTTGCGGTTTCTCCGATACATATCGCAATCCGCACGCCCCGACGCATCGGGAATCATTCCCCGGGCCGACGGCGACGTGCTGTTTCAGTGGTCAATCGAAACCTACCACTGCCTAATGGACCGGGCGAAAATGGGCGGCCGGCCGCAGGCTTTTTGTCGGTGGCCCATGAAGCGCAAATCGAATGCGAAAACGTCGTCGGTCGGCAAAAGATCTTCGAACAGGTCGACTTTGCCGATCGATGCGACGGTGTCGCTTTCGCATCATGAACTTCAGTGGTCAACGGTGGTTTCGGTCAATCGATGGTTGGTGCGGGTGAGCGAAGAAACCTCCCTCGAGATTGGACGGAAAGACAAAGCGGTCGGGCATTGCGGTGTCGCCAGGCGCCGGCCCGGGAAGCACAGACCATTCCAAGCCCACCGGCGACAGAGCCATCAGCGGCTGACGCAAAGCGGAACATTGGATACTGCACGCCTGGATGGCACGCGGTGACAGGTCGATGCCCTGCATCGCAGCATAGCAACCGTGGATTCACCCCCGAAGACCCGGCCGTTCCGCTCCGTCACGGGTCCCTCACCATGGTCAGAATCGTCAAAAGTCCCCGGCCCACGCCAGCGGTACTGCCCGATCCAGGGGCAAGGTCGCTGGATCCGCCCCAACTGACGTGCACCACCTGTTATTGCCGCCCTGCACACGCCATGCTGTTGCCAGCGGCCAGGCCTTCGGTGCAAAGTATGCGGCCGCCAGCGGAAAGATGCGGCGCAATCAGAAATTTTGGATCCACCAAATTTTCGGTCCTCCGGCCGAATTTTTCCGGTCCAAACCGATGTCGCTCCGGCGCGATGCCGCGTTCCGTCATGATTGCTGCGGCCGCCGCCCAATCCACCCGATCGCTGTTGCCCCAGTTTTGTGGCCGCCGTCAGGGCCCCCTTTGTGTCAGTCACGTCAAAGAATCCGAATCCGTCCCATGGCCGCCACCTATAAAGACGCCGGCGTCGACCTGGATGTCTACGCCGAATCGATGAGCCGATTACCGCGGCTGATGCACCGCACGTTTTCGCCCCGAGTCATCCCCAGCGACGGCGGATTCGCCGGTCTGTTCCGTCTGGACTTTGCCGGACGATTGTTCGCACGCAATTATTCGGATCCCGTTTTGGTCAGCGGCACCGATGGCGTGGGCACCAAGCTGAAAATCGCTCAAACGACCGGCCGCCACGATACCGTCGGCATCGATCTGGTCGGCATGTGCGTCAATGATCTGTTGTGCACTGGTGCGGAACCTCTGTTCTTTCTGGACTACGTCGCGATGGGACGCGACGACCCCGCACGGCTGGAACAGATCGTCCAAGGCATCAGCGACGGATGTGTCGCCGGCGACATGGCACTGCTGGGCGGTGAAACCGCGATCATGCCCGACATGTACGGCGACGACGACTACGACTTGGCCGGTTTTGCGGTTGGCGTGGTCGAACGGAAACGATTGATCGATGGCCACACCGTCACTGCGGGCGACGTGGTCTTGGGGGTCGCATCGTCCGGGCTGCACAGCAACGGTTTTTCGCTGGTCCGCAAAGTCATCAAAGACGCGGGCCTGGATTGGGACGCCAGCCCCGGCGGCTTGGATGGCCAGACGCTGGCCGATGCCTGTTTGACGCCGACACGTATCTATACGCCCGCCATTCGTGCGATCCAGTCCCAGTATCGGGTCAAGCAAGTTCTGCATGCGATCGCCCACATCACCGGCGGCGGGATCGAAGAAAACTTGGACCGCGTCTTGCCGTCCAACGTCGACGCCGTGATCGATGCCAAAGCCTGGCCGGTACCACCGGTGTTCCAATGGCTGCAGCAAACCGGCAAAGTGGACACGTCCGAAATGCGTCGCGTCTTTAACATGGGCATCGGAATGGCATTGGTGGTCAGCGATTTCTATGCGTCCAGCATCGCCAACCGCTTGAACGAAACGGGATTCGAAACCCACACGATCGGCCGTATCCAAGACGGTACCGGCAAAGTCGTCTACGCCTAGGTTTCCGCAAACCTTAGGTGTCAGTCGCTGGATCTCCGGTGCAAGAATATGTATGCGGATCAGGCGGCGCTGCGTGTCCGCGTGTTCATCTGTCCTGGTCGTGTCGACGGGAACGGATCACTTATGATTGGTGGGTCCGTCGAAGGATTCCCCGATACAGCCCCACCTTACCGATTGATCCCATGACGAAATCTCTTCGATTCCCCGCGTTGTGTTTGGTCTTTTTCTCGTTGGCGCTTGCACTATTTTCCTGTGCCGCCATCGCCGAAGAAACCCGGCAGTCCGCCACCGGCGACGACCCGAGCGATCTGCGGGTGATGACGTTCAACATTCGCTACAACAACCCCAAAGACGGCGCCGATGCGTGGCCCAAGCGTATCGACATGGTGGCCGATCGAATTCGCCAGTCCTCCGATGTGGTCGGTCTGCAGGAAGCTCGCCAGGAACAGATTCAAGACCTTGCCGGGCGTCTGGACGAATACCAATGGTTCGGTGTCGGCCGCGACGACGGTAAGCAGGGTGGCGAGTTTTGTCCGATCTTTTATCGTGCCGATCGGTTGAAATTGTTGGAAACGAAAGTCGCTTGGTTGTCGGATACCCCGGATGTCCCCGGCAGCAAAAGTTGGGATGCGGCGATCACGCGACTGATGACCATGGTCAAGTTTCGCGATCAAAAATCGGGCGGCGTGTTTTGGATGATCAACACCCACTTTGATCATCGTGGACCGCAGTCGCGTATCCAAAGCGCGAAAATCATTCGCACGACCGCACAGCAGTTCGCCGCAGATTACCCGGTCGTCGTCACCGGCGATTTCAACTGTCAGCCCGACAGTCAGCCGTACAAGATCATCACCGATGAAGATGACGCAACACGATTGGCCGATGCACGGACCATCACTCAAACGCCGCACCAAGGGCCCGATTCGACATGGTCGGGTTTTCGTAAGGTGGAAGATGGACGACGAATCGATTTCGTTTTCGTCACGTCCGATGTTCAAGTCCGTCGTCACGTCACGTTTGGCGACCAAGTCGGTGGCCGTTTCCCATCGGACCACTTGCCGGTGGTCGCCGCCATTCGTTTCGCGCCGCGCTGACACGGTTCGCTTCCATCGATCTGGCGATCTTCGTTCACCATTGATGCCGATCTCGGTAAAGGAACACTCGGTTGAGCGACTTTCTTTTGCATGCTTCGACGTGGGCCGTCGTCACACACGTGACCGTGGTGGCCGCTTTGTCGGTTCGCGTGATCATGAATCGGCCCGCGACCGGCGTGGCGTTGTCTTGGATTCTGTTGATCTTGGCCACGCCCGTGTTCGGTTCGGCGTTGTACCTCATGGTCGGTGAACGACGCATCGGACGTCGGCGTCGTGCCGGATTTCAAGGCTTGCGGGAAAACTATCGTCGCGTCGCGGAAACCGCTGCCGTGGAAGGCCTGACGAACATCCGTTGGGACGATCACACGCCGGGGCTGCGTGGGATGGACCAGATCGGTCGTCGGCTGGTCGGATTCCCGACCGTGCGGGGCAGCCGTCATCGCCTGTTCAGCAAGACGGATGAAATCCTGCTAGCGATCGCTCGCGATGTCGATCAAGCGGAATTCAGCGTGCTGATGGAGTTCTACATCTGGCATCCTGGCGGTTTGGCCGACGAAGTCCTGGAAGCTCTGATCCGCGCGGCCGGTCGTGGCGTCCACTGTTGCGTGTTGATCGACGCCTTGGGGGCTCGGCCTTGGTGGAAAACGGACCAGCCCCAGCGTTTGCGTGACGCCGGCGTTCAGTTGCATGCCGCCCTGCCCGTCGGACTGTTTCGAACCTTCGTCGGCCGTACCGATTTGCGACTGCATCGCAAAATTGTGGTGGTTGACGGTCATATCGCCTGGACCGGCAGCATGAACCTTGTCGACCCGCGTTTCTTCAAGCAAGACGCCGGCGTCGGTCAGTGGGTGGATTCGATGGCCCGCTTGGAAGGTTCCGCCGTCGCCCTGTTGGCCGCGGTGTTCATCGGCGATTGGAATTTGGAATCCGGGACGCCATTGGCCGAACTTGTCGAACGTGCCAAATTGCGATTGATCGAACCGGACGGGCCTTCGGATCTGCAAGTGATCCCGTCGGGGCCCGGCCAATCGGGCGATGCCCAGTTGCAAATGATCTTGACGCTGTTGAATACCGCACGAGAAGAAATCGTGCTGACGACGCCGTACTTGGTTCCCGACGAATCGCTGTTGCGGGCGATGAACGGGGCTTCGGCCCGCGGTGTGACGGTGCGATTGATCGTGCCGGAAAAAGTCGACTCGTTTTTGACGCGTTACGCCAGCCGGTCTTATTTCCAAGACTTGTTGGACCACGACATCGAAGTCTATCTGTATCGTGATGGCTTGCTGCACACCAAAGCGATCACCGTGGATGGCCAACACGCGATGTTCGGAACGGTGAATCTGGACATGCGCAGTTTCTGGTTGAATTACGAAGTCGCGTTGTACATTTACGATTCGAATTTCGCGGCGGAAATCCGTCAGCTACAGCAAACCTATCTGGATGATTCCGATCGTTTGGATCCGGAACAATTTGCACAACGTAGTTTCAAAGAACGTTTCTTGGAAAATTCGCTTCGCCTGGCCAGCCCGCTGCTTTGAAACCGGAATTTGCGATTGGCACCGCATCGGTTCGGTCGCTATCCCATTGGCTGGATTTCACTGTGATGTTCGTCGTCCACTTGTATCACCGGTCGCCCCATGCAATCGATTGCCCGTGAATTGAATCTTCCCGAACACCAGGTCGTTGCGGTGATCGAGTTGTTGGAAGAAGGCAACACGATTCCTTTTATCGCCAGGTATCGCAAAGAAGCCACCGGCGGTCTGGACGAAATCGCTTTGCGTGCGATCGAAGACGCCTTGGAACGACACAACGCCCTGCAGGCTCGCAAGGCGACGGTGCTGAAGACGATCGATGAACAGGGCGCACTGACCGCTGAACTCAGAAAACAAATCGAACAGTGCACCGACATGCGTGCGCTCGAAGCGTTGTATCTGCCTTACAAACCCAAACGGCGTACACGCGCGACGATTGCTCGGGAAAAAGGTCTGCAACCGCTGGCCGATTTGCTGTTGAAGCAAACGCGGTTGCCCAAGTCGAAATCGCAAGTCCTGCAAGACTTCGTTGACGCCCAACGCGATGTGCCCGATGCCGATGCAGCGTTGGCAGGCGCGCTGGACATCGTCGCCGAACAGTGGAGCGAAGATGCGTCGGTCCGCCAATGGATGGTGGAAAAGGGGACCAAGTACGGACAGATCACTTCGGCAGTGAAACGCGGCAAGAAGGACGAGGCCGAAAAGTACGAAGCGTATTTGGATCGATCGGAATCAGCTGCCCGAATCCCGGGGCACCGATTGCTGGCGATGTTGCGTGGCGAAGCCGAAGGCGTGCTGCGGATCGGTTTGCAGATGGAGGACGATCGTGCGATTGCGCACCTCCGGTCGACATTCCTGCGGAACCGTTCGTTCGAGTTTGCGGCCGAGTTGGCCGATGCCGCCGAAGATTGTTTTGTGCGGTTGTTGCAGCCTGCGACTCAGTCCACTGTCTTGCAAATGCTGAAGGAAAAAGCCGACCAGGAAGCGATCGAAGTCTTCGGCAAAAACCTGAACGAACTGCTGATGGCGCCACCCGCCGGCCCGCGTGTGACCATCGGTATCGATCCGGGGTTCCGCACCGGTTGTAAAGTTGCGGTGGTCGATGGGACCGGAAAGTTCCTGGAAAACACGACGATCTATCCGACACCGCCGAAGTCGGACACCGCGGGCGCGGAAGCGAAACTTCTGGGATTGATCCGGAAACACAGTGTCGAACTGATCGCGATCGGCAACGGCACCGCCTCACGCGAAACCGATGCGTTCGTCGGACAACTGATTCGCGATCACAAACTGTCGGTGACCAAAGTCATGGTCAGTGAATCGGGCGCGTCGATCTATTCGGCCAGCGAATTGGCGGGCAAAGAGTTTCCCGATTTGGATGTCACCGTCCGCGGTGCGATCAGCATTGCCCGACGTCTGCAAGACCCGCTGGCTGAACTGGTCAAGACGGATCCCAAATCGATCGGGGTCGGCCAGTACCAACACGATGTCAACCAAACGCAATTGCGAAAGTGTTTGGACCGTACGGTCGAAAGCTGTGTGAATCGCGTCGGCGTGGACTTGAACATGGCCAGTGTTCCGTTGTTGTCACGTGTCGCGGGCATCGGTCCCAAGTTGGCCGAGAACATCGTTCAGTATCGAAACGACAACGGGCGATTTTCTAACCGCAAAGAACTGGTTCAGGTCCCGAAGTTGGGCAAAAAGGCGTTCCAGCAAGCCGCCGGGTTCCTGCGCATCCGTGGTGGCGATGAACCGCTGGATAATTCTGCCGTGCACCCGGAAAGCTATCCGGTCGTCGGACGTATGGCGCGTGAGTTGAAGGCTGATCTGAACAGTCTGGTCGGCAACGCGACGCTGAGCCAAAAATTGCAACCCGAGTCATTTGTCGATGATCGCTTTGGTATTCCCACCATTCGTGACATCATCGCGGAGTTGGGCAAACCCGGACGCGATCCGCGTAGTGAGTTCAAGGTTGCACGATTCGATGATGCGGTGCAATCGATGGATGACCTGCGCGAAGGCATGGTGCTGGAAGGCGTCATCACGAATGTCACCCACTTCGGCGCTTTCATCGATCTTGGTGTGCATCAGGACGGCTTGATTCACATTTCTCAATTGGCCAATCAGTTCGTCGATGATCCATCCGACGTGGTTTCGGTCGGCGATGTTGTCAGAGTCAAAGTGTTGGAGGTGGATTTGGATCGCAAACGCATCGCGGTTTCCAAGAAGGCACTTGGCTAGCGAATCACAGCGCCGAAACAGTTTGGGTCATTTCGGCGGTTCTTGCCCGTTGTATTCGCCCATGCGATCGGGGCTGGGCAAGTGTTCTTCTAAGATGAACTTCGGTCGCGAATGCGAATTGATATACGCCGCGACGTCCAGCGATTGCTGTTCGGTTAAATAGGGATCATCCAAAGGCATCGCCACCTTCAACCACGATGCCAGTTTCGCGTTCCGTGCCAGACCCGCGCCGTCGTTGTACGATTCGTCGCCCCAAACCGGCGGACCGTCGTCGCCGCCTTCGCCCGCCTCGCCGTGACAGTACGCGCAATGATCGGCGTACAGTGTTTCACCACGTTCCCGATCCGCGGCCGACGGATCAATCGTTAGTGGCTGGACATGATTCGGCCCCAGCGGTCGCGATGGATTCATCGCCATCGTTTCACCTTTTGACAGCCAAGTGATGTAGGTCGTGATGGCGACCGACACCTCGCTGCCGTTGGGCGGCCGAGTCCCATTCATGCTGCGCATGAAGCAGTTCAATGCACGATCTTCCAAAGTGATCACACGCTGTTCTCGCGGAGACCACGCCGGATAGGCCGTCGCGACGTTCAAAAATGAGGCCGCCTTGGGATGTGTTCCGCCGTCCAAGTGACACGATCGGCACGCCAAAGCGTTTCCGACGAAAGGTTTGGACAACGGGTGCGTGTCTGTTTCGTTGACGATTTTTTGCCCCAACCGGATGACGTCGCCCAACGGACCCTGCGGCATGGAATGCTCCGGAATTTCCGTCTGCTTTGGCGATTCAGCCCAGGTGGACCAAGCGTACAGGCAGGGAATCAAAGCGACCGCGGCGATCAAAGACCTCCACCGAGTCAAATTCGTTTTCATATCGCAGCTCAAACCGGATTGAAGATTTTTCAAGCAAGGGTGCCCACCGTCGCGAGCCGGACCGGATGGCATTCCGGACGTTCTCAAGTTCATGGAATGTCCAAAGGTTGGGTTCATTCGCCCGTTGGCATGCGAATTCGAAGGACTCGTGGCTTTATCGTTCATTCCCGACCGGATTTCTGCGATCCGACATGCCTCGTCGCGTCGTGCCTCCGCGAACACGACGTCCAATGCAGCGATTAACATTCTGGGTGCTGCATCCCTTCTTTCCCGCGATCCCTCATTCCGGACCCCTTCGGAAACGATATGAACCGACTTTGTTTTTCGTTGCTTTTCATCGGTGTTGCCGTTGCGTCGTCTTCCGTGGCACCGAATCGGGTGGCTGCCGACGTGGCGCCGGTTCCCAAGACGATCGTTCCCAAGCGGATGGAAGACGTAACGCCGCGTAACGTCGTGTTCATCCTTTCCGATGATCATCGATACGATGCGATGAGCTTTATGGGGCATCCGTTGGCGAAAACCCCACACATGGATGCGATGGCAAAGAACGGCGTGCATCTGAAGAACGCGTTCGTGACCACTTCGCTGTGTTCGCCAAGCCGTGCGTCGATTCTGACCGGGTTGTACACGTTTCGGCACCGCGTGATCGACAACCAGCGTGCCGTTCCCGATGGCACCGTGTTCTTTCCGCAGTATCTACAGAAAGCCGGATATCAAACCGGTTTCATCGGCAAGTGGCACATGGGAAGTGCCAACGATGACCCACGCCCCGGTTTCGATTATTGGTTCAGCTTCAAAGGACAGGGTCAGTACTATCCACCAGGACCGAACTATACGATCAACGAAAACGGCAAACGTGTTCCCCAGGACGGTTACATCACCACCGTTCTGACCGACAAGGCGGTGAACTTTATTAAAGACAACGCCGACGCAGATCAGCCGTTCTTTCTGTACTTGTCGCATAAGGCGGTGCACGGTCCATTCACGCCCGAACCGAAATACAAGAGCAGCTTGGCGGAATTGCCGTTCACTTTGCCATCGTCGTCCGCGTTGCTGTCGGACAACTTGCGAAACCGCCCACGTTGGTTATTGGACCAACGCAACAGCTGGCACGGGATGGATTTTCCACTGCACACCGGCAGTCCGGTGGAGGCGTTTTACAAAAGTTATTGTGAAGCACTGCGGTCGGTCGACGACAGCATCGGTGCGGTGATGCAGCAGCTGAAAGACCTGGGCATCCATGACGAAACCCTGGTCATTTACATGGGCGACAACGGTTACATGTTTGGCGAACACGGGTTGATCGACAAACGCGTCGCCTATGAAACGTCCAGCCGCGTTCCCATGCTGATGCAGTGTCCGGAAATTCTGCCCGCCGGCACGGTGGTCGACGAAGTGGTCGCCAACATCGACATCGCGCCGACGGTGATGCAGGCGATGGGCCTGGAGAAACCTTCCTACATGGACGGCCAGAGCTTTCTGCCTTTGGCGTTGGGCCAGGACGTTCCCTGGCGAGACTACTTTCTGTACGTCTACTACTGGGAACAAAACTATCCGCAAACGCCGACCCACTTTTCGTTGCGCGGCGACCAATACAAGTACACGACCTACTACGGTCTTTGGGACACCGATGAATTGTTTGACATCCAAGCGGATCCGATGGAGCAAAACAACTTGATCTATGATCCCCAGTACGCGGACGTCAAGCAGCAGATGCAAACACGCTTGTACGACATGATGGACGATCTGGGTGGCATGGAAATTCCGCTGAACCCGCCGCGTGGTCGCCAGCAAAACAAGCGGCTTCGTAAACGCGGTGGCGTCAAGTCAGCTGATTTTCCCGAAGCGATGATTGTCGACGAACCGCTTCGCAAAGAATTGAAATAGCGGTCCATCGCCGTTGCCCAAGGCATCCACGTATCGCTGTGTGACCCTCCTTCGTCCGTGGCCACCGATCCGCTTTTCATCCTTTCACCCCACGGTTTGCTTGATGAATTGGAACCGATTCTTTGGTGCCGCCGTGCGTGGCAGCGTCGTCGTATTGACGGTCACGTTTCTGGTCAGCGACCTGGCGGCGGAAGAAAACGCGATCTGGGGTTCGGACGAACCGACCCGTTTTGATCTGAAGATTCATCACCCCAGCATTGATGAAGTGACTCTGTTCGCTTCGCATCCACAGATTGTCACACCGGTGGGAATCGCTGTTGCGCCCGACGGTCGTGTTTTTGTTCAAGAGAACCATACGCACAAACGCGAAACAAAGTACAAGGGGCCCGACAAGGATCGGATTTTGGTGTTCGAAGACACCGATTCGGACGGTATCGCCGATAAGCGTTCGGTTTTCTATGAAGGCCACACTTTCAGCACCGATTTGCTGTTCGGTCCCGACGGCCACTTGTATGTCAGCACGCGATGGTTCATCGGCCGCTTCCCCAACGCAGCCAGCAAAGCAACAGCCGACGGGGAACCGGAGAAGTTGGTCGTCTGCGAAACTGATGGCAATTACCCGCACAACGGCGTCGGCGGGCTGGCGATCGATCCGGCCAAGCCCGATTGGTTGGCGTTCGGATTCGGCGAAAACTTGGGCGCCGATTACCGATTCGTCGGTTCGGATGGGACGGAGCTTTCCGGGGGTGCCGAGGGCGGATCGACTTACCGATGTCGGACCGATGGCAGCCAACTGACACGCTTGTCGACCGGGCATTGGAACGCCTTTGGCATGGCGTACGACTTGAAAGGCAATCTGTTTTCAACCGACAACGATCCCAATGCGACTCCGCCCAATCGCTTGTTGCATGTCATTCCCGGTGCCGACTTTGGTTACGAATACCGGTATGGTCGTTCCGGGCGACATCCACTGGTTTGTTGGTACGGCGAGAACCCCGGAACGCTGGGCATGATCGGGGCATTGGGGGAAGCTGCTTGTGGACTGATTTCTTTTGGTCCGGGACAATTGCTCAGTGCCTCGTGGACCGATAATCGCGTCGATCTGCATGGTTTGACGACCAAGGGGGAATCTTTCGTCGCCTCACGCGAACCATTTCTAAGCGGTCCAGATGATTTTCGGCCGGTGCATTTTGCCTATTCGCCGGACCGGACGGAGTTGTATTTCACCGACTGGGTCAAGATCTCGTATCCCGTTCACGGACATGGTCGAATTTGGCGTGTGAAGTTGAAGCAACCCGTGGATTTGGATGCACGCCCACGCGACGACGGTTCCAGACTTTCGTTCGATGAAGCGATGGGACGGCTGGGCAGCGACGATCCGTATGCTCAAACCCGAGCGATTGCATCGTTGGTGTCGACGCCCGATTTGCTTGATCCGATGGGGTGGCAGCATTTCGAAAGTGCAACCGCCAAGGCGAACTATGCGGTGGCCCTGAAGCGGATCGACAACGGCCGGGGACGTCAGGGACGCTTCATCGAAGCGATACCATCACTTTTGAACGACCCGGATTCGGAGGTCCGATTTATCGGCATCAAATGGATCGCCGACGAAGGCCTGGACCAGTACCGGTCGGATTTGCAACGCACGCTTCAACGCGGCGATCTGCGGCCTCGTGATCTGCGATCGATCGTGGCGGCGTTGGCCGCGATTAGCGAAGGCGACGGGAAAGAGTTTTCACCGGATCAAACGTTGTTGGATTTAGCCGTCGATCCGCAAAAGCCAGCTTCGCTACGATCCCTAGCCCTGCGAAACATCCGCGCGGATCATCCCGGGATGACTGTGAAGGTCTTGGCAACGCTTGTTCAATCGGATGTGACCGCAGTCCAACGTGAAGCAGTTCGTTCGCTGGCACTGCATCCGAAACCGGATCGCGCGAAAGTGCTTGCGGACGTTGCCGCAGACGATTCCATCGATTCGGTCACCCGAGCTGATGCGATTGCCGGGCTGGTGGATGCGGCGGGCTTCGACAAACTGTTGCAACGATTGACCAAGGATGCGGATGCCGCGGTATCGGCCGAAGCGAAACGGACATTGGTCGCCAAAGGTCTGGCAGAGCGCAAACTTGATCCCAAGCCGAGCGTTGACGACTTGTCCGGGTGGCAAGCCTTGGTCGATACCGCTGCTGGTCAAGGGAACATCGCCGTAGGACGCCGTTTGTTTTTCCACCCGTCTTTGGGCGGGTGCTACAAGTGCCATGCGATGAATGGCCGCGGCAATCAAATCGGTCCGGACCTTTCAACCATTCATCGTCAAAGCGATATTGATCGGGATTGGCTGTTGAAACACATCGTCAATCCCAACGCGGAAATGGCACCGTATTATCGCCCGCAACAATTGTTGACGCTGGACGGTGAAATATTGACCGGGTTGGTCGTCGGCCGCGAAGGCCAGAAACAAGCCTATGTTGGAAACGATGGCGTCATCTTCTACGTCGACAAAAATGACATTGAAGAACGTCGTGAATTGATGTCGTCCATCATGCCCAGCGGCCTTTTGGACACAATGACCGCCCACGAGATCCGTGATTTGATCGCCTACCTATTGTCAGGTGACGAAAGCTGACCGGCGCGCCGCGGCGGTACAGGTGGCCTGACGACCCAACAACACTGGGGCTGACTCTTGCCTGCCGGTCGTGCCGCCCGCAAGTTTTGGCCCATCCGCATTTAAGAAAAGGTTTTCGGATGACCGCCAAATGCAACCACGGTCGTAGCCGACGAAGTTTCATCAAGCGGGCGGCCACGACGGCATCAGCGGCTTTCGCCGTTCCCACCATCATTCCGCGGCACGTGTTGGCATCGGATTCATCACCCGGTGCCAATGATCGAATCAATGTGGGCATCATTGGCATGGGCATGCGGGGCGATCAATTGACCCGCAACATTCCGAATTCCGGACGTGTCGTGGCGATTTGTGACGCGGATCTTCGCAAAACCGAGGAAGTGACAAAGAGGAATCAAGCCGATTGGCGGGTCTATCAAGACTATCGCAAACTGATTGACCAGAAAGACATCGACGCGGTGATGGTGGCGACCGTCGATCACCATCACGTGTTGGCCAGCATCCTTGCATGCCAAGCCGGAAAAGACGTCTATTGCGAAAAGCCCCTGTCGTTGTATCTGCGCGAAGGCCGTGCCTTGGTTGATGCGGCACGTCAATACGATCGAGTTGTTCAGACGGGTACCCAACAGCGAACGATGGAAATGAACCAGTTCGCGTGCGAGTTTGTCCGTGACGGTGGGATCGGTGACATCCGAGCCGTTGAATGCGTCAACTTTCGAGGCCCCAATCCTTATCCCGCCAAAGGGTTGCCCGCCGAACCGATTCCCCAAGGCGTCAACTGGGATCTATGGCAGGGACAAGCTCCGGTGCATCCATTTCATCACGAATTGTTTCAGCACTGGACCGTCAAGAATGGACGCTGGTGGGGCAACTGGCGTGACTATGCCAATTCGCAGGTCACCGGCATGGGCGCCCATGCCTATGACATGGTGCAGTACGCTTTGGGAACCGATCAAACCGGTCCTGTCGAATTCTGGCCGGTGGATGAAGGCCCGCAAGCACGCGTGGATTTTCGTTATGCCAACGGAGTTCATGTGCGACTGAGCTTTCCAGACAAAGAACCACGACGTGGGCCTCAGTTGGGTGCCGTGTTCACCGGTTCGAAATGCAAGATGGAAATCAATCGCAACAAGTACACCACCAACCCACCAGATTTCGTGTCCGATCCGCCGGATCCGGAACTAGCGGCGAAATGGGAAGGCGACGACTTGATCGCACGCGGCCATGTCGACAACTGGTTTGATTGTATCCGTTCACGTGAAAAGCCCAATGCGGATGTGGAAATCGGACACCGCACGGCCTCGATCAGCCACCTGATCGTCATCACTCGCATGCTGGGACGGCGTTTGCAATGGGACCCCGAAACGGAAACATTTCCCAACGATGACGAAGCCAACGCGTTGCTGGATCGTCCTCGTCGAAACGGTTGGGAATTGCCCGAAATCGGTTGACCAAGATCGATCCGGCGAACCGCATCAATTCGGTTCGTCCCGGTCGACGGGAAAGACCTGGCGAAGTGCCCGATGCTGCGACATGGAAATCGGCAACATGCATCCGTGTCGTGATCCTTCGGGCAAACGATACTTGTCCCAATCCTTGTGATGCGTGTCGCCGAAAACCGGCACCCACGGGCCATACAATTCGGGCGACGGTTTTGATCGGGAATGAATGACCCGCCGACGCAATAAGGATTTGGCGTTTTCGTTGATACAATGGGGCAAACGCACGCCGATCAATCGGTTTGCAATCTCGGGCCGGTCAGTTTCTTGAAAATCTGAATCTCTTGGGCGTCAAACGGCGTTCCATCAGCACGCAACAAATCGTGGAACCACAACTCCGGTTCCGGAAAGGCTTCGCCGGGGGCCACCACGTTGCCGCTGCGTCGTTCGGCAACCAAGTCTTTGCCTTTGCGGCTTTCCCAAGGCCAAATCGTTCCTGATTTGCCGGAGACGAATCCCCAATTGACCGCGCCGACATGGTGCTTCTTCAGAACCGGCAAGCAGTCTTGGACCGTGCTTCCACGAGTCCGTGCTAGCCACTCGGTGATGATCACAGGACGCCCGTCTTGCTTGTAGTCCAGAATCAATTCCTCCAGTTCCACCGGAGGGCTGTAACTGTGGATGGAATGGATGTCAGCATTGGCACGATTGATTGCGATATTCCCCGCTCCGACGCTGCCGGCCGAATTGCTGGTGATCGGTTGCGATGGATTGACTTCGCGTGCCCACACCCAAGACTGGTGGACCAAGCGTTTGGATCGATCTCCCATGCTGGTTTTCGAGCCCTTTTGTTTGGCCATGTCTCCCGATTCGCCTTTGCCGCGACCCGGTTCGTTGTACAGTTCCCAGAACAACACGCGGTCGTCATTGGCAAAGCGTCGCATTGTGCCTTGGACGTAACCACGCAGACGTGCGTCTTCATCGACGGTTGCATTGCCCTCAGCAAACCTGACCGCCAGATCACGCGCCGGACAGTTTCGCCAACCCGAATTGTGGTAACGCCTAACTGGCAACGGCTGCGGTCCCAGTTCGGGATTCGGAAAGTGACAGTCGTCAAAGAAGACGAAGAATGGCCGAATTTGGTGCTTTGCGCAGATGTCCAAGAACTGGTCCATGCGTCCGTAGAAGCCATCTTCGTCATCGGCCCAGACCAAGTCATGTAGGTAGACCCGCAGGGTATTCATGCCGATGTCTTCGGCCCAACCGAGTTCTTTGTCGATCTGTTCCGGATCAAACGTCGACGACTGCCACATGTCGATTTGATTGATCGCCGTCGCGGGATAATAGTTGCATCCGACCAACCAAGGTTGTTTCGCATACCATGCGTTGGCCCGCCCGACGGTCCAGCGACCATCGACCGGCGGAAATTCTTTCAGGATTTCTTCTGTTGGCCGCTGCCGTTTCTTGTTCGCTGATCTCTTGCGGATTGAATTGTCGGGTTTGGTATTTCCCTGCTGTGCAACGCAAACGGGATGCAACAACAGTGCGGTGGCCAAAACTGGCAACAACAGCTTTGCGGGGTTCATTGAAAATTCGTCGGTCGAAAGCTTCGGCGGGCAGGAAATCGGATTGCAGAGTCCAGCAACACAATATCCATACGTCGCTGTCGCCGAATCCTATTCACAAGAATGCGACCGAGAACCGCCGAGGCTCGGTCTCGCTTCACCATCGAGCCAACTTCACGATCCACAAGGCGACCGGCAAACCATCTGGTGTTCAATACACTGGACAAAGACTTGGGGGGCGTTGCCGAAAGAGGAATTTGGCCGGGGCGATTCATCGGTGGATGGCTTGGTGCGACATGTCGTCCTGATCCGGTCAAAACTCTCGCGAATCTGTCTTGGGCGGCCACCGAAGCAATCATGCGCCGCGACAATAGACGCAACGGTTGGTTGACCTACCCACTCGATCGCTGATCGTCGGGGGCTTGATCGCTGATCGTTGGGAGACGGGGACCGAGATTCGCATGGGGGCGCACTGGTAGCACCATGAACGATGACACTTATGCAGAAAGACTGCAGCGTTATCGCGTCGCGATGGCCAACGGCACGCCGGACCGCATCCCGATCCGGCCGTTCGTCGCCGAGGCGACGGCAACGATTGCCGGCATGACGTGCCAAGACGTGACGCAAGATTATGAAAAGGCTTTCGAAGCGGTTCGTGTCGCGGCAAAGAAATTTGGGTGGGACGCGGTCGTTCCAAACATGGTCTACGTCTGGGGGCTGATTCCCCAGTTGATGGGAACACGATACTTGGCCATTCCGGGTGTCGGTTTGGATGCGAACAACTGTTTTCAGTACAAAGAACCGCCGGAAGATCAGGCGTGGATGCGGAGCGACGAATACCAGGCATTAGCTGCCGACCCGACCGGCTTTCTGCTGGAAACGTGGATGCCTCGGACACAGTCTCGCGTCTGCGGGCCGGGTCAGTCCAATACCACGGAGAATAATCTGGCTTGGTTGAAGGGCGGAATGGCGGTCATGCAATACTTCAACGCGCTGGGACAAGCGGTTCAGCAACTGCGCGTCGAGTGTCAAACACCTGCTGCGATTTGCGGGATCTTGAAGAGTCCCTTTGACATCATTGCCGACAAGTTTCGTGGTTATCTGGGGATGACATACGATTTGTTCGAACGCCCGGCCGAAGTCATGGCGGCTGTTGAAGCGTTGATGCCGCATATGCTGGAAGTGGCGAAGGCGTCGGCGGACCCCGATCGTGTGTTGCCCGTCACGATCTGGATGCACCGCGGTTGCGTGCCACTGATCAACCAAGACCAGTTTGATCGATTCTATTGGCCGACACTGAAGCCGATCATTGAAGAACTGTGGGCCGATGGGCATCAAACCCTGTTCTATGCCGAAGGCAAATGGCATCACCATTGGGATGCGTTTTTAGAATTGCCCGCCGGCAGCATCATCGTCCACTGTGATCAAGACGATGTGTTTGAAGCCAAGAAAAAACTGGGACATAAGTTCGCCATTAGCGGCGGGATCCCCAATCGGTTGCTCAGCTTTGCGGACGCCGACGACGTCCGCCGGTTTTGTAAAAAAGTGATCGCCGAGGTCGCCGTCGATGGTGGCTACATTGCCGACGCGGGTGCGATCATGCAGAACGACACGAGTATCGAGAATCTGAGGGTCATGACCGAGACCTTCCGTGATTTCGGGACCTATTCACAGTCCTCGGGCAGCATGCCGGTCGAATCGAGCATCGCAAAGCCTGCCAACGGGCGATACGTGGGTGACGAGTCCGATCGTCCCGCCGGCGTTGTCCAACCATGGGCAGCCGTTCGACAAGATTGGCCGGAAATGACCGGTGACGAATCCGTTGTCCGGTCGTCTTGGCAAGGGATCGACGCTTGGGCTTACGCCTTCCTGTGGCACATGGTCGTGTCGTTCTAAATCGATGCTCGGATGCTTACGGAATCCAAACACGACGGCCAAACTTATAACCTGCACGGCCAAGCGATCACCCAGCAACAGTTGGCCGACTATCTGAACGCTGCCTTTGGAACGAACCTGAGCTACCGAGCGATGTCCGTGGATGAGTATCGCAAGGACCGTGTCGACGAACTGGGGGAATTCTTAGGGAACATCATCGCGGGGATCTATGAAGGCATCCGCAATGGAGCGGTCGACAATCCCAGCGATTTCCTGGCGGCTGCCGGTCGCGAACACCAGACTTGGCAGACCTACTTTGACCAACTGAAAACCCACGCGGTCACCTGATCCCGCCAACACAATCCGGGAAAGTATCCCAAGCTTGATCTCGCGATGGCTGCGCAGGAGAGCGACGATGACCGAAAGGTGCATCGAATCAATGGGGGAAATCAACCGCCCCTACTTTGCACGAAGTCCGGCTGTTCGATGGTTTCAAAGAAAAGCCGTACTTGACCGACCGTCGCACGACTCCTTTCACCTTCGCTTTCCCCTATTACTCACCAGGACAACCTCTGTTATTGGCAACCATCGTCTTCCTGGCAGCATTGCAGCCGATCATCGTTCTTGGCGCCGGTGATGCCGCAGCGCGATTGACTGCGCAAGGCAAGCAATTCGAAGAGCGTATTTTCAAGATCGCCGATAACGCTTACACGGCAGTCGGCTACAGCGTTTCGAACGTGTCGATGATTGTCGGTGACGACGGGGTGGTGATCATTGATACGGGCATGACTCTGGATGATGCCGGTCGTATCGCCGAGGAATTCCGAAAGATCACGGACCTGCCCGTCAAAGCGATCATCTTCACCTACGCGCACGGCGATCATACCGGCGGTGCAGCCGCATTTCTTGGGGAATCGCGACCTCAGATTTGGGCTCACGAGAATTTCGGCAGTGAGGCACGCGGTTGGCTCAGTGGCGACTTGACGGTGCAAAAGATGCGAGGTGCTCGGCAGGCCGGCTTTCGGCTGCCACCGGATCAACGAATCAATAACGGCGTGGCACCGGTGCGATACCCCAAGCGTGGCGGTGCGGTGTTCTCGTCCGATGACAAGACCAGCCCGACGCATTTTCTGCGAGGGGATCAACAATCATTGAACATCGCTGGGATCCAACTTGAATTGGTCTCGTCGCCCGGTGAAACGAATGACCAGTTATTCGTCTGGTATCCGGCCGCAAAAGCACTGTTCGCTGGTGACAATTTCTATCGCTCGTTCCCCAACCTGTATGCCATTCGTGGGGCTCCCAATCGCAGTGTGCGTCTATGGGCCGACAGCTTACAAAAGTTGGCGGATCATCAGGCCCAAGCTCTTGTCGGTGGTCATACCAACCCGGTGCTTGGTGCACAAAAGGTTTAAGAGGTGCTGTCGGACTATCACAACGCGTTGCGGTTCATTCATGACAAGACCGTCGAAGGGATGAACCGGGGAATGACACCGGATCAGCTGGTCGAATACGTTCAGCTGCCCGAGGACTTGGCCGGAAAAGACTACCTGCAACCGTTTTATGGACATCCCGAATGGGGAATCCGCAGTGTGTTCAACGGATATGTGGGGTGGTTTGACGGTAATGCGACCCATTTGTTTCCGTTGTCACCGAAGTCGGAAGCTCAGCGGGTCGCCGATCTGGCCGGCGGACCGGACCAATTGACCGCCAAGGCGCACGAGGCCGTTGCGTCAGGCGATGCCCAGTGGGCCGCGCAGTTGGCCGATCATTTGTTAGCGATCGAACCCAACGATCGGGAAGCCAAGCAAATCAAAGCCCAAGCGTTGACGCAATTAGCCCAAGACATGGTCAATGCGACAGCCCGGAATTATTACCTGACGGTCGCTGCGGAATTGCGGGGCGATTTGAAATAAGTCCGATCGACCTAAACTTGACGGTATCGGCTTGCCGGTCGGTGCCCTACCCCGTCACGTGGCGGCGATCAGAGCACGCCGCGGGCGATTGATCGATGTCGAATCAATCGACTCGCTTGGTGATTTCGATCAGGTGGTACCCGAACTGTGTCTTCACGGGGCCGTGAATCTTGTTCAGCTCGCCGGTGAACACGACGTCGTCAAATTCCTTCACCATTTGACCGCGGCTGAAGGTCCCCAGTTCGCCGCCGGACTTTCCGGACGGGCAAGCCGAGAATTCTGCGGCGATGGCGCCGAAGTCTTTCCCGCCTTCGATCTGTTCCTTCAAGTCCTGACATGCGTCTTCGGTTTCAACCAGGATGTGACGTGCGCTGGCGGTTGCCATGGTGGTCTCGCTTTGATGGGGGTTTGGGGCGTCAATGGACAACACAACAATGATTTTGTCGGTCCAATTGGTTGCCCATCGTGTCCGGATATGTGGCCGAAGAAAACCCCATCGGCGGCGCGGCCAGCGAACTGACGTGCGGCGGCCGGTTGTGTCCCATCGACTTTTTCTTGGGGGGCGACGGCCCGTTGTCTGTTCAAACGCCGGATTTTCGTCGATTTTGAACGGCTGTCCTGTCCTTCCGATCAAACGAAAAAGACTGCTATGCATTTTCGATTCATCGCTTCCTTGCTTCTGCCGATGATTGCCACCAACGCGATCGGAGTATCGATCGTTCATGCAAAACAGTGGCAGGTTCCCGTGGCGGGGAACGCGTTTCTCGCCAATCCGAACACTCATGACCGGTCATTGCGACGTGATGGGCGTTTGATCATGCGTGATCCCGGCGAAACCTATTCGGTATTTTTTCACGTCAGTTCCGAAGTCCAACTGAAGCTGTCGATCGATGGGCGTACGCTTGGCGACAACAGCACGATTGGGGTGACGAT